>VBJR01000155.1 GCA_005880175.1 Chloroflexota bacterium
AGAACCAGAACAGGTGCTGGTACAGCACGGGCCGGCCCGCGGTCGTGAAGAAGTTGGTGCCGAACTGGCGGTCGAACTGGAGCAGGATCATCGCCGCGGCCAGCGGGGCGCCGACGATCAGCAGCAGGATCGACGTCGAGATCTGCGCCCAGACGAACAGGGGCAGGCGGCTCAGCCGCATGCCCGGCGCCCGCAGCGCCACGATCGTGGTCAGGAAGTTGGTCGAGGCGGCGATCCCGCTGATCGCCCAGATGATCAGGCTCAGGTTCCAGAAGTCCACGCCCAGGCCCGGGTTGAACTGGCGCGACGTCAGCGGCGGGTAGCCGGTCCAGCCCGCGTTCAGCGCCCCGCCCGTGAAGAAGGCGACGTAATACACCACGATCGAGACCGGGATCATCCAGAACCCGAGCAGGTTGAGACGGGGGAACGCCATGTCCCGGGCCCCGACCATGATCGGCACGAAGTAGTTGGCGATGCCGGTCATGAAGATCGTGACGAAGAAGAAGATCATCGTCGTCCCGTGCGCCGACACGAGCTGGTTGTACGTCTCGGCGGTGATCACCTGGGCGTTGGGCGCGCTCAGCTGCAGGCGCATGACCAGGGCGAAGACGCCGCCGATCACGAACGAGAGCACCCCGGTCGTCATGTACATGATGCCGATCAGCTTGTGGTCCGTCGTGGTCAGCCAGAGGCTGATCGGCTTCCAGAAGCTGTCGTCGTAGCTCCTGGGTCGCGGCGGTGCCAGTGTTGCCATGGGCGCTCCCTTCTACACATACGCCGCGCCCGCGCCGGCGTGGGGACCCAACATGGCCCCGTTGTGCAGAACGTCGGACAGCGGCTGCCCCACGTGGCGCCCGCTGGTGGGCTTGCGCCTCTGCCGACGGTTTGCCGTACCGCGGCCACCTCATGGACGGGTGCATGGGTGGCTCCCGTACGGCATGGGCCACTCGTAGCGTGGTTGCCACCCAAGGGCGGCACAGTGCGCACCGGAGGCCCCCTCGTTGAACTCCCACATCCAAGCCGGTGGCCCGGCAGCCACTCCGCCCCGCCCGAAACAACGATCGGTCGGTCTGACTCACCGGCGGGTCTATTGCACGGGCGCCGGCTCCTCGGCCCACAGCCGGGCCAGCCGCACGCACAGCTCGGTCGAGCTGGCCATGTCCTGCGCGCTGATCCACTCCAGCGGCCCGTGCACCTCCTGCATCCCCGTGAACAGGTTGGGCGTCGGGACGCCGCGCTCGGTCAGCTGGGAGCCGTCGGTGCCGCCCCGGATGGCCTTCGAGAACGGCTCGACGCCGAGCTCGCGGCAGGCCCGCGTGGCCAGCTCGACCGGCCGCATGTCCTGTTCCAGCCAGTAGCGCATGTTCCGGTACTGGGGCATGATCTCGCACGTGATGCGCGCCCGAGGCTCGGTCGCCTGCACGGCCGCGCACACCTGCTCCAGCAGCGCTCCGTGCCGGCGCACGCCCTCGGTCTCGTAGTCGCGCAGGATGAAATGGAGCTCGGCGACCGCCGCGTTGCCGCTCATCCGGTGGACGTGGATGAAGCCCTCGCGGCCGTCGGTGACCTCGGGGGTGAGCGTGACGTGGGGCAGGGTGTCCACGATCTTCGCGGCGAGGTGGAGCGCGTTGACCATCCGGCCCCGGGCGTCGCCGGTGTGGGTGGAGACGCCCCGGACGGTCACGACCGCCCGGTCCGCGGAGAACGTCTCGAAGACGATCTCGCCCACCTCGCCCCCGTCCAGCGTGTACGCGGCCGTCGCCCGCAGGTCGGCCGGCAGGTCGGGGTGGACGCCGTGGCCGATCTCCTCGTCGGGCGTGAAGCAGATGCGGATCTCGCCATGGGCCAGGTCGGGGTTCCGGAGGAGGTGGCGCGCCAGCGTCATCGCGATCGCCACGCCGGCCTTGTCGTCCGCGCCCAGGAGCGTGGTCCCACTGGCCGTGACGATGTCGTCGCCGACCTTGGTGGCCAGGTAGGGCAGCCGCTCGGGGGAGAGGATGATGCCCGGGTCGTCCGGCAGGACGATGTCGCCGCCCGCGTACTCGCGGTGCACGAGCGGCTTCACGCCGGTCCCGTTGAACGCCGGCGCCGTGTCCACGTGGGCCAGGAACGCGATGACGGGGACGCCGGCCGCGACCGTCGCCGGGATCGTGGCCAGCACCGCGCCGTAGCTGGTCTGCGTGACGTCGCGCGCCCCCATCTCCCGCAGCTCGCCGGCGAGGAGATCGAGCAGGTCGCACTGTTTGGCGGTGCTGGGCGTCTCGGCGGACGCCTCGTCGCTCTGGGTGTCGATGCGGACGTAGCGGGTGAGGCGCTCGATGAGCTCGTTGCTGAGGTCTGACCGACTCATCAGCAGAACTGTGCCGCACTCGTGCCGCCCGCTGCCGGGGGCCACGGGCGAGGGGAGCGGGGCCGCCCGCTCGCTCGCCCGTGGCGATGTCGCTGAGCTTTCAGTCGTCCAGCGGCCGCCGGAACGTGCCGATCGTGCTGGTCGCGCCGACGACGTCGGGCGCGATCGCCTGCAGCAGCTGCTCGAACGTCAGGTGGTCGCCCGGCACCTGCGCCACCGACAGCGCGTAGACCGTGAAGATGTAGTGGTGGACCTGCCCGGTCGGCGGCGGGCAGGGACCGAAGAACGCCGTCGTCCCGGCGCTGTTCGTCCCCTCGGTGAACGGGTTCTGGCCGTGGCCGGCGAGCTCGTGCACCGCCGCCGGGATGTTGTAGACGATCCAGTGGTGGAAGCCGCCGGCGACCGGCGCGTCCACGTCGTTCATCGTGAACGCGAAGCTCATCGTGCCGGCGGGCACGTTCTGCCAGCGCAGCGCCGGCGCCTGGTTCTGGCCGTTGCAGCCGAACGCCGGGGCGTTCGCCTCGGCGCTGACGGGCAGCGGCCGGTCCTCCCGGAAGTTGGGGCTGTTGATCGTGAACGGGTGCAGTTTGGCGTCACCGGTGTGGCTGGTCGCGATCGCCGCGGAGCTGAGCCCCGTGGCCGTCAGCGCGGCCAGGCCGAGGCCGAGCGCCAGGAGCAGCCGTCTCGCCGAGCGTGGGGCACCGAACCGTTCGGGCACTGTCCTTCCCTCCTTGCGGTGTCGTCGCCGTGGACGTGTGGCCTTCCCAGGATGCCAAAATCGCCGGCCGGCCGGCCGTAGACTGGCGCGATGACGAGAGGGCTGCTCCTGCTGGCGCTGGCGTTCGCCGCGTGCGCCGGCCCGGGGGCGCCGGCCGCCAGCCAGCCGGCGTCAGCGTCGGCCCGCTCGAACGACCTGACGCCGTTCGTCGGGGTCTGGTCCCGGCACGGCGCCGGCCTGACGATCTCGCCCGACGGGTCGTTCAGCCTGGAGTGGCGGACGTACCGGATGTGCGGCGAGGGGGCGCCGCCCTGCGACCAGATCGTCAACAACCTGATCACGGACGGCGGCCGCGCCATCGGCACGGTGCGCGCGGTGGGCGCGCGCTCGGCCAGCGGCCAGGTCACCGGCACGAACGATCCCACGTTCGCGCCGTCCGGCGGCTTCACGGCGGACGTCACCGACTACGAGCTGCTGACGCTGAAGTTCCCCTCCACGACGCTCGCCATGTGTGGGAAGGACTTCGCCACGCGGGCCCCCGCAAACGTCGTCCAGTCGCAGCCCTGCGGGGGCTGACCAGGCCCGCTCGCCCGTCTCGCCGGGCGCCGTAGCATGTGGGGCAAATGTTCGCGCGGGCGGTGTGACCGCGATGAGCGACGCGGAGCCGTGGCGTCGGGACGAGCCCTCCATCGGCCTCGTCGGCGTGCTCGTGGTGGGCACGCGCGGGGCTGAAGGGCCGGGCGAGGTGCAGCTCAGGATCCGGGGCGGATCGGAGACGTTCCTGGCCTGGTCGGACTATCCGCTCGCCAAGGGCACGACGGTGCTGGTCACGGACTCCCGCGGCGCCAGGACGGTCGACGTCATCGAGTGGACCAATCCGTGGGACACCGGGCCCGTTCAACCCGGCGGAGGAGAGAAGTAGATGCTCGGCTATCGCGTTCCTGCCGCGGACATGGCGATGCTGGTATCCGGCGGGAGGCGCGGCAGTGACCACGCGCCCTTCCGGGTCGTCACCGGCCATGGCGCCTTCGTCCTGCCGTTCTTCCGCAAGGTCGGCTTCCTGACGCTGTCGATGTGCGAGGCCGAGGTCGCGGAGACGTGCGTGACCCGGCAGGGCATCGCGCTGAACGTGCGGGCGGTCATCGCGTTCAAGGTGGGCAACGACGATGAGAGCGTCGTCAACGCGGGCCAGCGGTTCCTGTCGGACCAGGACCAGATGTCCACGCTGACGGGGCGCATCTTCGCCGGCCACCTGCGCTCGATCATCGGCTCGATGACGGTCGAGGAGATCGTCACGGAGCGGCAGAAGCTGGCGACCGAGGTCCTCGACGGCTCCAAGGCCGAGATGGCCAAGATCGGCCTCATCGTGGACTCGCTGCAGATCCAGTCCATCGACGACCTGAAATCCGGCTACATCGACGCGATGGCCGCGCCGCACAGCGCGGCGATCCGCCGGTCGGCCCAGATCGCGCAGGCGCAGGCCACGCAGGAAGCCGCCATGGCGCAGCAGGAGTCGCAGCGCAAGCAGGCCGAGTACGCCCGGCAGACCGCGGTCGTGCAGGCGCAGTACAAGGCCGAGGTGGACCGCGCGCAGGCGGAGGCGGCGCAGGCGGGACCGCTGGCCGAGGCGCAGGCGCAGCTCCAGGTCATCGCGGCGCGGACCGAGCTGGCTCAGCGCGAGGCGGAGCTGCGCCAGCAGCAGCTGGTGGCCGAGGTGGTCAAGCCGGCGGAGGCCGAGGCCGAGCGGGTGCGCATCCTGGCCCGGGCCGAGGCCGAGCGCATGAAGGTCCAGGCCGAGGCGGCCGCGTCCCACAACCGGGTCGCCCTGGACCGCATGCTGATCGACCAGCTGCCGCAGATCGTCAAGGAGGCGGCGGGCGGCCTGGCGGGCGCGAACGTGAACGTGCTGAACGGCGCCGACGGCCTGAGCGAGATCGCGGCCGGCCTGGTCAGCCAGGGGTTGACGATCCTCGACGCGGTGAAGCGGGGCCTGCCCGACGCGCCCGGGGAGGCGCCGAAGCGCGCGGCGGAGGCGGACCGCCTGGCGGCGGCGCCCGCGGACGGCCGCGCCGAGTCCTGAGCAGGTCTCCAGGAGTCCTGTCCGGAATACGTTGAGTCGCGCGATCTGTCTCGAGCTATTGAAGCACGGAGGCACGAAGATCACGGAGACGCACGAAGGGCCTGCCGAGATGGACGCGCCAGTTCGGCACCAGGCGCTTCGTGCGTCTTCGTGTCCTCCGTGGCTTCGTGCTTCACCCCGCTGAGGACAGACCACAGCCGACCCATGGTTCCGGACGTGACTTGTGGCCGCCTGCTTGGGTCGTGGCTATCAGCCCGATGCCGAGCTGACCGGCACCAGCACCGTCGTCACGCTCTGCGCCGGCAGCGTGAGCGTCAGCAGCCCGCCCGCGTCCAGGTCCGGCGCGGCCACCGGCTCGAGGTCCCGCGCCGCGCTGGTCTCGTAGGCGGTCGCGGCGCCCGGCGCCGTGCCCGGCTCCGCGGGCACCCGGACGCGCAGCCTGCACGCGCCCTCGGCGGCGTTGGCGATGGCGACGAGTGCCCAACCGTCAGCGGTCCGGAACGCCAGCAGGCGCACGTCGTCCGGGAGGCCCCGCACCGCGTGGCGGACGGCGCCCGGCCGCACGTACCGGCTGAAGTTCGCCAGCGCCCAGAAGCGCTTGGTGACGTACAGGCGCTCGTTGCCGTTCTCCGCGTGGCGCGGGTCGTAGTAGACGAGACCGTCGTTCCAGCCCAGGTCGTTGGGCCGCGTCGCGGCGGCGGGATCCGCGCTCGGGTCGGCGCCGATCTCGGGCGACAGCGCGAGCCACCAGTGGAAGGCGGCGTGGCCGGCCAGCGCCAGGCTCCGCCAGACCAGGTTGGCCAGCGGCATCGCGCCGGCCATCGTCGGGTCGTACTGCTGGCCGTAGCCCCCGGTCCGGCTGTCGAAGCAGCAGATCTCGCTCATCCACAGGGGCTTGCGGAAGACGGCGCCCACCAGGTGGGCCGCGCGCAGCGGGAGGTCCGACGGGAAGTCGTACAGGTGGTGGACGACGGCCCCGACGCGCGCCGCGCCGCCCAGCCCGAGCCAGACCGGCGCCCGGCGGAGGAACTGCCGGAGGACGCGGCTGGACTCGTCGCCGATGACCATGGCGAACGGAGCGCGCCGGGCCAGCTCGGCCGCGACGGCCCGCACCAGAACGAGGCGCTGGAAGAGCGGCACCGCCATGCCCTCCTGGATGGCGGCGGGGAAGCTGTCGTCCGGCTCGTTCATCGGGCTCACGTACGAGAGCGTCGCCCCCTCCCGCGCCCGGAGCTCGAGCACGACGTCCACCAGGTAGCGCGCGTAGTCGGCCTCGGTCCCGGGCCGCAGCGCGCCTCCGCAGCACCGGCCGTTGGTGGTCCAGGTGGCGGGCGCGCTGTTGACGAAGCCGACCAGCACCGGGACGCCCATCGCGGCCGCCCGGCGCAGGAAGAAGCGCCCGCCCGGGTCGCGAGACCAGTCGTACGCGCCTGGCCCGACCATGAACGTCTCGGGCGCGCGGGAGGGCCGGGTCACCCCGACGCCCCCGCCGCCCAGGTTGTAGCGGTAGACGCTCAGGGCGAGGCCGTCGGGCCCGAACAGCAGGTCCGCCACCCGCTCCCTGGTCTCCGGGGAGAACCGGATCAGGTCGTGCGGCCACCAGGCCCCGGAGGCCCCGAACCCGTGGATCGTCTGGGCGCGGCGAGGGCTGACCACGGCGACCCTCGGCGCCAGAGCTGAGGTCATCTCGCGGCGCCCGCCCCGGCCGAGGGGTGCACCCCGGGCGCGTACCGGGCCCGGATGGCCGCGACCGCCGGCGCCGGCGTCAGCACCGTCACCTCGCCGGCCGGCCGCGGGCGGCGCCCGGCGTAGCCCGAGGGCGTCCACGCCAGCAGCTCGGGGCCCCGCACCAGCCAGGGGCGGCCGTCCACCTCGACGAACGCGCCCTCCGGCAGCGACCCCGCCGGCGCGGCGTACGTCCGCTTCCGCCGCCCCTCGCCGACCCGGGCCTCGTGGAGGGTGCGGTCCATCGCGTCGGCGCCTACAGGGTGGCCCGGGTGGGCGGCCAGAAAGGCGTCCTGGAACCGGCGGTAGTCGGCCCACCGGCACTCCGCGCATGGCCGGTGGCCGGCCGCCAGGGCGGTGGCCTCGTCCAGGAAGAACAGCGCGGTCCACCGGCCGGGCGGCATCACGTACCGCCACCGGCCCCGGAAGGACAGGGCGCACGCGATCCAGCGCCGCACCTGCCAGCGCCGCACGACGCGTTCGTCGTCCGAGTGGATGCAGCCGCGGTTGCCCATCAGGGTCCCCCGCGCCTCGGTGGCGATCAGGTCGCCGTACGGCGTCACCCGGTTCTGGCGGGGCACGGTCAGGCGATTCTGCCACTTACCATGCAGCGATGACGCACCGCACGGAGACCTTCGCGGGGTCGCGCGAGCCGATCGTCGTCCACGTCTGGGACACCGAGAGCCCGCGCCGCATCGCGCTCATCGCGCACGGCTACGCCGAGCACTCGGGCCGCTACGCGCACGTGGCCGCCGCCCTCGTCTCCCGCGGCGCCACCGTCTGGAGCCCGGACCATCACGGGCACGGTCTCTCGGGCGGCGAGCGGGCGGTGATCGTGGACTTCGAGGAGGCCGTTGACGACCTCCACCACGTGGCGTCGATGGCCCGCGACGCCCATCCCAACCTCCCGGTCGTCCTGATCGGCCACTCGATGGGCGGCCTGATCGCCGCCCGCTACGCGCAGCGGTACGGCGACGAGCTCGCCGGCCTGGTGCTGTCCGGGCCGCTGGTCGGCCGCCACGAGTTCGCGGAGGCCCTGCTCTCGCTGCCCGAGCTCCCCGAGATCGAGCTGGACCCCGGCACGCTGTCGCGCGACCCGGCCGTCGGCGAGGCGTACCTCGCCGACCCGCTCGTGTACAACGGCCCCTTCCGGCGCGCGATGCTGGAGGCGATGCGGTCGGGCCTGGCCGCCATCGAGGCCGGCCCCGGGTTCGGCGGCCTGCCCACGCTCTACCTGCACGGAGGCGAGGACGCGCTGGTGCCGCTCGCGATCAGCCGTCCCGCCATCGAGCGGCTGGGCGGCGCCGACTTCACCGCGCGCGTCTACGAGGACGCGAAGCACGAGATCTTCAACGAGACCAACCAGCGGGAGGTGCTGGACGACGTCTGCGCGTTCGCGGACCGCGTCACTCCTCGAGGCGGCTGAGCGCCGCCGGGTCCGTCCACACGTAGCGCAGCTTCCAGGGCGTGCCGGCCAGCCGCGTCGGGTCGCCGCCCGGCGGGTCCACCTGGTCCCGCTCGACGCAGCGGCCGTCGAGCGACTCGTAGAAGGCCTGGGCCGCGCTGTTCTGCTCCAGGACCCACAGGTAGAGGAGGGAGCCCGGTCTCGCCTGCGTCACCGCCGCGCCGGCCCGGACCATCAGCCGGGCGCCGATCCCCTGCCGCTTCCGCTCGAACGTGACGTGCAGGTTGTCCAGCAGCGCGCCCCACGTCGGGTGGTCGTCGAACACGACGTGGACGAAGCCGATCACCCGCCCCGCGCTCTCGGCGACGATCGTGCGGGCGTCGTCGCCAGCGGCCGCCAGGCGGGCGGTCCACACGCGCCGGCGATCGCTCACGACGTCCCCATCGAGGTAGGCGTCGGCGAACGCGCCGCGGTAGTGGCGGCGCCAGCTGTCGGCGTGCAGGGCGGCGACGGCGTCCGCGTCGGCGGCCGTGGCCGCCCGGTAGGCGACCGGGTCCTGTGCTCGCACGTCGCACAGGATGCGGCCCGCGCGACCGAACAGGTATTCTGTTCGCCGCCCCTGGCGGGCCACCCGACGCAGCACTACGAAGGAGAACCAGATGGCTGACACCAAGGCGCTCGAGGAGCTGAACCGCGAGGTCGTGAAGCTGGTGGACGAGCTCAGCGGCATGCAGGCGAAGCAGGAGCGGCTGCGCGACCTGCTCCGGCAGCGCGGCGAGCTGGAGCAGCAGCTCGTGGGCATCGCCCCCGACGCCGGCGGCCGACCCGGCCCCCGGCGCCGGATGAACGGGGCCGAGCCCACCGCCGCGCCCGCGGCCGGCTGAGGCAGCGCCATGCACCCGGTCCTCGCGCTCTACGAGCGCAACGCCTGGGCGACCGGCCAGGTGCTGCGCACCTGCGCCGCCCTCGACCCGGCCGTGCTGGAGCGTGAGGTCCCCGGGACGTTCGGGCCGATCGCGACCACGCTCCACCACGTCGTCCGCGGCGAGCAGGGCTACCTCAAACGGCTGACGGGCGACGACCCCAGCGACTGGGTGCAGCGCGACCAGCTGGGGGGTCTGGACCGGCTCGCGGTCCTGGCCGAGGAGAGCACGGAGCGCCTCCGCGCCGTCCTGGCCGCCGGCCCCGACCCCCGGCGACTGGCCTGGGGGGTCCATGAAGGCCGGCGCGTCGGCGTCACCGACTGGGTCGTCCTGGTCGAGTACGTGCAGCACGGCGACGACCACCGGGCCCAGATCGGCACCGCCCTCGGCGCGGCCGGCATCGAGCCGCCGAACCTGTCCACCCTGGCCTTCGTCGAGTCCGGCCCCACTCCGCCGGCAGGGGTGGTGGCCGGCCCGTGGGCCGACGCCGTCCTGGAACGGTTCCTCGGCCACTCCGGCTGGGCCACCGAGGCCCTCCTGGAGCGGAGCCTGGAGCTGGGCGAGGAGGCGCTGGCGGCGACCACGCCGGGCACGTACGGCACGCTCCACGAGACGCTGACGCACCTGGTCGACGCCGACGCCGACTACCTGGCCCGGCTGACCGGCACCGGTGACGAGCCGCTGGAGGGCGCGGCGCCGCCGGACGTGCTGCGCCGCCGGGCCGAGCGGTCCCGCGACGGCTGGCGCGCCTACCTGGCCAGCGGCCCCGACCCCGAGCGGGAGACGGCGCCGCGCGGCGGCCGTCCGGGCGCACGGGCCTGGATGCTCGTGGTCCAGGCCGTGCACCACGCCAACGAGCACCGCGCGCACGCCTGCAGCATCCTGGGCGCGCACCGGCTGGCGCACCCCGACCTGGACGGCTGGGGCTACGGCTGGGCGGATGGCGCGCTGCCGGACGGAGGCCCCGCCGACCCGGCGTAGCGGCGGTCGGGCGTCCAAGGATTCGTCGAAGCGGCGCCCGGCCGGCCCCGCGGAGCGGTGGCCGCTCGCGGATCAATGGCGGCATGACGATCCGGGAGCGCGCGGAGGCGGACGCCGGCGGAGCGTCTGCACCGGCATTCACCCGGTACGGCGTCGTGCTGCTGCTCCTCACGGCCGCCTTCACGTTCGCGGTGATCGCCCCGACCGGCACCTGGGGCCGGCTGGTCAGCGCGCTGCTGCTGGGCGGCGCCGTCCTCGCCGCGCTCTCCCGGGCGGGCGCCAACCGCGCCCTGTTCGGCCTCGGCCTGGCCGGGGTCGCCATCGCGGTGGGGACGGCGGCGGGCGCGGCGTCCGGCGGGAGGCCGTTCGGCGGCATGGCCGACCTGGCCATCGCCGGCCTCATCGCCCTCGTCCCCGTCGCGATCGTGCTGCAGTACCGCCGCCACCTGGAGATCACGATCGAGTCGGTCACGGCCGCGCTCTGCATCTACGTCGTGCTGGGGATGTTCTTCGCGAGCCTCGCGTCCGCCGTGTCGGGCCTCAGCGGCAGCGCCTACTTCGCCGGCCATCCCGCCGCCAACAGCTCCGATTACACGTACTTCAGCTTCGTCACGCTGGCCACCGTGGGCTACGGCGACTACGTCCCGGCGCTGGGCGTGGGCCGGGCGCTCGCGGTCCTCGAGGGCCTGTCGGGCCAGCTCTACCTGGTCACCGTCGTCGCCCTGGTCGTCGGGCAGGTCCGGCCCCGCGCCGGCCGCTGAGCCCGCGCCGCCTATGCCGGCGCCGGCATCCCCGGCTCCTGGATCAGCCCCAGGGCGACCGCGCGCTCGACCGCCTCGCTCCGGGACGAGACGTCGAGCTTGCGGTACGTCGCCAGCGCCTGGCTCTTCACCGTGCACTGGGAGACGTGCAGCCGCTCGCCGATCTCCCGGTACGAGAGGTGCGTCGGCAGGAACCGCAGCACGCGCAGCTCGGCCCGGGAGAGCGGGGCGGCCGCGACGATGCCGGCCAGGGGGAACGCCTCGGCCCGCAGCAGCGTCTCCTGGAGCCGCCGGCCGAGCGCGCCGGCGTCGGTCATGCCCGCCAGCACCCGGCCGCCGTCCCGGAGGAGGGTCCGCGACGCCGTGACGTCGCCGACCAGCAGGCCGGCGCGGGCGAGCAGGATGCGCGCGTCCACCGCCAGCCACGGCGGCACGTTGGCCCGCGCCTCCAGCAGGCGGAGGCACCGACGAGCGTCGCGGGCGGCGTCGGCGGGCTGCCCGAGCCGGGCCAGGACCAGCGCCGACACGGCGCAGACCTCGATGTCGCCCACGTCGTCCACCAGCCCCTCGCGCTCGGCGGCCGCCCGCGCCCGCGCGATCAGCTCGGCGGCCTCGTCCCAGTCGTCGGACTCGGCGGCGATCGTGGCCAGCTGGGCCAGCGCCCGGACCCGGAACGAGGGCGCCGGCGCGGTGACGGCGCGCCGCTCGGCCGCCGCCACGCCCGCCGCCGCGCCCGCCAGGTCCCCGCTGAGGCGCAGGGCGACGCCGCCGAGCAGGTCGCACAGGGACCGCCAGACCCCGACGGCGTGGTCGCCGGCCTGCCCGAGCGCGGCGTCCGCGGCCATCCGGGTCAGGCCGTCCACCCCCGTCGCGGCCCGCAGGATCGCGACGGCGGCCGCGACGGTCGCCGGGCCGCCCGGCAGCGGGCCGGGCCAGGCGACGCCCTCGGCGGCGGCCGACCAGCGCCGGGCGCCCGCGAGGTCGCCGCGCTCCAGCCGGCACCAGGCCGCGGCCAGCGCCAGCGTGGGCTGCGTGGCGATCTCGTCCTCGCGGAACTCCGCCAGCCAGCCGTCCATCGTGGCGATCTGGCCGCGGCACAGCAGCGGGGCCACGCCTGCCCAGACCAGGTCGCCGGCCCGGCCGCCGTCGCCGGCCGCGCGGGCGTGGGCGATCGCGGCGCGCGGGTCGCCCTCGGTCTCGTGCCAGGCGCTGGCCCGGCGGTGGAGCTCGGCCGCCAGCTCCGCGCCGTGGGTCCGCAGCTCGGCCCGGAGCGCCTCGCGCAGCAGCGGGTGGCAGCGGTACCAGCCGCGGGCGCGGTCCACCGGCCGCACGAACTGGTCGAGGCGCGCGATCTCGCGCAGCGCCGCGGTGGAGCCGGCGCAGCCCAGCACGGCGTCGCAGAGCGGGCCGGACAGACGGTCGAGGATGGACGACCAGACCAGCAGCCGGGCGCGGTCGTCGCCCAGCGGCGCCAGCACCTCGTCGCGCAGGTAGTCGGCGACCAGCCTGTCGTGGCCGCCGAACGCCGCCGCGCCGTCCGGGCGGTGCTCGCGCAGGCGGATGCGGGCCATGCGCAGCCCGGCGACCCAGCCCTCCGTCCGCCGGAGCAGGAGCAGGAGCTCGTCGGGGCGGAGCGCCTGCTCGCCGCCGATCAGCTCCGCCGCCTCCTCCCGCGACATGGCGAGCTGCTCCGGGCCGAGGCGGAGGAGGTCGCCCTGCACCGACCAGCGGGCCAGCGGCAGGGCCGGCTCGCCGCGGCTGGCGATCGCGAGCTGGCAGGCGGGGGGGAGGTTGTCCGCCAGCGTCGCCAGCAGCGCCAGGCAGGCGGGCGACCGCAGCACCTGCGCGCCGTCGATCACGAGCACGAACGGCCGCTCCGGCGACAGCGACCCCGCGGCCAGGGTGCGTTCGACGTCGCCGGCGAGCACCGCCGGATCGTCGTCGGCGGGGTCCAGCGAGACCCATATGAACGGCCGCGGGTCGCGCTCGGCCCACTGCGCGAGCAGCGTGCTCTTCCCCGAGCCCGCGCCGGCCGCCAGCAGCACCACGCGGACGTCGCGGGCGGCCAGCAGGCGCTCGACGAGCCCGGCGCGGACGACGTGGTCGTGCCGTCGGCCGGGCCGGGTCGTCCTGGCCCGGGCCGGAGCCGCGCCGCTCACCGCCCGGCCAGCCGGCGGGCCATCACGACGCCGATCCGCACGTCCGTACCCAGCCCGTCCGCGCCCAGGCTCCCGTGCAGGTCGGGCCGGCGACCGAACGCGGCGCCGCCGACCAGCACCGGGATCCGGACCGCCCGCACGGCGCCGATCAGGCGCTCGACCTGGGGCAGCGGCGGCAGCACGGCCGCCGACAGGCAGAACAGCTGGGGCCGGCGGTCCCGGACCACGTCGGCCAGGTCGGCCAGCGCCCGCGCCGCGCCCACCTGGACGGTGCTCCACCCGTCGTCCTGGAGCGCGAGCGTCAGCATCGTCATGCCCAGGTCGTGCGGGTCGTCGTGGGGGACGGCGATCACGCAGGAGGACCCGCGCCGGACGGGCTTGGGCGCCGGCGTCGGCTCCAGCAGCGCCACGATGCGCCGGATCGCCGCGGCGATCCGGACCTCGTCGGCCGAGGTGGCGTGGCCGCTGTACCAGAGGTTGCCCACCTGGGCCTGGGCCGGGTGGAGCAGGTCGGCGAACACGGACATCCGGGAGCGGCCGGCCGCGACCAGGCCCATCACCAGCCCGTCCGCGGCCTCCTCGTCGCCCTCCAGCAGGGCGCAGACGAGCCCGCGCACCGGCAGCCGTGCCGCGCTTCCGACCCGCCCCGTCGCTACCGCCGTCGTCGTCATGCCGCACCTCCTCGTGAGACTCGACGATGCGGAGGCTAGGGCCAGGGGCGCCCCCGCCGAAGCCGGATTGCTACCTAAACCGGGCCCGCCGCTACCTACGCGCCGGCGGCGGTTTTCATCCCATCGGGATGATGTGCGGCCCGTCGCCGCCCGTGACGATCGGGCCATGGCAGATCTCATCGCAATCGGCTATCCGGACGAGGCCACGGGAGCGCTCGCGGAGCAGGAGGCCCAGCGACTGGCGAAGGAGCTGATCATCCAGTCCGACGCGATCGCCTCGGTGCGCCGCGATCGCGAGGGCAAGTTCCACGTGTCCACCAGCCACAACCCCGTTGGCGCCGGGGCGACCTGGGGCATGTTCTGGGGCCTGCTGTTCGGCCTCCTCTTCTTCGTCCCGATCTTCGGGATGGCGGTCGGCGCCGGGCTCGGCGCGCTGATGGGCCGGATCGAGAAGAGCGGGATCGATCGCCAGTTCCAGGACCAGGTCCGCGCCATGCTGGAGCCGGGCACGTCCGCCCTGTTCCTCGTCATCGAGAAGGTGACGCCGGACAAGGCGGTGGAGGCCCTCAGCAAGTACGGCGGCACCGTGCTCAAGTCCTCCCTCTCGCGGGAGACGGAGCAGCAGCTGCAGGAGGCGCTGCACGGGAACGCGGCGGGGGCCGAGGCCGGCCGCGGCGCCAGCGTCTCGGGGTGAGCGGTTCCTCACCGGCGCGGCTCGACCGTCGGGCGGCGCCGGCGAGCGCTCCGGACGAGCCGCCGCTCGTCGTCGGCGTCTTCGACGACGAGGTGCGAGCGGAGCAGGCCGTCCGGGCGCTCGAGGTGTGGCGCCACGCCAACCGCGGGGGCGGGATCCAGGCGGTCGGCGTGGTGTCCCGGGGCGTGTCGGGCACCGTGACGTGGCGGGCGCGCGGGGTGACGAGGCCGCGCCGCGCCGCGCTGGTCGGCCTGGTGGCGGGCGCGGTGCTGTTCGGCCTGCCCGCCGCGGGCGCGGCCGGGCTGGCCGGCTGGGTCGCGGCCAGCGTCGTTCTCGGGCTGGCGGGTCTGGTCGGCGCCGTCCCCGCGGCCGCCGTCGGCGGGCTGGTCGTCGGGGTCGCGCTCGCGGCGGCGGCGCTCGCCGGGCTGCTGGCGGGCCTGGCCGGGGCGGTGATCGGCTGCCTGGTCGGCCTGCTGGTCGGCTTCATCGACCAGCAGGTCCGCGGCTTCCACCGGCCCGAGGTGGCCTTCGCGGCCGACTCGCTGCCCCCCGGCGGGTGGGCGGCGGTGGCGCGGGCCCAGCCCGTGACCGAGCCGGCGGTCCGGGCGGAGCTGGTCCGCCTGGGCGGCGTGCCGTGCCATCCGGCGCTGCCGCCGGACGCGGAGCCGGCCTGACCATGGCCCCGCGAACCCGCTGGATCGCCCTCGGGCTCCTCGCCGTGCTGGTCGTGGGCGGCCTGTCGATCGCGCTGGCCGTGGCCCTGCTCCGGCCGGCCCCGACGACCGCGGCCGCCGCGCCGGCGCCGCAGGCCTCGGCCCAGCCCTCCGCTTCCCCGAGCCCGGCACCGTCAGCCGGCGACGCCCGCCAGCACCAGCAGTACCGCGCGTACGTGTCCGCGCTCGTCCAGGGGGGCACGGCCGTGATCGCGGACGTCGGCAGCCTGGCCGGCTGCCGGGACGGCCGGCCGGAGTGCATCGCCCGGCTCGGGCAGGCCAGCAACCAGGTCGCCGCGCTCCGGCGCGACCTGACCGCCAACCCCGCGCCGCCGTGCCTGGCGGCGGCCGACGAGCGCCTCCAGGACGCCCTGGCCTTCCAGCAGAACGGCCTCGACATCGCCCAGACCGCGGTGCGGACCCAGAACCGGCTCCGCCTGGTCCAGGGGCTGCTGCTGACCGCCGTCGGTCTCTGGCGCTCCGGCCAGGCCATCGTCGCCGGCCGCCAGTCCGACTGCTGACCCGGTCCCCCGGGGGGACCGCCCGCCGCCGCGGCCGCGGCGGCCGCGGCGGGCAGGTCGGCCCATTGTGGGGGAGAGGGGGAAGGTCGCTACGCGACGGGCGCGCCCTCCGAGCGGTTCCACCGCGCGGTGAGCCCGAAGAGCACCAGGACGTCGACGGCGATCATCACTGCCGACCACCACGGATACGTCGCGAACGAGAGCATGTGGAGCAGCAGGGCCAGCCCCGTCACCACGATGCCGAACCACCGCGCCCACGTCTGCCCGGCCATGATCGCCGACCCGGCCGAGAGCATCAGGACTCCGAACACCAGCCAGGCCAGCGCCCAGATCCAGAGCGATCCGAAGACGGCGCTGCCGATGAACCAGGTGGACCGGAAGAAGGCGAACAGACCCTCGAACGCGATCCAGATGCCGGCGAACAGCAGCATGACCCCAGAGAACAGCACCCAGCCGTTCTGAGGCATCGCCATCGCGCCTGCGGTCGCGTCGTAGCCTCCCCGCACGTCGCCTGTCGTACTCGCCATCTGTTGACTCCCTGGCCCGGCGTGGCGGGCCGATCCTGTCGGGCGGCGCGGGCGTCCGCCAGCCCGCGCCTGTCTCGACCGTAGGGCCGGGAGGCCGGCCCGGCCGCGGGCGCGGGGCGACGGCTGCACAAACCGTTCACATCTGGTCGCGGCGAGTGCCTGTCNNGCCGGCAGCGTTGGATCCATGGCGTCCACTGAGCCGGCCGTCGGCTGGCGGTCATCGGACGTGCTCGCACCGGCCCCGCCGCTGCGTCGGGTCCGGCCGCCGGCACCGGTGCTGCGCGTCGAGCGCCTGATGCGGCCGCGGCCGCCGGCGGTCGAGCCCGGCGACGGGCTGGCGGCGGCGGCGGCGCGCATGTGCGAGGCGCGGCTCGGCGTGCTGCCGGTGCTGGAGTGCGGGCGACTGGTGGGCATGATCACCGAGCGCGACGTCCTGCTCGCCGTGGCGGACCGCATCAGCACCGACGTGGTGTGCGTCGGCAGCTACATGCGGCCGGCGGCGTGCGTGATCGGGCCCGACGCGTGCGCGTCCGAGGCCGCCGCGCGGATGGTTGAGCAGCGGGCCGGACACCTGCTGGTGGTCTGCGCCGGCGAGGTGGTCGGCGTCCTCTCCGCCAGCCGGCTGCTGCGCGAGTGGGGGGTGCCCTGGGAGCTGCTCGGGGACGAGCGGGACGAGCGCGACGATCGCTTTGTCTAACCGCCGTCCGAGGCGGCAGCGCCGGGCCCACGCGGGCCCGAATAGCGTGGCGATATGGGTGACAACGCGGAGCAGCGCCGCCTGCGGGAGGCGGATGAGCAAGGCATCCCGTGGCGCAGATGGGGTCCGTACCTGAGCGAGCGGCAGTGGGGCACGGTCCGGGAGGACTACAGCACCACCGGTGACGCCTGGTCGTACTTCACGCACGACCAGGCCCGGTCCCGCGCCTATCGCTGGGGCGAGGACGGGATCGCGGGCGTCAGCGACGAGGGGCAGCGGCTGTGCTTCGCCCTGGCGATGTGGAACGGCCGCGACCCGATGCTGAAGGAGCGGATGTTCGGCCTGACGAACGCCGAGGGCAACCACGGCGAGGACGTCAAGGAGTGCTACTACTACCTGGACAGCACGCCCACGCACTCGTACATGAGGTGCCTGTACAAGTACCCGCAGCGGGCGTTCCCGTACGAGGAGCTGGTGGCGGAGAACCGGGCCCGCGACCGGACCCGGTTCGAGCACGAGCTGCTCGACACCGGCGTGTTCGACGAGGGCCGCTACTTCGACGTGTTCGTCGAGTACGCGAAGGCCGCGCCCGAGGACCTGCTGGTGCAGGTCACGGTGCACAACCGGGGGCCGGACGTCGCCACGCTGCACCTGCTGCCCACGCTGTGGTTCCGCCACACGTGGTCGTGGGCGGGCGGCACGGCACGGCCCCGGCTGATGGAGCTGCCGGCCGCCGCCGGCACGGCAGCGGTGATCGCCGACCATGACGCGCTGGGCCGCCGCTGGCTCACGTGCGACCGCGCGGTGCCGCTGCTGTTCACCGAGAACGAGACCAACGACGAGCGCATCTTCGGCAGCCCCAACGCAAGCCCGTACGTGAAGGACGGCATCGACCGGTACGTGGTGCACGGGGAGCGGGACGCGGTCAACCCGGACGCCGTGGGCACCAGGGTCGCGGCGCACTACGAGCTGACGGTGGAGCCGGGCGGGAGCTCGATGGTCCGCCTGCGGCTGGCGAACGTGGAGCCGGCCGGGCGCCCGTCCTGGGGCGCCGACTTCGAGGAGGTGCTCGCCGGCCGGCGGGCCGAGGCGGACGAGTTCTACGACGAGGTCACGCCGCCGGGCACGAGCGAGGAGGAGCGGCGGGTGATCCGGCAGGCCGCCGCCGGCATGCTCTGGAGCAAGCAGTACTACAACCTGGACGTCGAGCGCTGGCTGGTCGAGCACCACCGGGACCCGCTCGCGGTCGACCCGGGCATCCGCAACAGCGGCTGGTTCCACATGGTCTCCGAGGACGTGCTGTCGATGCCGGACAAGTGGGAGTACCCGTGGTTCGCCGCGTGGGACCTCGCCTTCCACGCCATCCCGCTGTCGCTCGTGGACATCGGCTTCGCCAAGCGGCAGCTCGACCTGCTGCTGCGCCGGCTGTACCTGCACCCGAACGGGCAGATCCCGGCGTACGAGTGGAACTTCGGCGACGTGAACCCGCCCGTGCACGCCTGGGCGGTCCTCTTCGTGTACGAGCTGGAGAAGCAGCTCCGGGGCCGGGCCGACCGGCCGTTCCTGGAGAACGCGTTCCAGAAGCTGCTGAAGAACTTCACGTGGTGGCTGAACCGGAAGGACCGGGACGGGCGCAACGTCTTCCAGGGCGGGTTCCTGGGCCTGGACAACATCGGCGTGTTCGACCGCAGCGCGCCGCTGCCGACCGGCGGCCAGCTCGACCAGGCGGACGGCACCGCGTGGATGGCGCTGTACTGCCAGAACATGCTCGAGATCGCGATCGAGCTGGCGACGGACGACCCCCTCTACGTCGAGCAGGCCCAGACCCTGCTGGAGCAGTTCGCGTGGATCGCCGTCGCGACCAACCACATCGGCTCCGGCGATGCCGGCCTGTGGGACGAGGAGGACGGGTTCTACTACGACGTCCTACGCCTCCCCGACGGCACCGCGACGCCGCTCAAGGTGCGATCGATGGTCGGCCTGATCCCGCTCGCGGCGACCTCCGTCATCAGCCGGGAGGACGCCGACCGCCACCCGCAGCTCGTGGCCGGGGCCCGGGAGTTCATCGCCCGGCATCCCGCCGCCATGCTCACCGCCGGCCGGCGCACGGACGTGGTCGGCGACGACCGGTTCCTGCTCGCGCTGTTCGGCGAGGTCCGGCTGCGCCGCATCCTCTCCCGGATGCTGGACGAGGACGAGTTCCTGGGCCCGTACGGCATCAGGTCGCTGTCTCGCTATCACGCCGAGCACCCCTACACGTTCCGGGTGCACGGCGAGGAGTACCGCGTGTCCTACCTGCCGGCCGAGTCCGACACGGGCATGTTCGGCGGCAACTCCAACTGGCGCGGGCCGGTGTGGTTCCCGGTCAACATCCTGCTGGTCCGGGCTCTCCTCAACCTGTACGCGTTCTACGGCGACACGTTGACGGTCGAGTGCCCCACGGGGTCGGGCCAGCAGCGCAACCTGTACGAGGTGGCACGCGAGATCTCCAACCGGCTGACGCGGATCTTCCTGCCCGACGATGCCGGCCGGCGGCCGGTGCACGGGGGGCAGGCCAGGTACCACGAGGACCCGAACTGGCGGGACCTGCTGCTCTTCTACGAGTACTTCCACGGCGACAACGGCGCCGGCCTGGGCGCCAGCCACCAGACCGGCTGGACCGGCCTGGCGGCGATCACCGCCGGACTGTTCCACGCGATCAGCGCGGAGGACCTGCGCAGCCGGGGCCGGGGCGCGCTCGGGCGGCGCCGCATGGCCGAGGCGGTGCCGTCGTGAGGTGGCTGGCCCACCCGGTGATCTACGAGGTGAACACGGTCGTGTGGCTCCGCGAGCTGGGCCGCGCGCGAGGCCGGCCGGTCACGCTCGGCGAGGTGCCGGCTCAGGCCTGGGATGCCGTGACGCCGCCCGGCGTGGACGCCGTGTGGCTGATGGGCGTGTGGGAGCGCAGCCCGGCCGGGCTGCGCATCGCCCAGGCGAACGAGGAGCTGCGGCGGTCGTGGCGGGAGGCCCTGCCCGACGTGGGCCCGGACGACGTGGTGGGTTCGCCCTACTGCGTGCGCCGGTACGTGGTGGACGGCGCGCTGGGCGGCCCGGCCGGCCTCGAGCTGGCGCGGGAGGAGCTCGCCCGCCGGGGCGTGCGGCTGCTGCTGGACTACGTGCCCAACCACGTCGCGCCCGACCACCCGTGGGTGACCGAGCACCCGGACTACTTCGTCCAGGGCGACGCCGCGGACCGGGAGCGGACCCCGCCGGCGTTCGTCGAGGTGGCGGGCCGGGTGCTGGCGCTCGGCCGCGACCCGTACTTCGCGCCGTGGCCGGACGTCGTCCAGCTGAACGCGTTCGCGCCCGCGCTCCGGGCCGCGACGGCCGAGGTGCTGGCCGAGATCGGCGCGCAGTGCGACGGCGTCCGCTGCGACATGGCGATGCTGCTCATGAACGACGTCTTCACACGGACGTGGGGCGACCGGGTCGGCCCGGCGCCGGCGACCGACTTCTGGCCGGAGGTGCTGGGCCGGGTCCGGCCCCAGCAGCCGGACATGCTGTTCGTGGCCGAGGCGTACTGGGACATGGAGTGGGCGCTCCAGCAGCAGGGCTTCGACCACTGCTACGACAAGCGGCTGTACGACCGCCTGCTCCACGACAGCGCGGGCGACGTGCGGGCGCACCTGAGCGCTGGCGTGGACTACCAGCGGCACCTGCTGCGATTCCTGGAGAACCACGACGAGCCCCGAGCGGCGGCCGTGATGCCGGGCGACAAGGAGCGCGCCGCGGCGGTGACGATCGCGACGCTGCCGGGCGCGACGCTGTGGCACGAGGGGCAGTTCGAGGGCCGCCGGGTGCACCTGCCGGTATTCCTGGCCCGGCGGCCGGACGAGCCGGTGGACGCCGAGTTCCGCGACTTCCACCTGCGGCTGCTGCACGCGGTCCACGTCGGCGGTCTGCGCGAGGGGGAGTGGCGGCTGCTCGACTGCACGGGCTGGCCGGACAACCCGACGCACGAGAACCTGGTCGCCTGGTGCTGGGAGGGCGCCGAGCGTCAGGTGATCGTCGTCAACCTGTCGGACCAGCCGACGCAGGGCCGGGTCGAGCTGCCGTGGGCCGACCTCCGGGGCCGGCGCTGGGCGCTGTCGGAGCTGCTGACCGACGCGACGTACGAGCGGGACGGCGACGAGCTGGCCGGGACCGGCCTGTTCGTGGCGCTGGACGGCTGGCGGTGGCACCTGCTCTCGGTGGAGGAGGCGGCGGTCCCGGCGGGGATCTCCTGACGGGGTGCGGGCCCGGCGAGGACCTGGTGGGCGGCGCGACGTTCGGTTAGCCCGGGTTAGCCCAACCGGCGCCGCGCTGCCCGCGCCGGCCGCTGCCCGGCGTCACCTCGCGCAGGTCCAGGCCGGCCCGGCCGCCCGGCTCGTGGCCGCCCGCGCGGCCGAACAGCACCGCCCTGGCTCGCCGCTCCAGCAGGCCGAGCAGGCCCCGCTCGCAGCTCGCGTCGTCGGGGCAGACGTGGGCCAGGTCGCCGGTGAGATAGCCGTCCACGACGGCGGGGTGGACGTAGAACCTGCGGCTGACGGCCGGCGTGTTGCCCAGCTTCTCCGACACCGCCCGCACCGCCTCGTTCAGGCCCCGCTTCGCCGCGGCCGGCGACGGCGGCGGGCTCCGGTCGGCGAGCTCGCGGGCCGCGATCACCGTCCCGGCCCACGTCCGGAAGTCCTTGGCCGTGAAGTCGTGGCCCGTCGCCTCGCGGAGGTACGCGTTCACGTCCGCCGAGCCCACGGTCCGCGGATGGCCGGCGTGGTCCAGGTAGTGGAAGAGCGTCTGCCCGGGCAGTTCCTGGAGGCGGCGGACGATCGCGGCCAGGCGCGGCTCGCCGACGTCGATGTCGTGCTCCTTGCCCGCCTTGCCCCGGAACCTCAGGCGCACGTGGCCGGCCGCGACCCGGACCTGGTCGGTCCGCAGCGTGGTCAGGCCGAACGACTCGTTCTCCCGCGCGTACTCGACGTTGCCCACCCGGATGAAGCTGGCGTCGAGCAGCCGGACGCACGTCGCGACCACCTTCTCGCGCGGCATCCCGTGCCGGGCCAGGTCGTGCGCCACGACGGCCCGGAGGCCCGGCAGCGCCCGCCCGAAGTCGATCATGCGGCAGAACTTGGTCTCGTCCCGCAGCCGGCGGAAGTGCTCGTGGTACCGGTACTGCTTGCGGACCCGGGCGTCGCGGCCAGTCGCCTGGAGGTGGCCGCGCGGCGTGACGCAGATCCAGACGTCCGTCCAGGCGGGCGGGATCGCCAGGGCGTGGATGCGCGCCAGGTGGTCGGGCCGCTCGACCACCCCGCCGCCGGGCAGCACGTAGACGAAGCCGGCGTCCGAGCGGTGGCGCCGGATGCCCGGCATGGAGTCGTGCACGTACACGAGCTGGGCCGCGCGGGCGGCCTCGACGGGGTCCCGGAACGCCAGGAGGGTGCAGCGGGGCCCGCCGTCGTCGCTGACCACGGTGCCACGTTACGGGCCGGCGGCCCGCGCGGCAGCCACGCACCCCGGCGAGCGCGCAGCGCTCAGCCGCCGCGGACCTGGGCGGGACCCACTGTGGGCCGCGGCGACGGCGATGGCGAGTGCGCCGGGGTCGCCGACGCCGACGGGGTGGGCGCCGGGCGCGGACCCTGGTCCGCGTGGTTGGCGAGCCCGATCCAGACGATCGCGCCGATGGCGACGAGCCCCAGGATCGTCGGCAGGTGGTTGGGCGGCGTTTCAGTCGTCCACGTTCCCTTGACAGCCATGCACTGATCGTCCGCCCCACCGCCGCCAGTGACAATGGGACAGGACACATGACGCCCGGGACACCCGGCGCCGCGAGGACCCCTCCCCCGCGGTGGGGAGGGGCCTGCGATGGCTCGACTGCCGACGTCAGCTCGACCAGCGGGAACGACCGGTGCCGCCGGGGCCGGGATGAGGAGGTTCTGGCGCCGGGTCGCGGCGTTCAGCTTCGCGGACGCGGATCCAGAAGCCAGGTCGGCTGAAACTTACCGCTAGTAAGTTTACTGTGAGTAAGGGCGAGTAAGGCGCGGGTCTCGCCGGCTCCAGGAGTCCACGAAGTACGCGATGAGCGTCGCCAGATCACCAGTCAGGCGGCTGACGACCCCGGACCCGGCGGCTGCGATGATGGTCGCCATGAGCGAGCCTCCCGCCTCCGCCCCCGACCGTGACGCGGTCGACCAGTTCGCCCTCCGGGTCTGGCAGTACAAGCAGGGCGAGGTCGTCTCGCTGATGGTCCACCTGGGCGACCGGCTGGGCCTGTACCGGGCCATGGACGGCGCCGGCTGGCTGACCTCCGCCGAGCTGGCCGCCCGGACCGGCCTCCACGAGCGGTGGGTGCGCGAGTGGCTCCGCGGCCAGGCCGCCGCCCGCCTCGTGGACACGGACGACGCGGCCGAGTCCTTCGCGCTCCGCGAGGAGGGCGCGCTGGTGCTGGCCAGGGAGCAGGACAGCCTGGTGTTCGCGGCCGGCGCGTTCGGCGGCGGGGTGGCGCCGCCGGCCGTCGTGGACGCGCTCGTCGAGGCGTTCCGGACCGGGGTGGGCCTGACGTTCGACGAGCTGGGACAGGTCTCGGCGCACCGGCTGGCCCGCCAGTCCGGGCCGTTCGCCCGCCTGGCCCTGGTCCAGCGGGTGATCCCTGCCCTGACCGGCGTCGAGGACCGGCTCCGGGCCGGCGCGCGGGTGCTCGAGGTGGGCTGCGGCGGCGGCCGGGCGCTGCTGGCGCTGGCCGCGGCCTATCCGGACAGCCGGTTCGAGGGCCTGGACCTGTCCCGGCACGCCATAGGCGACGCGCAGCGGGCCGCGGCGGCGTCCGGCCTCGGCAACGTCGCGTTCCGGACGGGGAGGGGGGAGGAGCTCGCCGCCGGCGGCGCCTACGACCTGGTCATGACGCTGGACTGCCTCCACGACATGACGCGGCCGGACGTGGTGGCGGGCGCCATCCGGGGGGCGATCCGGGACGACGGCACGTGGCTGATCCGGGAGATCCGGTCGAGCGGCACCTGGACGGCGGACCGGCGCAACCCGCTGCTGGCGATGTTCTACGGCTACTCGGTCGCCAGCTGCATGTCGTCTGCGCTCTCGGAGCCGCACGGGGCCGGCCTGGGCACGCTCGGCCTGCCGCCACCGGCGGTCGAGGAGCTGTGCCGCGCGGCGGGCTTCGGACGCGTCACGGTCCACGACCTGGACGACCCCGCCAACTTCTTCTACGAGGTCGCCGTCTGAGCCCTGTGCGGAGTCTGGCGCTCACCAAGAAGTGAGTGCCGGAATACCACTTCATTGCCATGTAAAACTGTACCTGCTGTACGTGGCGGGTCGGATGACGGCAGGAGATGTCATGGCGTCGATCATCGAGCTCTATGCGGACCGGCAGAGCGGTTGGCGGGTGCTGACCTCGCAGGAGGGGACGACCGGGTACCGCTTCGCCATCGTGGACCGGGTGCGTCGCAGCACGTTCGCCGCGGACGCCCGTGAGCTGGCCAGGGGGGAGGTGCCGGACGGCCTGGAGCTGATCGACCTGAGCCCCGAGGTCCAGCACGGCATGACGCTCGACGCGCCGTGCGCCCTGTGGCGGCGGGGCCGCGTCAGGCGGGCGGACGCCACGCCGGGCGTGCTCACGGACGCGTACGTGACCGGCCGGCTGCTGGCCGAGGCGCCGGCGGGCGAGTAGCCCGCCGGCGGGCGCCCCCGCCTCAGCCGCTGGCGGGCTCGCGCTCGCGCAGCTCCGTCGCGACGAGGCGGGCCAGGCGCTCGTAGTCGATGTGCACGTCCTCCGAGCCGGCGACGTGCGCGGGCTCGCCGGGGCCCGGGGGGTTGAGCGCGTCGAAGACCCGCCGGGACGTGCGCGAGAGCTCCTCCAGGAACCGGACGTTCCCGTCCCGGACGCCAGCGTACAGGCTGGTCCCCAGGCCGGAGCTGGTCACCGCCTCCGGGGTCATGGCCAGGTTCAGGGCCCGGAACGCCTCGGCGCTCGCGTTGGAGACGCCGCCCAGCAGCTCCGCGGCGGCCACGATGGACCTCCGGGACTGCGTGGCGCCGGCCCGGCGCAGCCGCGCGCTGGCCTTGCGGACGTCCATGTCCTCGGGCGCCGGGGCGCCCATCGATCCGTCGTTCGCCGTCATGCGTGACCTCCCATCGGAATCACCGCTGCCTCATCTCTCCCAGCACTCTGCTCAGCACTACGATGACCGCGGCGCTGGCGAGCACGATCGGCAGCACATAGTGGCCCGTCCGCCCGTCGAGCGCGGCCAGCGGCCCCACCGCGAGCTGGGGCACGTGCGACACCAGGACCAGGACGACGAACGCCCCGATGCCGGCCCGCAGGTAGCGGAGCAGCAGCACCCCGACACGGCCCAGGTTCGAGAACTTGTCCTGGTACGCGGCCGTCAGCTCGGGCACCCGGACGTCCAGCCAGTTCACCAGGTTGGCCGTCGTGGTGAAGAACCGCAGCCACGCCTGGCCGGCCGCCACGATCGTCGCCAGGCTGACCTCCGGCCGGAGCGCCGTCCGGAGCTGGCGGCCGGTCTGGCCGTTGGCGAACTCGCGCAGCTCCGGCACCCAGTCCATCCCGGGGTCGAGCTGGAGCACGATCATGTCGCTGACGATCATCGTCCGGAACATGCGCACGGCCGTCGTGGCCTGGGGGTCGCGCGAGGCGTGGATCCAGTCGCGCACGATCCCCCGGGCCTGCAGCTCGAAGCCGGACAGGTCGCGGGCCGGCAGCGGGGCCAGGCTGTCCATCAGCGCCTCGACCGCCGTCTCCACCTGCTCCATCGCGATCGCGCGCTGCATCCGGACCTGGTGCGCCCACGTGTGCTCGTCCAGCCAGCCGACCATCCCGAAGTCGAGCCAGGCCAGGGTCCCGCCGTCCTGGACGACCATGTTGGCGGGGTGGGGGTCGGCGTTGAACACCCGGTGGTGCATGGTCTGCTCGAGGATCGACCAGAGCAGCAGGCGCGCCGTCCGGCGGGGCCGGATGCCGCGCTGGGCCCAGCGCGCGAGCGCGGTCCGGTCGCGGCGGCGCACGGCCGTCAGCAGGCTGGTCATGGGCAGGCCCTCGATCCGCTCCATCGTGATGACGCGCTGGCCGCTCAGCTCGTGATGGACCAGGGGCGCCCGGTGGTCCACGTCGTCCAGGGCCAGCCGCTCGTGGAACAGCGACGCGTTCCGCGCCTCGCGGCGAAAGTCGAGCTCCTCCCTGGTCAGCAGCGTGAGCTCCCGGACGATGGCCGTCAGGTCGAGGCGCCGGAGCACGCCGAACTGGCGGGCGAACCGGGCCGCCAGCCGCAGGTAGGCGAGGTCGATGCGCAGCATCCGAGCCACCCCCGGCCGGGCGACCTTGACGGCGACCGCCTCGCCGCTGCGCAGCCGGCCGGCGTGGACCTGGGCGATCGAGGCGGAGCCCAGCGGTACCGGGTCGAGGCGCTCGAAGCACGCGGACAACGGCCGGCCCAGGTCCTCCTCGATCACGCGCCGGATCCGCGCCAGGGGCGCCGCCGGCATCCGGTCGAGCAGCCCGAGGAGCTCGTCGCAGTAGGCCTCGGGGAGCAGGTCGTACCGCATCGCCAGCGTCTGGCCGAGCTTGACGAAGCCGCCGCCGCAGGCCTGCAGGTACTGCCGGAGCGCGACCGGCGCCCGCCGCGGGAACGCCAGCTGGGGCAGGAAGACGACCGCGAGGGCCAGGAGCAGGATGGTCCTGGCGACCGCGTGGAGCGCCAGCCCCAGCGGCTCCAGGGCCGAGGCGGAACGGCGCGCCGCCGGGACGGGACGCTCGGGCGCGACACTCTCACCGACGGCCGCGGGCGGCTGGCGCGCGTCCACCGTCGCGTCGCTGTGCACGGGCCTCAGTTGAGCACTCCGGGGGCGGGCGGCCCGGCGCCGGCCGGCTCGGAGTTAGACAAGACCCTGCGCGCGGGTATGCTGGCCGACGACGCATCGTCTGCGGCAGCACAGGAGGGGCAGGAACCATGGCGAGCGGCGCATCCATCCAGCGCACGACCACGCCCGCGGGGGACCCCGCGTGGCTCGTCACCGGCTACGACTCCGTCCGGGCGCTCCTGGGCGACGACCGGCTGGGCCGGCGGAGCCCCGAGCCCGAGTCGGGCGCCCGGTTCTCGGACTCGGTCCTGTTCGGGCAGCCCACCGGTGACCCGTTCCCCGGGTCCAGGCGCTCGTGGACGGCCTGCTGGACGAGATGGCGCGCGAGACGCCGCCGCTCGACCTGCACGAGGCGCTCTCGTTCCCGCTGCCGGCGCTCGTCATCTGCGACCTGCTGGGCGTGCCCTACGAGGACCGCCAGGACTTCCGGCGCTGGTCCGACGACGTCGGGCGCCTCGACGACCGCGCCCGCTCGGAGGCGGCCAACGCTGCGCTGCGGGCCTACGTGACCCGGCTGGCCGAGCGCAAGCGCGAGCAGCCCGGCGCCGACGTGATCTCCGACCTGGTCGCGGCCAGCGAGGAGGACCCGGCGACCGTGCCGCCCGGGCAGCTGCCGCAGCTGGCCGCCAACCTCCTGTTCGCCGGCCACGAGACGACCGTGACCGCGATCGACAAGGGGGTCATCCTGGTGCTCGCGAACGAGGAGCTGCGCCAGGCGGTCCTGGAGCGGCCGGACGCGCTGCATCCCGCGGTCGAGGAGATCCTGCGCGTGCCCCACCCGGTGCCCAACCAGGAGACCGTCGGGTCGTACGGCCTGCCCCGGTACGCGAGCGCGGACATCGAGTTCGAGGGCGTGACCATTGCGCGCGGCGACATGGTGATGCTGTCGGTGCAGTCGGCCAACGTCGACGAGCGGACCTTCCCCGAGCCGGAGGCGCTGGACGTCGCCCGCAGCGCCAGCCCGCACCTGGCGTTCGGGTTCGGCGCCCACTTCTGCCTGGGCGCGCCGCTGGCCCGGATGGAGCTGCAGACCGTGTTCGGCACGCTGTTCCGGCGCTTCCCGACGCTGCGCCTGGCCGTGCCGGCCGACGAGCTGCGGCCGCGGCCGAGCTCGCTGACGGGCGGCGTCGTCGAGGTGCCTGTGACCTGGTGAGCCGGCCCGTCCCTCTCCTTTCGGTGCGCTGCTGCATCATGTGTCCAGGAGAGACCGGGAGGTGAACGCGGGTCTTGGCGGGCGGCTGCCCGAGCCGCCGACCAGCTTCGTCGGCCGCGAGGCCGAGCTCGACGCGCTCTCGGCGGCGCTCGCGGACTGCCGGCTGCTCACGATCGCCGGCGGCGCCGGCCTCGGCAAGACGCGGCTGGCGGTGGCGCTCGGGACGCGCCAGGCCGCCGTGCCGGTGCGGTTCGTCGGGCTGGCCGAGCTGGACGACGGGACGCTGGTGCCGGAGGCGGTGGCGGCCGGGCTGGACGTGCCGGACGAGCCGGGCACGCCCGCGGCGACGGCGGTGGTCGAGCACATCGGCACGCGCTCCCTGCTGCTGGTGCTCGACAACTGCGAGCACCTGGTCGAGGCGAGCGCGGGCCTGGTCGAGTCGATGCTGTACGCCTGCCCCGAACTGCGCGTGCTGGTCACCTCCCGCCAGCCGCTGCGCGTGCCCGGCGAGGTGGTGTGGCGCATCTCGCCGCTGGGCCTGCCCGACGCCCGGGGCGGCGACGACCTGGCGGCCGTCGCGGCCAGCGAGTCGGTCCGCCTGCTCACCGCGCGGGCGCAGGCGGCGCTGCCCGGGTTCCGCGTCACGGCCGACAACGCCTCGACCGTCGCGGCCCTGTGCCGCCGGCTGGAGGGCATCCCGCTGGCGATCGAGCTGGCGGCCGTCCGCCTGAGCGAGCTGTCGATCGAGGAGGTGCTGGCCCGGCTGGAGGACCGGTTCCGGGTGCTGGGCGCCGCCGCCGACCCGGTCGATCCCCGGCACCGGACGCTCGAGGCGGCCCTGGACTGGAGCCACCAGCTCCTCGGCGAGCCCGAGCGGCGGATCTTCCGCCGCGTGTCGGTGTTCAGCGGCGGGTTCGACCTGGAGGCGGCCGAGGCGGTCTGCGCCGGCGACGGGATCGAGCCGGTGGACGTGCCTCGCCTGGTCGTCGGGCTGGTGGCGAAGTCGCTGGTCGCGCCCGAGATCGGGGGCCCGGGCCCGACGCGCTACCGGCTGCTGGAGACGGTGCGCCAGTACGGCGCGCACCGCCTGCGCGAGAGCGTGGAGCGGGTGGTCCTCCGGGAGCGCCACGCCGGCCACTTCCTGGCCCTGGCCGCGCGTGCCGCCGGCGAGGAGCGCGGGCCGGAGCAGCCGCGGTGGCTCCAGCGCCTGGAGTCGGACCTCGACAACTTCCGGACGGCGCTGGCATGGCTCCAGGTCCGCGACGCCGGCGCGTGGCTGCGCCTGGCGACCGCCCTGGCCTGGTTCTGGACGACCCGCGGCCTTTTCAGCGAGGGCCGGGAGTGGCTGGCCGGCGCGCTGGCCGCGGCCGGCGAGGACGAGCCCGCGCGCGCCGAGGGGCTGCTCGCCCTGGCCCGGGTGTGCTTCTGGCAGGGCGACTACGCCGCCGCCCGCAGCTCGTGCGTGGAGTGCCTGGACCTGTCCAGTGGACCCGGGGACGCGGTCCGCGCCGGGTGGGCGCTGGCCCTCCTGGGCAGCATCCACGCGTACGCCGGCGAGTTCGCGGCGAGCCGGGCCGCGTTCGAGCGCGCCCTGAGCGGCGCGGGCGACGTCCTGGTCCGGATGGAGGCGCTGGTGGGCAGGGGCGAGATGCTGCTGCTGGCCGGCGACCCGGCCGCGGCGCAGGTCCCGCTCCAGGAGATCGCGCAGCTGGAGCGCGGGCCCGAGGCTCCCCGGGGCCGGGCGGCGCTGTTCGCTGGCCTGGCGGCGCTGTTCGCCGGCGACGTGGACGCCGCCCGGGCGCGGCTCGACCGCGCCGTGCAGATCTTCCATCGCCTGGGCAACCGGTACGGCGCGGCGGCGGCGCTGGACGCGCTGGCCAGCGTGGCCGTGCACGACAGCGACCCGCTGCGCGCGCTGCGGCTCAGCGGCGCGGCGTCCGCGCTGCGCGAGTCCACGCGCTCGCAACTGGCGCCGCGCTGGCGCGAGGTGGTGCGGACGCTCGTGGTCGAGCCGGCGCTGGCGGCGACGGGGGGGAGGGGAGAGGCGGCCTGGGCGGACGGCCGGGCCATGACGTTCGACGAGGCGCTCACGTTCGCGCGGCCGGCCGCCGCCGGACGGGTCGGGGGACGCACCCGCCGCTGACTCCCGGCGCTGGCTACGATCAAGGTTCGGCGTTGGGTAGCCAGAGGAGGCGCAGCAGTGATCGCGAACCTGGTCGGCGGGCAGTGGCAGCAGGCGGGGACCGAGGACCATCTGGACGTCTACGACCCGGCGAGCGGCGAGGTGATCGAGCGCGTCCCCCTGTCCACGCGGGCCGACGTGGACGCCGCTGTCGCCGCGGCCGCGGCGGCGTTCGAGCGCTGGTCGCGGACGCCGGTCATGGAGCGCGTCCGGCTGATGTTCCGGTTCAAGGCGCTGCTCGAGGAGCACGTCGAGGAGCTGGCCGCGATCGTCACGCGCCACCACGGCAAGACGCTGGACGAGGCGCGCGGCGAGGTCCGGCGGGGCATCGAGGTGGTGGACTTCGCCTGCGGCGCGCCCACGCTCCTGCAGGGCCGGACGCTGCGCGGCGTCTCCAGCGACGTGGACCAGGACCTCTACCGATACCCGGTCGGCGTCTGCGCCGGCATCCCGCCGTTCAACTTCCCGGTGATGATCCCGCTCTGGATGTTCCCGCTGTCGGTGGTCGCCGGCAACGCGTTCGTGCTCAAGCCGTCGGAGCGGACGCCGCTGGGGGCCGTCCGGCTCGCCGAGCTGTTCCTGGAGGCGGGCTTCCCCGAGGGCGTGCTGAACCTCGTCCACGGCGCGAAGGACGTGGTGGACGGGCTGCTGGAGCACCCGGGCGTGAGCGCGATCTCGTTCGTCGGCTCCGAGCCGGTGGCGCGCGCGGTCTACCGGACGGCCGCGCAGAACGGCAAGCGAGTGCAGGCGCTGGGCGGCGCCAAGAACCACCTGGTCGTGATGCCGGACGTGGACTTCGAGGTCGCCGCGCCGGCGATCCTGAACTCGGCGTTCGGCAACGCGGGCGAGCGCTGCCTGGCCGGGAGCGTGGCCGTGATGGTCGGCGAGGCGGCGGCCGCCGTCATCGATCCGCTGGTCGAGCGGGCGGCGGCGCTGAAGGTCGGGCCCGGCGACGCGCCCGGCACGGACGTCGGTCCGCTCATCCGCGAGGACCACCGCGACCGGGTGGCCGCCTACGTCGCGCGCGGCGCGGCCGAGGGAGCCGACGTGCTCCTGGACGGCCGCGGCCTGATCGGGCAGCGCGGGTACTTCCTCGGTCCGACGATCCTCGACCGCGTCAGCGACGGGATGACCGTGGGCCGCGAGGAGATCTTCGGACCGGTCCTGTCCATCGCCCGGGCGCGGTCGCTGGAGGAGGCGATCGACACGGCCAACCGCTCGGCGCTCGGCAACATGGCGGTCATCTTCACGAGGTCGGGCCGGGCCGGGCGCGAGTTCCGGGACCGGGTCCAGGCGGGGATGGTGGGCATCAACGTCCCGGTCGCGCAGCCGTTCGCCTTCTACCCGTTCTCGGGCTGGAAGGGGTCGTTCTACGGCGACCTCCACGTCCACGGGATGGACGGCGTGGAGTTCTACACCCGGAAGAAGGTCGTCGTCTCGCGCTGGTGACGCGCGTGCGTGCGGTGGACGGGGTGGCCGTCGAGATGGTGCGCGTCGATGGCGGCGACCCGGCGGCCGTGATGCGGCCGTAGAGCCCGGCGAGGCCGGCCCCGCTCAGCGCGCCGGCCGGCCGCCCTGGATCGTCACCCGGTGGCCGTGGCGGCGGTGCGGGTGGTAGTCCCAGATCGCCTGGTGCTGGACGCAGCGGTTGTCCCAGAACGCCACCGACCCCGCCTCCCACCGGAACCGGCACTGGAACTCCGGCGTCTCGATGTGCCGGTACAGCATCTCCAGGATCGCGTCGCTCTCCGCCGGCGCCAGGCCCGGGATGCGCGTGGTGAACGTCCGGTTCACGAACAGCAGCCGTCGCCCGGTGACCGGGTGCGCGCACACGATCGGGTGCTCCGCCCGCGGGTAGTCCTCGGACCGTCCGTACCGGCCCTCGTAGTAGTGGCCGCCGTCGTGCACCGCCGTCAGCGGCTCGAGCAGGCGCCGGATCGGCTCGGACAGCGTCTCGTACGCCGCGTACATGCTGGCGAACAGCGTGTCGCCGCCAACCGGCGGCACCTCCTGCAGGTAGAGGATGCTGCCCATCGGCGGCGCCTCCTCGCAGGAGACGTCCGAGTGCCAGTGCTCGCCGGCCACCCAGCGCGAGTGCTCGTCGGCGTGGATGACCATGACCTCCGGGTGGCCCTCCGGATGGTTGGACGACGCGGGATGGACGTGCAGCTCGCCGAAGCGCCGGCCGAACGCCTTCTGCTGCTCGGGCGTCAGCCGCTGGTCGCGGAAGAAGATGACCTGGTGCTCCATCAGCGCGTCGTGCACCGGCCGCAGGTCGTCGCCGGCGACCTGGACGAGGCCGGCGGGGCACGTTGATCGTCAGCGGTCCGTACGTCTCGGTCAGGCCGTACAGGTGGACGAGCTCGATGTTGAAGCCGTCCATCTGGGCGATCAGCGTCGGCGAGGGCGGCGCGCCGCCGGTGCAGACCCGCACCCGCTGGGGCAGCCGCCGGGCGGCCGGGTCGTTCGCCAGCATGATGAGGACGGTCGGCGCGGCGTTGAAGTGCGTCACGGCGCCCTCCCCCAGCAGGTCCCAGACGCGCGGCGGGTCCACCCGCGGGATGCACGTGCTGGGGCACCCCGCCGCCGCCATGGCCCAGGTGTGGCTCCAGCCGTTGCAGTGGAACATCGGCAGCGTCCACAGGTAGTTCGACGCGGTGGTCAGGCCCTCCTCGATCACCATGCCCACCGCGTTCAGGTACGCGCCCCGGTGGTGGTACATCACCCCCTTCGGCCGGCCGGTCGTGCCCGACGTGTAGTCGATCGCGCACAGGTCCTCCTCGGCCGCCAGCCAGGACGGCACGGGCGCGTCGTCGCCGGTGGCCAGCAGCCGCTCCAGCTCGTCGCCCAGGAGGCACCGCTCGACGTCCGCGGACACCGCGCCGGCGAGCCCGGCCAGCTCCGGCGAGACGAAGAGGAACCGGCTCCCGCTGTGGCCGACGATGTACGCGACCTCCTCGGCGGTCAGCCGGGTGTTGATCGCGACGATGACGCCGCCGGCCATCGGCACCGCGAAGTGCGCGGTCAGCAGCGGCTCGGAGTTCAGCGCCAGGAAGGCGACGCGGTCGCCGCGGACCAGGCCGCGAGCCCGCAGCGCCGACGCCAGGCGGCGGGCCCGCGCCCGGATCCCGGCCCACGTGTGCCGAGCGGCGCCGTCCACGACCGCGAGCCGGTCCGCGTGGACCGTGCCGGCGCGCTCGAGGAAGCTGACCGGCGTGAGCTCCTGGCGATAGGGGGGACCTGGTTCCACGGCGACAACCGTAGATCAGCCCGGCCGGCGTCCGGCGGCCCCCGGCATCCGCATCCAGCGTGCGGTCGCCAGCGAGTACGCGGCCATCGCCAGGAACCCGACGCCCAGCGCCGCCAGCAGGGCGCGGCCGGCGCCCTGCTGGGCGAGCGCGCCCAGCGCGCCGCCCAGGCCCTTGGCCTGGTGGGGATCGCGGAGCACCGCGGCCTGGAGGGTGAACCAGCCCACGAGCGCGAACACGGCGCCGCGGGCCGTGGCGCCCAGCCGGCCGAGCGTGACCGCCGTCCGGCGCTCCTTCTCGTCCATGTCGCCCTGGTCCATGTCCTTGCCGAAGCCGGACCGGAAGGCCGCCAGCACCTGGCCCGCGTCGGCGCCGATCGCCGCCACGCCGGCCAGGCCGGCCAGCCACGGTCCCAGCGGGTAGTCCAGCAGCCCGGCGACGACCCGGGGCACCTCGCTGTCGCTGGTCTGGCCGCCGCGCCCGAACAGGAGCTGGAGGCAGAACAGCAGCAGCGCGGCGTACGCGACGCCCGACGCGGCGAAGGCGAGCCGGCGGCCCAGCCCGCGCGCGCGCCGTCCGCCGTCCGGCAGCGGGTCGAGGATGGCGCAGAAGAAGCTCCACAGCGCGTACCCGGCGAGGGCCACGCCGATCGCGATCAGCAGGACCTCGCCGGCGACGTTGCCGACCAGGCCGGTCAGCAGGTCCACGCTGCCCTTCTGGTCGGTGGCGCGGGCGCGGCCGAACGCCACGCCCAGCGCGAGCACGCCCATCACGGCGTAGAGCAGGCCCTTGACGACCCAGCCGGCCCGGGCGGCGAGCTCGAGGGTGGGGTTGGTCGCCGCCCGCCGGGCGCCTCGCTCAGCCTCCCGCGCCGTGCCTCGCGCCTCGGCGCGCACCCTCCCGGACATGGCCTAAGCCTACAGCATCGATATCAGATTATGTGGTAGCGAGTCGGCCGAGAGGCTACGAGACCGGCGCCCGCTGCCAGGCCTGGAGCGCCGGCTCGACCGGGGCCGGCAGCCGCAGCGCGAACGTGCTGCCCGCCCCCGGCTGGGACCATTCCAGCTCCAGCGAGCCCCCGCTCAGCTCGGCCAGCTGGCGGCTGACGGCGAGCCCCAGGCCCGCTCCCGCCGGCCCCTGGACGGACGGCTGGTCCACGCGGAAGAACGGCTCGAACAGCCGCTCCTGCTGGTCGGCCGCGATGCCCAGGCCCTGGTCCTCGACCCGGACCAGCACGTCGGCGCCGGCGTCGACCGTCAGGCGCACGGGCAGCTGGTTGCCGTACGTGATCGCGTTGCCGATCAGGTTGTCCAGGATGCGCAGCACCGACGTCCACGCCGCGTCCACCCAGACCGGCTCCGGGAGCGGCGCGGACCAGAGCTCGACCCCCGCCTGCGCGGCCCGCGGCCGGGCCCGGTCCAGCGCCTCCGCGATCGCCTCCCGGAGGTCGAAGACGTGGCGCTCCACCGGGACGCGGCCGGCCTGGATCTGCACCGCCCCGAGGATCTGCTCGATCATCGCGGACAGCTCGTCCGTCTTCTGGCAGAGGACGCCGACCACGCTCTGCCGAGTGGTGTCGGAGACGTCGAGCGTGCCGTCGGCCATCATCGACAGGTACCCGCGGACGACGGCCAGCGGCGTGCGCAGCTCGTGCGCCGCCATGTTCAGGAACTCGCTCTTGGCCTGGCCCAGGTTGCGCGCCACGGCCAGGTGCCGGGCCGAGCGCAGCGTCAGGGCGGTCAGCGACGTCAGCTGCTGCAGCGCCTCCAGCTCCCCGCGATCGAACGGGCCGGCCGCGCCGCGGCTCAGGGCCATCACCCCGACGAGCTCGCCCCCGGCCAACAGCGGGCACTGCAGGACGTGGCGCGCGGCCCCGGTGCCCTCGGCGCCCGTGGACTGCTGGAACGCGTGGCCGGCCCGCAGCGTGTCGAGCAGTCCGGGCACGCCGGCCAGCGACATCATCCGGCCCGCGGGCCCCGGCTCGGCGCTCGCGCTCCAGTCGGCCTCCACGATCAGCCGGTCGCCGTCGATGCGGCCGATCGAGCCGCGCTCGGCGCCGACCGCCTGCACCGCCCGGGCCAGCAGCCGCCGGGTGACCTCGTCGAGCTCGACCTCGAACCCGACGTCCTTGGCCGCCTCCACCGCCAGGCGGAGCTGGCGGGCCGTCTCGGCCGCGCTGCGCCGTTCACGCTCCAGCTCCGCGGCGTGCCGCCGCGTGTCGATCGCGACGCCGGCCAGCTCGGCGACGGCCTCGAGCAGGAGCACCTCGCGCCGCGTGAACCGGCCGTGGCGGCGCCCGGCGACCAGAACGCCCCACGGCTGCCCCGCCGCGTCGATCCGGGCCAGGGCGACGCGGCCGGACGCGTCCGTGACGGTCCGCCGCGCGCTCCGGACCGCCCGCCCCAGCAGGCCGGTGCCGCCGGCGTCCGCGGGATCCTCCAGGCGCGGGCCGGGCACCGGGCTCGCGCCCGCGGCCGCCACGACGCGGGTCCCGGCGTCGCCCAGCTCCAGCGCCGCCGCCCCGAGATCGTCCCCGGCCCCCTGCCGGCCCAGGATCTCGACGGTCGCCAGCAGCAGCTCGTCGAGCATCGCGGGCGGGTCGGACGAGCCGGACACCAGCGCGGACGCCCGCCGGATGAGGTGGATCTGGCGGTCGAGGGCGGCCAGGCTGTCGCGCAGCGTCGTGCCGCCGACGTGGCTGGCGACCCCTGCCACGATCGACCCGGCGGCGATCGCGAGGGCGTTCAGGGGGAGCACGACGCCGGCCAGCGCGCCGGCCACGCCGACGCCGGCGCTGAGCAGCCACACCGGCACCGCCCAGCGCAGGCGGAGGGCCCAGCCGGCCACGGCGGCCCCCACGATCACGATCGCCGTCGGGTTGCCCATCGCGTTCGCATCCGGGCTGCGCAGGTCGAACGCGAGGACGAGGCCGATGCCCGCGACCAGGAGGACCCCGACGAGCGGCTCGGCCCAGCCGCCGGCCGGCGCCTTGGGCAGCAGCGCCACCGGCCATGTCCGCCGGGCGCTGTCACTCACCGCTGACCGCCTCCGCGCCGGTGGCCGGCACCGCCGGTCCGGCCGCCCCGTCGCCCGGCTGGCGCCGGGGCAGCGTCAGCACGAACGTGCTGCCGAGGCCCGGCCGCGACTCCACGGCGATGTCGCCGCCGTGCAGCCGGGCCAGCTCGCGGGCCAGGTACAGGCCGAGCCCGATGCCGGGGATGTGCCTGGTCGCCTCCGACGAGATGCGCCCGAACCGGCTGAACAGGCGCTCCTGGTCCTCGGGCGCGATGCCCACGCCGTGGTCGCGGACGGCGATCCGCACGGACTCACCGGTCCCCGTCACCCGGCACTCCACCTCGCCGCCGGCCGGCGAGTACTTGATCGCGTTGTCCACGAGGTTGGTCAGGATCGTCTGGATCCGCGCCGCGTCCACGGCCGCCACCAGCGGCTCGCCGTCCACCCGCAGGCGCAGCGGATGGGCGTCGTCGGCCAGGAGCCGCATCACCTCGACGGCGCGCTCGGCGATGCCCCTGACGTCCGCGTCGCGCACCTCGAGCCGGAGCCGCCCCTCCTCCAGGCGCGCCGCCTCCAGCATCTGCTCGATCAGCGCGTTCATCTCCGCCGCCTTGGCGGACATCACCCTGACCGCCCGCAGGCCGGCCGGGTTGAGCGGGCCCAGCGTCCCCCGCTCGAGCATCGACATGTAGCCCCGGATGATCGCGACCGGGCCCCGCAGCTCGTGCGACGCCAGGTTCAGGAACTGGCCTTTCGCCCGCTCCATGGCCGCCAGCCGCTCGGTCGTCCGGATCCGCTCCAGCGTGGCGGCCAGGGCCGACGCGTAGCCGCGGAGCTGCGCGGCCTCGTGGGCCGCGAACACCGGGGTGAACGGGCCGGGCAGGGTGCCCAGCAGGCCGGCCCCGCCGTCCATCGGCAGCGCGACCAGGATGCTGGGCGCCCGGACGACGCGCCGCCGCGCGAACGTCTCCACGAGCGGGTCGTCCCGCCACGCCGCCGAGGCCGCCGCGACCAGGTCGGGGGCCATCCCGAGCGCGGCCAGCGGCTCCCCGTCGCGGTCGAGCACGAACGCGGCGTCCGCGCCGACCAGGCGGGCCGCCCAGCGCACGGCGCGGCCGGCGGCCGTCGCCCGGTCCGGGCTGAAGACGAGCAGGTCCTTCATCGCCAGCTGCAGCTCGTCGCTGTCGCCGTTCCGCCACCGTCGCAGCAGCTCCCCGGGCTGCGACAGGCTCCCGAACAGGATCGGCACCATGGCGAGGGCGGCGAGCTGCGTCACGAGCACGGCGGTCGGGCTCTGCAGGCGGTTGCCGGCGACGGTGCCGACCAGCAGGATCGCGATCAGGACCGCGAAGGAGACGCTCAGCCCGCGCAGCCGGGCCCGCTGGACCGGCGGGCGGCTGCGCGACGCCAGCCAGAACCGGACGATCGGCTCCCCGACCAGGCCGACCCAGGTCAGGATCACGGCGTCGGCGACCAGGCCCTGGAGGGGGCCGGGGAGCCGGGAGTGGGGGGGCAGGCCGGCCGCCAGCGTGAGCGCCATGGCGCCCGCGGCGGCGGCGGTGGCGGCCGCCAGGCGCCAGCGGCGCAGGGGGACGAAGCAGGTCCGGAAGAGGAGGATGCAGTACCCGGAGCCGAGGAAGGCCAGCACCGTCACCTCCAGGACCACCGGGTTGGGGGTGCCGAGGGCGGCCTGCGCCCGGCCCAGGGCCGGGACGAGCGAGAAGAGGACCAGGCTGGCCGCGAGGTAGGCCCGGGCGCGCTCGCGATGGAGCAGGAACTCGACGGTCGCCGAGAGGCCGAGGAGGACGAAGGCGGCGGCCACCGCGTCCTGGACGACGGCGAGGAGACCGCTCATCGCCCTCCGGCGCGCCGGAGCCAGTCCGGGATGGACCGGGACACCACGTCCGGGGTCACCCGGGACTTGACGAAGTAGTCGAGCGCCCCGAGTGCGAGACCGCGGTCCACCATCGCCGGCTCGCCGTAGTTCGACAGGATCACGACGGGCGGCGTCCCGTTGGCGCCGGCGCGCAGCTGCTCCAGCAGGGAGAAGCCGTCGCGGCCGGGCAGCAGGACGTCGAGCAGCACGAGGGCCGGCGGGCAGCGCTCGATCGCGGCGAGCGCGTCGTCCGCGGAGGCCGCCACCCGGACCCGGTAGCCGTCCACCTCGAGCTGGATGCGGTACATCTCGGCCATCGCCGCGTCGTCCTCGACGATCAGCACGTCGACCAGCCCCCCGGCCGCCGGGACCCGGTCGGGCAGCGGGTGGCGCCACGACGCCGGCAGGCCGCGGACCGGCGGCGAGCCGGCCCGCGAGGCGAGGACCAGCCACCGGCCGTCGAGCATCGGTCCCACGTGGAACACGCGCGGCCCCGAACGCGTGCGAAACCCCCGGCCGGCGTGCGCCGCCCTGCCCGTCATGCGTGTAGTCTCGCAGCGGTGGTTGACGCCGCGCAGCACGAACCTGACGAGATCACCGTCCTGCTGGTCGAGGACGACGAGACGTTCGCGGACATGTACCGGCTCCGGCTGGAGATCGACGGCTACCGCGTGGTCCATGCGCGCGACGGCCTGTCGGCCCTCGACGTGGCGCGCACGGCGGACCCCGACCTGATCTTCCTGGACATCCGGCTGCCGCAGGTGGACGGCCTGACGGTGCTGGAGTCGCTGCGCGCCGGCGCCGAGACGCGGCACATCCCGGTCGTGATCCTCTCCGCCTACGGCGAGGACGACCTCCGCGAGCGGGGCCTGCGCCTCGGCGCGCTGGAGTACCTGGTCAAGTCGCACGTGGTGCCCGACGAGGTCTCGCAGGCGATCCCCGGCTGGACCGCCGGCGTCCCCCGCCCCGTCTGACCCGTCAGTCGTCGTCGCGGGGCTCGGGGGCCACGTCGTGGCCGATCAGCAGGAGCACCGGGTGCTCCCCGTGGGTGACCGGCCAGCAGTCGATCGAGAACATCGCCCCGCGCCCCGGCGCCCGGATGTTGAGCTCCCAGCCGCGTCGCTGGCGCAGCGGCGACTCGTACAGCTTCACGGCCTTCGCGCGGTCGAACGCGTCCACGTAGTCGGCGAACGACGCCCCGCGGAGCTGGCGGGGAAGCACGCCGGACAGCCGCACGAACACGGTGTTCGCGTGCACGATGCGGCCGCGCGCGTCGATGACCAGCACGATCTCCGACACCAGGTCCACCGCCAGGCGCAGGGGGTCGGCGGCCCGCGCGGCGGCGGGGGCGGACGCCGCGTCGGGCTCGTCGAGCGCGACCAGCCCCTGGGCCGCCATCGTCGCCACCCGCATCGACAGCCGGTGCACGCGGGACTCGTGCTTGACCTGGCGGAGCACCTCGATGTCGTCCGCCGTGTATCGCCGCTGACCCGTCGGTGAGCGCATGGGCGACACGATCCGGTAGCGGCGCTCCCACGCCCGCACCGTGTGTGTGGACACGCCGATCATCGCGGCCGCCTCCCCGATCGAGAACGTGATCTCGGCCACTGGCTCGGCTGGCACCGCCATGCTCTTCTCCACTGTCCGTTCACCTCACGCTCACAGCCAACGTATGCGTGGAGCGACCGCGGGCGCAACCCCGCTACTCGTGAGCGCGGCCGCCGGCGAGACGGCCGATCGCGCTGAACTTCTCAGCGGCGCGCGAGCAGTGACCCTGGCATCGCATGCTTGACAGCCGGGGGCCGCCGGCGCAGCATAGCCGGCGCATCACGGACGCCTGCCGCAGCGAGCCGTGACAGGAGGTTACAAGCATGGCAACGGTTGGAACGCGTGCACGTCTGCGCACACGGATGGCGGCGCTCGTGGCCTGGATCGCCGGCGAGGCCTCGCCGGGCGCGGCCAGCCGGCCGGCCGCGGAGTCGTCGTCGCGATCCGAGTTCTCGGTGTGGAGCAGCGACGCGCTGGCCTGCGAGCGCGACGCCGGCGGCAGGCGCGCCGAGTGGGAGCTGGCGCGCGCGGCCGAGTACGGGCGCGAGGTCGCCCTGGCGCTGGTCGGCGTGGACTTCCCGGCGCAGGACGCCGACGCGCATCTCGAGCACGCGCTTATGCGCCGCCTGGACGACGTGATCCTGCGCTGCGTGACGCGCTTCGACGTCCTCAGCGAGTACGGCCGGCACGAGCGCCTGCTGGTCCTGCCGGAGGAGTCGGCGGCCCGCCTCGCCAGTGGGGCCGCCGAGATCTGCGAGCTGGCCACCCGGGCGGTCGGACGGCCGGTGCGGATGGCGCTGGCCGGCTTCCCGGCCCAGGGCCCGACGCTCCGAGCGCTCCTGACGGAGCTGGAGATCGACCTGGCCGAGTGCCGGGCCCACGGCGCCAGCGTGCTGGTCGCCGGCGCCGCGACGCGGCCGCTGGCCGCCGCCATCACCACCATCAGCCTTCGCCCGCTGTCCCACGAGCCGCGCCCGACGGCGCAGCGCTAGAGGCAGAGCGGGAGGATGGGGAGGCAGAGCACCGGCGACGGCGCGGGTGCCGGTGGCGGGCCGCTGGGCCCGGTCGAGGGCGTGGGCGCCGGCGTCGGCGGAACCGGCGTGGCCGTGGGCGTGGGGGCCGGGGCCGGGGCCGGGGCCGTGCCGGACGGCTTCGGCGTGGGCGCCGACGCCGCGCGGGCCGGCGTCGGAGGCGGCGCCGTGCGCGGCGGCGCCGGGGTCAGGGGCGACGCCGTGACGAGCGCCGGCTCCGGGCCCAGCGTCGGCGTCACGCGGACGGCCGGAGCGAGGCGGAGCCGCGCCCCCGCCGGATGCGACGGGTGGGCCGGGAGCAGCAGGTACGCGACGGCCAGGGTGACCAGCATCGCGGCGCCCACCACGCCGAGGGGCCGCCAGGCCCGCCGCGGGCGGTCCTGCCGATGGCGTGGCCGGAAGTGCCGGGGCAGGCGCTCGGGCACCCACGCGTCCAGCTCCGAACGGATGGCGTCGTGCCAGGGAAAGTCACGCGGCGCGCTGCCCCGGTTGTCAGTTCGCACCGTGCTCCAGCCGCTCCAGGGCGTCGGGACGCCCGGTCTCGGTGAGGGTGCCGCGCATGATCGCCATGGCGGCCCCGAGCCGCGAGGCCACCGTGCCCGGCCGGATCCCCAGCGTGCTCGCGATCTCGTACCTGGTCATTCCGGCGTAGAAGTGGAGGACGACGGCGACGCGCAGCTTGGGGGTCAGCGCCGCCAGTGCCCTGGTGACGACCGTCCGCGCCTCCACGCGCTCGAAGTCGGTCGGGCGTGCGTACTCCGTGACGCGGAAGGGGAGCAGTCGTGCCAATCGCTGACGACGCAGGTGCGTGATCGCACTGTTGACCGCGATGCGATGGAGCCACGGCCCCGCCGACTGAACCGTCTGTCTGCCCCTGTGGCGATAGGCCCGCTCGAACGTCTCCTGGGTGAGATCCTCGGCAGCGCTCGCATCGAGCACGATGCCGCGGATCGTCCGGTAGATCTGCAGTCTGTACCGTGTGTACTGTGCCTCGAATCCCACGTCGGA
>VBJR01000335.1:0-5951 GCA_005880175.1 Chloroflexota bacterium
CGCGGCTGGAGCGCATCCCGACCGCGTCACCGGAGTCGTCGGTGATCCGCACGTACCTGGAGCTGCTGGTCTCGCTGCCGTGGAACGTGTCCACGGAGGGCGAGCTGGACGTCGCTCGGGCGCGCGAGATCCTGGACGCCGACCACTACGACCTGGACAAGGTCAAGAAGCGCATCGTCGAGCACCTGGCCGTCCGCCGCCTGAAGAGCGAGCGGGGCTCGGACGAGCGCCACCGGGAGCCGATCCTGTGTTTCGTGGGGCCGCCCGGCGTGGGCAAGACGTCGCTGGGCCAGTCGATTGCCCGCGCGATGGGCCGCAAGTTCGTGCGGGCATCGCTGGGCGGCGTGCACGACGAGGCGGAGATCCGCGGCCACCGGCGCACGTACATCGGCGCGATGCCGGGCCGGATCATCAACGCGATCCGGCGGGCGGAGTCGAACGACCCGGTGTTCATGCTCGACGAGGTGGACAAGATCGGCGCGGACTGGCGCGGCGACCCGTCCTCGGCGCTGCTGGAGGTGCTGGACCCCGAGCAGAACCGCGACTTCCGCGACAACTACCTGGACGTGCCGTTCGACCTGTCCCGGGTCATGTTCATCACGACCGCCAACACTCTCGACACGGTGCCGCCGGCGCTGCGCGACCGCATGGAGGTGCTGCAGCTGTCCGGCTACACGGAGGTCGAGAAGGTCCAGATCGCCCAGCGGTTCCTGGTCGCGAAGCAGCTGGAGGCGCACGGCCTGCGGGCCGAGGAGCTGGAGTTCGGGGAGTCGGCGATCCGGATGATCATCCGCGAGTACACGCGGGAGGCCGGCGTGCGCAGCCTGGAGCGGGAGATCGCGGCGGTGCTGCGGCGCGTGGCGGCGATGATCGCGGGCGGCGAGGCCGGGACCTCGGACGCGGCGGCCGACACGATCCCGGTGGACGGGGAGCGGGTCCGGGACGCGCTGGGCAAGCGCCGGTTCTTCGACGACACGGCGGAGCGGATCGACCGGCCGGGTGTCGCGACGGGGATGACGTGGACGCCGGCCGGCGGGGAGATCCTGTTCGTCGAGGCGGCGGTGGTGCCGGGCAAGGGCGAGCTGCGGCTGACGGGCCAGCTCGGCGAGGTGATGCGGGAGTCGGCGGCGGCCGCGCTGGCGTACCTGAAGACGCGAGCGACCGAGCTGGGGGTGGACCGGGCCCAGTTCGAGGAGAACGACATCCACGTGCACGTCCCGGCGGGGGCGCAGCCGAAGGAGGGACCGTCGGCCGGGGTGACGGTGCTGACGGCGATGGCGTCGATCCTGGCGGGCATGCCGGTCAGGGGCGACCTGGCGATGACGGGCGAGATCACGCTGCGCGGCAAGGTGCTGCCGGTGGGCGGCGTGAAGGAGAAGGTGCTGGCGGCACACCGCGCGGGCATCCGGCGGGTGGTGATCCCGAAGCGGAACGAGGATGACCTGGACGACGTCCCGGCGGACCTGCGCCGGGAGCTGGAAGTGATCCTGGTGGAGTCGATCGACGACGTGCTGCGAGCGGCGCTGCCGGACCTGGCGGCGGCGGCGTAGGGGCCCGGCCGTCCCCGGGCAGCCCGGGCCGATGCGTTGAAGTGTCGACAGTTCAACGCTTCGGCCGGCCCGGAGACGTTGTATTGCCGGCACTTCAACGTCACCCTCGAACAGTTCTCTCACCTGCCAAGGAATCTGGCCCCCACTACACCCCCCACCCACCCTCTTTGGGGGGTGGCGCGAGAATACGCCCGGGTGGGGGTGGTGGGTAGCTAACCTGTTAACGCTGGGTGAGCGGTCAGGTCAGGGGCGGCGGGCCAGTTCGCGGTCCACGATCTGGCGGTGGGCGGTCAGCTCCAGGGTGTCGTCCAGCGGCTCCAGGCGGCGGTCCAGCGACCGCGAGATGATCAGGTCGGCCAGGTGCGGGTTCTTGGGCAGCAGGCTGCCGTGCAGGTACGTCCCGAACAGGTTGCCGACCGCAGCGCCCTCCGTGCCGTCCGTGCCGTTGTTCCCGCCGCCGCGCAGCACCCGGCCCAGCGGCCGCACCCCCTCGCCCAGGAACGTCCGGCCGCTGTGGTTCTCGAATCCCACCAACGTGCGCGGCTCCAGGCCCAGCGACTCGTCCGTGTCGACCACGACGTCCCCGATGCTGCGCGTGCCCCCCGCCTCCGTCCGGACGTCGATCAGGCCGATGCCGGGCAGGTGCTCGCCCGTCGCAGTCTCGTAGTAGTGGCCGAGGAGCTGGTACCCCCCGCACACCGCCAGCACCGCCGCGCCGTCCTGCACCGCCGCCGCCAGGTGCACCGCCTTCGTCTCCAGGAGGTCGTCGTACACGAGCGCCTGCTCGCGGTCCTGACCACCGCCGAAGAAGAAGACGTCCACGTCCGCGATCCCGGCGTGGCCGCCCTTGCCCAGCTCCAGGACGCGGGCGTCGAGGCCGCGCCACCGGGCCCGCTGCAGGAGCGTGACGATGTTGCCGCGGTCGCCGTAGATGTTCATCAGGTCGGGATAGAGCCAGCCGATCGTGAAGCCGCCGCCGCGCGTCATGTCGCCCAGTATGGCCGGAGCCACCCGCGCCGCACCAGCAGCGCGCGCAGGTCCAGCATCGCCGTGTAGGTGCAGAGCAGGAAGCCCTCGGCGCCCGCCGGCGTCGCGGCGATGAGACGATCGATGGCCCGATCCAGGTCCAGCTCGGGCGCGGCCGCCACGGCGACCCCGGCGTACTTCAGCCGCACCGCCAGGTCGGGCGCCCGCGTCCCCGTCGGCACCACCACGTCAGCCCGGCCCGCCAGGCCCTCGAAGTCGACGTCCCAGATCCACGACACATCGCGACCGTCGGCGATACGGTCGTTGAGGCCGATCAGGAAGTGGCGACCCTGCGCCCGCTCGGACTCGCGCAGGATCTCGTTGAACCCCGTCGGGTTCTTCGCCAGCATCATCGTGAACCGCCGGCCCTCGCGCTCGAACCGCTCCTGGCGCCCGAACGCCGCCGCGGCGCCGCGCAGCCGCTCCGCCATGTACTCGGGCTGCAGGCCGAGCGCGCCGCCCACGGCGAACGCGCCCACCACGTTGTAGACGTTGTAGAGCCCACCGAGCGGGACGTTCAGCCGGGTGTCGGCGGCCGTGACCTCCAGCCGGTCCAGCCCGTCGAGCTGGATCCGCTCGCCCGCCAGGTCCAGCTCCGGCCGCGCGAAGTCGCCGTTCGGGCATGCGTACGCGCCGTCGTGGCCGACGTACACCTGGCGGAAGCGCAGGCTCGCGCCGCAGCGGGGGCACGTCCGGGCATCCGCCGCGTGCGGCAGCTCGGTCAGCGCGACCGCCGGGTCGTCGAGGCCGTACCACAGCGGCGGCCGCGCCAGGCTCAGCCCGATCTCACCGACGCGCGGGTCGTCGGCATTGAGCACCGCGTGGCTGCCCTCCGGCAGCCGCTCCAGCGCGCGGTGGATCGTCTGCGCCAGCAGCTCCAGCTCGCCATACCGGTCGAGCTGGTCGCGGAACAGGTTACCGACGAGGTCCGCCCGGGCCACGGCGGCCGCGGTGGCGCCATAGATCAGGTTCGCGCCGGATCGGTTCGCCACCACCCGCGCCGGCATTCCCTCCAGCAGCGCGGTAACCAGGCGGGACGTCGTGGTCTTGCCGTTCGTGCCCGTGACCAGGACCGCGCCGCCGGTCAGGTCGGCCGCGAGCTTGCGCAGGACGCCGCGGTCGATCGCGCGGGCCACGTCGCCCGGGAACGTCGTGCCGCCCCCGCGGCCGGTGGCCCGGGAGAGCGCGCCGGTCGTCTTGCCGGCCACCACGGCCAGCGCTCGTCGCATCAGCCAACTCCTCCCCAGGCGCCGACGGGTCGCGCAACCGCCGTCCAGCAGTCGAGACGGGCGGCGGCCGCCTCCGACTGAGCCCGCGTCGCGACCGGCAGGAAGAACGCCGAGCCGCTGCCGGTCATCCGCCATCCCTCGCCCAGCATGGTCGCGAATTCTGCCAGCTTCGGCTCGACGTCGAACGCAGCCCTCGTCAGCGCGTTCTCGCCCTCGCCGCCGACCTCGTCCCAGCGCCGGTACACCGCCGGCGTGGACAGCGGGAACCCGGGCCACGCGATCGCGTACCAGCCGGTGGCCTGCCGCGCCGGCGTCAGGAGCTCGCCCCGGCCGGACGCGTCGGCCGCGCCGCCGGCCAGCTGGAACGGGACGTCGGCCCCCAGCTCCGCGGCGACCGGGGCCAGGTCCACGGCCAACCCGTACAGGCGCGCGAGCCCACGCAGTGCCGTGGCCGCGTCGGCGCTGCCGCCGGCCAGGCCGGCGCCGGCCGGGATCCGCTTGACCAGGCGGAAGCGCGCGGGCAGCGACCGGTCCACGGCCCGCTCGAGGGCCCGCTGGGCGCGGAGCACCAGGTCGTCCGGGAAGCCGCCGTCGAGGCTGGTCGTCGCCGCCGGCTCGATCAGCAGCAGGTCGTGCAGCGAGATGGCCTGGTAGCGGGTGCGCACCTCGTGGAAGCCGTCGGGCCGAAGGCCGAGCACCGCGAGGTCGAGGTTCAGCTTCGCGTGGGCCGGCAGCGCCAGCGCCCACGACGCGGACCCGGTCAATCGGGCGCGCGCAGGCCCTTCCGGTAGCGGCGGCCCTTCACCTGGTAGTGGGCGGCGGTCCGGGTCACCCAGCTCGCCGACGAGCCCGACAGCGGCTTCTTGACCTCGGCCGGGACGCCGGCCGCCAGGTGGCCCGGCGGCACCTCGCGTCCCTCGGTCAGGACCGAGCCGGCGGCCAGCATCGCGCCGGCGCCGAGCCGCGTGCGCTGCAGCATGATCGAGCCCATGCCGACCACCGCGCCGTCCTCCACCACACAGCCCTCCAGCAGGGCCTGGTGGCCGACGGTGACGTTCTCGCCGATGACTGTGGGGAGATCGGCCGCGCAGTGGATCACGGAGTTGTCCTGGACGTTGGAGCCAGCTCCGATGACGATCCTGGACTCGTCGCCGCGCAGCACGACGCCGAACCAGATGCTGGCACCCGGGCCGACCTCGACGTCCCCGACGAGCACCGCGGTCGGGGCGACGAAGGCGTCCGGGTGCACCCGCGGCCGCCTGCCGTCGAGCTCGTATTCCGGCACTGGCCTATAATCCTAGCCTCGTGCACATCCTCGACCGGAGGTCAACCCCTGGCTAACACACCATCCGCCAAGAAGGACGCGAAGCGCAGCGCCATTCGCGCGCAGCGCAATCGCTCGATCAGGTCGTCCGTCAAGACGAAGATCACCAAGTTCCGCCGTGGCGTGACCGAGGGCGCCGAGAGCGTCGAGCAGCTCGCCGTCCTGGCGGTCTCCGCGCTCGACCGTGCGGTCGCCAAGGGCGTGCTGCACCGCAACAACGGCGCCCGCAGGAAGGCTCGCCTGATGAAGCGCCTGCAGGCTTCCGAGCAGGCCGCCCCGGCACCGGCTCACGCTCCCGCGCCGACCAGGAGCTCCCGAAGCTCGGCCGCGGCGCAGCCCGCGAAGGGCACTCGCGCGAAGGCCGCCAGCAAGCGCTAGCGGCGGCCTTCGCGGCCAGTCTCACAGCTTCGCCAGAGCCGCCTCCAGGCCCGGCGCGGCCTCGATCTGGCCCGACTTCACCTCCCACTCGTACGCCAGCAGCGTACGAAGGCCGCGCTCCAGGCGATCCGCGCTGACGTTCGCGGCCGCGTCGTACGCCTTCTGCACCACGAAGGCATGCTCGCGGAGCTGCGACTGCACCTCCGACAGCGTCTCGCCCCGCTCCTGACGTGCCTTGACGTCGAGCACGAGGGACAGGTGTCGGGCGAGGCGGTACGCGATCGTCGTCGGCTGCTCCCGTTCCAGCAGGCCGGACAGCACCCGCCACGCCTCCGCGTCCGGCCTCGGCAGCAGGTGGTCGGTGAGGCGGAACACCTCGTCCTGCCGGCCCGCCACCACCAGCTCGTCGATCGCGGCCTGGTCCAGCTGGTAGCCGCTCGCCTG
>VBJR01000335.1:6035-11917 GCA_005880175.1 Chloroflexota bacterium
CCTTCAGCGGCTGGTGCTCCTGGCTCCGGCCGCCGGCCGCCGCGATCGCCTTGACGAGCTTGCTCGCCGCGCCCTGACGGCCGTTCACGGTGATCAGCAGCCGCGTGGACTCCGGTACGTCCGCCAGCGCCGGCGCCAGGCCGTCGGCCCGCCGGGACGCCACGCCGCGGACCATCACGACCCGGTACGGATCCAGGAACGGCACCTGCAGGATGGCGTCGCGCAGCTTCCCGACGGTCAGGCTCGACGGATCGAGGGCCTCGAACCCGAACTCCGACACGAGGCCGCGACGCCACTCCGCGAGCGTCCTGCGGGCCTCGTCGTCCACGAGGAAGCTCTCCTCGCCATGGAGCAGGAGGATCGGTCTGGCAGCCGGCACGGGAGCAGGGTACCCGGTGCGCACGCCTACAGCGGGACCACGATGGCTCCCTCCTCGCTGGTCCGCGACAGGACCGCGCGGGACAGGCCGCGGGCGAGCTGACCGCCCGTGTCCGACGCGATCAGACGTCGCGGTCGCGCCGCCGACGCGAAGTCCGGTGCCGGCGCGCTCCGCCCGCCGTTGGGCAGCAGCAGCGCGTCGCACGTGCCGGTGAGATGTGTCGCCGCGAGGGCCTGGCCGTCCGGATCCAGGTCCGCGACGTCGCAGAAGCTGCCGCCGCCCGGCCCGCTGACGCGCAGCGCCAGCTGCCCCGCCGCGGCGGCCCGCGGCTCCGGTCCCAGCACGTCGAGCCGGAGGCCGGCGAGCCGCCAGGTCTGGCCGGCGTGCGCCGTCCGGATGACGGCCCCGCGCGCGGCCTGCGCCAGCGCCACCGCCCGCCACGCCGTCCCGGGTGGGTTGCCCTCCGCCACGAGCACGGTGGCCGCGGCGTAGCTCAGCCCGGCCAGGCCACCCACGTGCCCACTGCCCGGCCCGGTGATCACCAGCGCCGACAGACCGCGCTGCCACGGCGGCAGGTGGGCCCCCAGCTCGCCGGCGAGCCGGGACGGGCTGGCGCCGCCGTCCACCAGGACCGAGCCGTCCGGCCCGGTCAGCAGCACCGCCTGGCCCTGGCCCACCGCGAGCACGGTCGCCGTGGGTGCCGGCCGGGCCCACGCGGCGAGCTCGGCGCCTCCGACGGCGAGCGGCACGAGGACGCCGGCGGCGATCGCGACCCGGCGCACCGGCCCGCGCGTGCGCGCGGCCGCCACCGCTCCGCCCAGCGCCGCGTAGTACCCGACCGCGGAGGAGCAGGCCAGTGAGCGGCAGCGCGACGATGCGGCCGACCGCCGGCAGCGCGGCCAGCGGCGCCACCAGCAGGCCGCCGCCGACCATCACCGGCAGCAGCGGCAGCACGGCCGCGTTCGCGATCGGCGCCACCGGGGAGAGCACCCCGAAGTCGGTCGCCATGAGCGGCACGGTGCCGACCTGGGCCGCGAGGGTCACCGCGAACGGCTCGCGCAGCCAGCCAGGCATCCACCGCAGCCGTTCCTCGATCCCGGGCGTCAGCAGCACGATCGCGGCGGTGCCGAAGAACGAGAGCTGGAAACCCACGTCCCAGGCCAGCTCGGGATGCCAGGCCAGCATCGCGGCGGCGGTCGCGGCCAGGGACGTCCACAGGTGGGTCGGCCGGCCCAGGCGCTGCGCCACGAGCGCCAGACCTCCCATGGCTGCCGCTCGGGTCGCGGCCGGGGTCGCGCCCCCGGCCAGGGCGTAGAGCACGATGGCCGCCGCGGCCGGCAGCGTGGCGGAGCGGCCGAGGACGGGCGCCAGCAGGCCCGCGACCAGCCGCGCGAAGACCGCCACCTTGAGGCCGCTCAGGACCAGCAGGTGGACGAGGCCGGTGGCCACCAGTGCCTGCTGCAGCCGCTGTGGGATGCCGGTACGAATGCCGAGGACGACGCCGACCAGCACCTCCGCGTGGGGCGCCGGGACCAGGCTGACGACCGCGGCGCGGTAGTGGTCGCGCAGCCAGCCCGGCAGCGCCCGCAGCCCGCCGGCATGGCTGACCACCGTGAGCGAAGCGGTCCGCATCTCGAGGTACGCGCCCTTCTGCGCCGCGTACGCGCGGCGGTCGAACGCCGGCGTGTCGCGGGGCAGGTCCAGACGACCCGTGACGCGTACGAGGTCGTCCACGCCGACCGCCGGGCTGCCCTTGACGAACGCGACGACGCTGCCGGCCGGCGCGACCAGGCCGGACGTCGTAGCCACCGTGTCGGGCGCGACCAGCAGCTCCTCGGCGCCGGCCAGCAGGCGCGGGTCGTCGGCGACGCGGCCCGCCACCACCGCCCGCAGCCCGGCCAGTGCCGGCGCTCGCGCGGCGGCCGTCTGGTCGCCGGCCGGGACCTCGGCGCGGGCGGCCCCGAGGAGGGCGGCGGTGACCACCAGGGCGACCGCCGCCGGCCGCACGGCCAGCGCTGCTGGGGCCGCGATCGCCGCCCCGATCAGCGCGGCCGCTCCCGCGCCCGGGTTGCCCGGCAGGACCGCCGCCGCCAGGGCGACGCCCGCCGACCAGGCGAGCAGGCACGCGAGCGCGGCGGTCATATCGTCACGTACCTCCGCGCGACCTGGAAGTCGGCCTCGCTCATCTCCAGGACGTCGACGAGCTCGCGCGTGGCGGCGAACCCGCCGTACTCCGTCCGGTACTGGATGACCGCCGCGACCAGGTCCGGAGTGAAGCCGGGGACCGTCGCCAGCTGCTCGGCCGTGGCCGTGTTCAGGCTCACCGGCGCAACCCGCGTCGTGCCACTGACGGACGACCGGGTCGAAGTGGAGCGGAACGGCACGTTGACCTGCTGGCCGTCCTTCAACCGGGCGGCCATGTTGGGGAGCCGCGTGGGGTCGGCGGCCGAGGTCAGGCCACCCGCGTCGGCGATCGCCACGGAGGCGCGCTCGCCGGCCGCGACGCGGTAGACGCCGGGATGGGCGACCGCGCCCGACACGTCCACGAGCAGGCCGCTGGGCGGCGGCAGCGACGTGCCGGCCGCGGCGGCGCCGGCCGGGGCGTTGCCGCCCGCGACCTGCGCGTTGCCGCCGGCGGGCGGCGGCGGGGGTGGCCCCGTCGCTCCCCGCGCCGGAGCCGCGTACACGAGGGCGCCGATGAGCACGGCGGCGAGGACAGCGGGCGCCAGGGCGAGGCCGACGACGAGGCCGCGGCGCGGGGTGAGCGAGACCCGCCCGGCGAGCGAGGAGAGGAGGTGGGGAAGCATGGCGCGCAGCGTAGGAAGGATGGGGGCGGGAGCCAATCCAACCTGTTAAGAGGGAGTTGAGGGTTAGAAAGGGTCGACGGGGCTGCCCGCGCGGGCGCCCAGCAGGTCGTCGGCCCGGGACTCGCGCACGGCCACCTCGACGTAGCCCATGGAGCCCACGTAGAGGAACGGGACGCCCGGCGGCGCCTCGCTGAACGTGCGAGCGGCGGCCGTCACCTCGTGACCGTTGACGCGAAGACCGCTCACGGGGGGCTCCAGGTTGGTGACCAGGTTGCCGAACCGGTCCACCCAGAGCACGGCGGGACCGCTGACCGGGAGCGCTGCGAGCGGCCCCGCCAACGGGCCGCCCAGCGACTCCGGCGCCCGACCCGCGGCAAGGGCGGCGGCGGCCGGGGCGAACACGTCGCGACCCTCGAACGTCGGCGACGCCCCCGCCGGCCGGCGCACCTCGATCGCCCGCGCGGGCGCGACCGCGGATCTCGCCAGCACCAGGCCGAACAGCCCGTTGTCGGGCCCGACGTACCAGGCGTCGTCCAGCTGGAACGCGACCGCCCGCCGGGAGCCGCCGACGCCGGGATCGACGACCGCCAGGTGCACGGCGCCGGCGCCGAACTCGCGCGTGCCGGCCCAGAGGACGAACGCGCCCGAGATGACGTCGAACGCCGGCACGGAGTGGCTGACGTCGACGAGCACCGCCGCCGGACACCCCAGGAGGAGGCGCGCCTTCATCGCGGCGACGTACGGCGACCCCTCCCCGAAGTCCGTTGTGAGCGTGACTACCAGTAGCGCTGCTCCAGCCAGGGGTCGGCGTCGTCGTGGTAGCCGCGCTGCTCCCAGAAGCCGAGCCGGTTGGCCGGCATGAACTCCAGGCCGCGCAGCCACTTGGCCGACTTCCAGAAGTACTTCTTGGGCACGAAGAGGCGCAGCGGAAAGCCGTGGTCCGGCGTCAGGTCCTGGCCGTTCCAGCCGTAGCAGAGCAGGACGTCATCGTCATCGAGCGTGGCCAGCGGCATGCTCGTCGTGTACCCGAACTCGCAGTGGGCCATGACGTGCGTGACCTCGGGCCGGGGCTGGCAGCGTTTCAGGATCTCCTGGATCGCGACGCCGGTCCACGTGTCGTTGAGGCGGCTCCAGCCGGTCACGCAGTGGATGTCCGCCACGACCTCCTTGCTGGGGAGTCCGCGGACCTCGTCGTAGTCGAGCGTGAGCTCGCGCTCGACCAGCCCGAACAGCCTGAGGCTCCAGCTCGAGAGGTCCGTCCGGGGCACGGGGCCGAAGTGGAGCAGCGGCCAGCGGTCCGGCGCCGTCAGGGTCTGGCCGGGCGGGACGCGGCTCGGGTCCACACCCGGGGGGAGCCGCTCGGGATGCGTGCGGGAGGCCACGCGATGAGTGTAAGAAGCGGCGAGCTACGCCCCGGCGACGGTGAACGACCAGCGCTTGGTGAAGCCCGTGCCGTCCACGGTGCCCGTCACGTCCACGGTGTACCGGCCGCCTGCCTGGAGGGGCAGCTTGGCCACCATCGCCCACTGGTTCTGGCTGACCTGGTTGCCGGGGTCGAACGTGAGGGTCGGCACCTCCTTGCCGTCCGGGGCGAGCAGGCGGGCGGTCGTGACCTTGAGCTGCTGGGCCCCGCCCACCTGGAGCGAGATCGGGTAGCCGACCGGCGGGATGGAGCCGCTGGGCAGCGGGTCCGGCACCTCGTTGTCCGTGAACGCGGCCGGCACGCCCGTCTGGCCGTCGCCGGGGTACACGGTCGGGTCGCCGGCCGCCGCGGGACCGGCGCCGACGTCGAGCACAGAGATGACGATCGAGCCGACGCGGGCCTCGCCGAAGCCGGCCGCGACGGTCTCGCGATCCACCACGGGGAGCCGGTGGTACACGCTGTCCACGAACGTCTGCGCGCCGGCGCCGGCCGTCAGGGCGTGGTCGGCGAGCTCCGTGCCGCGGGCGCCGGTGAACCCGAAGTGCCGGGCCCGGTCGATGGCGCGCGCGCCGGTCGCGCCGGGCAGCGACGCGTCCTCCATCGTGATCCCGGTGCCGCCGACCTGCGACTGGCTGACGTTGAACAGGTAGTAGTAGGCGTGCGCCTGCGCGGCCTCGTCGAGGGCGGGGTCCTCCCCGAGCGCCGGCAGGCCGGAAGCCGAGCGGGCCGCGTTCGCGACGTCCAGGGCCGCCTTCCGATCGGCGGCCAGGGCGGCGGGACGCTGCGGCGCGACGGCGTCGAGCTCGGTCGCGGGGTCCCGCTTGAGGACCAGCAGGTCGAGGTAGCGGAGGTACTCGTAGACGCCGCTGGAGGTGGGGTCGCGCTTCAGCGTGCTGAGCAGGAGGTCGTGCGCGGCGTTGTAGTCGCGCTGGAGGGCGACGTCGATCTCGGCCATGCCCAGGGCGGCCTCGGCGCCGCCGGGCTGGATACCGGCCGCCGCGCTGTAGAGCGAGGGAGCACGGTTGAGGTCGCCGCCGATGAGCGCGGCGTCGGCGGCGGCCACCACGATGCGGTAGCTCTTGCCGCTGGCCGCGAGCAGCTTGTCGGTCAGGGCGCTGGCGTTGTCCGGACGCTGGTTGCCGTAGTCGAACCGGATCAGGTCCAGCTGCCGCTCGGGGAACTTCGGCTGGGCCTTGACGCTCAGCTCGGTGTAGTTGAGCTCGGACTCGGAGTCGCCGTGGGCGCGGTAGTAGTTGGCCCACTCGCGATCGAC
>VBJR01000336.1:0-4752 GCA_005880175.1 Chloroflexota bacterium
CATCGTCGTGCTGGTCATGCTGACCAGCATGGGCGCGTGCATCCTGGTCGGCGCCGCCGCCGCCACGCTCGGCCGCTCGGTGGCGTTCGGTGTCGGGGCGGCGCTGGCGCTGTTCCCGATCGACACCGTCGGCTCGCAGCTCCTGGCCGTCCTCAACTTCCTCACCGGCTGGCACTTCTGGCTGGACATCACGGCGTACCTGCTGGGGCCGAACCTGAACGCGCTGCCGGTGCTGATGCAGAAAGACCACACGGCGCACTCGGCGTTCGCGAGCCCACTGGTCACGATCGACGCCACGCACGCCTGGCTCGTGGTCGGCGCCTGGGCGCTGGGCCTGCTCGCGCTCACGGTCGGCCTGACCTGGCGCCGGGACGTGCTGCAGTAGGCCGGCCCGGGCTCAGTCGTACGTCACGAGCGAGATCTGCTGCAGGCCCATCAGGTCCTCGTCGTCGTCGCGCTTGGCGCCGCTCGCGCTCGTGACCACCGGCACCGCCGTGACCGTCAGGTCGCCGCCCGCGGCCAGCGCCTTGCGGGTGGCGTCGGTCACCGTCACCCAGCGGGTCGCCGGCGTGAGCTGGTGCTGCGGCCGGACGTCGTAGGGCCGGCGGGTCTCGGGCACGTCGCAGTGGCCCGGCTGGCCCGCGCAGCCGCCGTGCCCGAACAGGTAGAAGGAGCGCACGTACCCCTCCTTCTCCGTCCGCGGCGTGTCGGCGTTGGCGTCCCGGTTGTTGAAGAAGATCCGCACCTCGTACGAGGGGCCCGAGTGATCGAGGCCGTGGAAGACCAGGTCGGCGCGGTGGAAGCCGCCGCCCACGCCGGACAGGGCGATCGGCCTGGAGACGAAGGCGGCGCTCACCGGCCCGCCCCCGTCAGGACCACCTCGGCCGCGGCGTACTCGTAGCCGAGCGTGTTGATGCTGAGGGTGTCGGCCACCGTCATGGGGAAGGGCGCCAGGGCGGTGTTCAGGATCGACCGCGGCGGGTCGCCCCCCGGATGGCCCAGCTGCCACAGGTACCAGAGCCGGTCGATCATGCAGTGGTGGGCCCAGAAGACGGGGTCGAACGCCGCGATCGGGACCTCGCTCATCGTCCCGCCCACCCAGACGTGGACGTTGTCGTGGACGCTCTCGATGAAGTTCGTGAAGTCGCTGTACGTCGGCGCGTCCAGGGCCTGCTGGACGTCAGACTGGTCGGGGAACGGCGCGAGCTGCCCCGGCGTCCGGTTGGTCTCGGTGGGCAGCGGTCCGCCGTCGCCCAGCCGGTCCCACTGGTCCTGGGGGATGCCGGTGATCGGCCCGTGGGCGAGCGGGTTGGCGGCGCCGTTGGCCCGCTCCTGCGCGTACGCCGCGGGGATCGCCGGCTCGTCGCCGGCGTAGTAGTCCCACCACGGCAGCGTCACCCCCGCGACCTGGTCCTGCAGCGCCTGCTCGAACAGGTACAGGTAGGCCCGGTGCCAGGGCAGGAACAGCGGGTTGTGGTGCTGGCACGAGATCGGCAGCGGCAGGCCGTGGGTGCCCGCGTACCGCCCGAAGCCGCGATCGTCATCGATGCCGTACATCGCGCTGAACGCCTGGCGCAGCGCGGTCAGCTCGTCGGCCGACAGCGCGTCGACCTTCTTGCGATTGCGCAGCGGCGCCGGCGGAGTCCCCGCAACAGTGATTGCCATCGGCGCCAGCGTAGCGCCTGCGCTTACTCCCCGGAAGGGGTCAGCTCGAAGGTCGCCTGCTCGGCGGCGGTGGGCGGCGAGCCCGGCGCCGGCGGCTCCGGGAAGGCGCCGTACTTCTGATTGATCAGTGGGCCGACCGACCGCGCCTCCGCGGTGTCCAGGTGCCGCGCCTGGACCGGCACGTCGTGGCCGCCGACGTGGAGCACGCCCTCGGGTCGGGCCAGCAGGTTGCGGGGCCAGTCGCGGCCGAGGCCGGCGCCCGAGCGCGCGAATACGCGCTGCCCGTCGCCCCACACCCAGAGCACGGTCCGGTGCGCGTTGCCGGTCCTCCGGCCGTACGTGGTGAGCTCCACCTCCCGCTCCCGGGCGGCGGCGTCGAGGAACTGTGGACTGAACGATGCCATCGTCAGGAGCGAACCAGCCGGACGGGCGCCCTATTCGGCGCGGCTCACAGCCGCTCGCCGCGCAGGCGGTCCGACAGCCGGCGCAGGTGGGCCGCCAGCGCCTGGAGCTCCACCAGCGTCTCCAGCGACGGCCGCGGCGCGCCCTCGGCCGGCTGCAGCAACGCGTGCGGCGAGTCCGAGACCAGCCAGTGCAGGCGCAGCACCGCGTCCACGTCCTCCGCCCACTCGGACAGGGTGGTGGACATCGCGTCGTGCTGGTCGTCCGTGACCCGGCCCCTGATCACCCGCACCGGCCGCGCCACCCCGTCGCGCAGGGCGGCGTCCAGCTCGTCCAGGTCCCACTCGCCGGGCTCGACGAGCACCTGCTCGGGCTCGACCTCGATCTCCAGGCCGATGCGGTGCCGCCGGGGCGCCGCCTCGCTCACTCGATCGGTTCCATCGGCGGGTTGCGCCGCAGCTCCTGCAGCTCGTCGAGGTCGATGTGCGTCCGCCGGTCGTAGCCCGGCGTCCGGAACTTCTTCAGATAGCCGAGCTTGATCCACCGGTACAGCGTCGCCCGGCTCACCCCCTCCTGCTCCGTTGCCTGCTTGATGGTCACGTAGCGCGGCACGCGAGGGCATCTTAGACACTCGGTTGACCCTCAGAAGACGCTCACGAGAACTCTGATTCACGTTCGAGACTTTCGCGAGACAGTTGACCGGACGAATCCGGCTCAGCCCAGGGGCGCCGTCAGCTCGACCTGGATGTTGTCCGGGTCGCGGAACGGCAGGACGCAGATGCCGAACCCGTCCAGCGTCCGGATCTCGCCGTGGGGGATGCCGCGCTCGTCCAGCAGGCGCACGGCCGCGTCCAGGTCGGCCCGGCTGGCGACGCTGAAGCTGAGGTGGTCGAGGCCCACGCGGTCCTCGTCGAAGCGGTCGCCTCCGGGCGCCACCGGCCGCAGGCCCAGCAGCAGGCTGCCGCGGACCATCACGACGCCGCCCCACAGGACCGGGTAGACGGCGGCGGCGGACGGGTCGTCCGCGGGCGGCGACTCGACGGCCACGTCGAAGCCGAGCACGCCGGTGTAGAACTCGCGGCTGCGCTGGACGTCAGTCACGGTCAGCCGCAGGTGATGGATGCCCCCGATCTCGATCCGATCTGCCACTGCCAACCTCCTTGAAGCAGAGGGGCGCGCCGAGTGGCGGCCGCGTGCGGGAATCGTCGCACGCGGGCGCGAGCGCGCGTCAAACGCTCAACTGCGACGGCGGACCGACGGGCGCTCCGGGCCGAGGCGGGCGAGCAGCTCGTCGACGATGTCGGTCGCGGACAGCGCCGGCGCCACCGGCGCCACCGGCTCCCCGGACGCCGGCGGGGCCGCGTCCAGCACCTCGCGCGCCACCCGGACCGGCCGCCGCAGCAGGACCGCCAGGTTCAGCGCGTCGCTCGGCCGCGCGTCCACCGTCCGCGTGGCCCCGCCCGATGCCACGACCGCCTCCGCGTAGAACGTCTCGTCCGCCAGCCGGCTGATCCGGACCTCCTCCAGCGTCCCGCCCGCGGCCTCCAGCAGGCGCGCCGCGAACGCGTACGTGAGGGGCCGCATCATCTCCAGGTCCTCCAGGTGGACCGCCAGGAAGTCCGCCTCGTACGGACCGATCCAGAGGTGGAGCCGGCGGTCCCCGCCCACCTCCTCCAGGACCACGACGTTCCGGCCGTCCCGGCGCACCACGTCCGCCACGCGGACCTCGACCAGCTCGCTCTGCGTCATCTCGTCCTCCTCGATATCTGCCTCCTCGAACTCGGCGAGCCGCCGGCGCAGCGCCTGCCGGGCCTTGTGCAGCCGGCCCTTCACCGCGCCGGCCTGGATGCCGAGCGCGGCCGCCACCTCGCGCTGGGACAGGCCGGCGAGGTAGTACAGCGTCACCGCCCGGCGCTGGCCGGCCGGCAGCGCCGCGACGGCCTCGCGGACCCGGGCCACGAGCTCGGCCGCCTCGGCCAGCTCCTGGGGGTCGGGGCTGGCGGCCTCCGGCTGCCACGGCGGCGCCGGCCGCGACCGCAGCAGGTGCCGGCACACGTTCAGCCCGATGCCGACCAGCCACGCGCCGAACCGGGCCGGCTCCCGCAGCCGGTCCAGGCCCAGCAGCGCCTGGAGCACCGCCTCCTGCGCCGCCTCCTCGGCCACGTCGCCGGCGCCCGCCATCCGCCGGCAGCTCGCCAGCAGCTGCGGCCGGTGCCGATCGACCAGCGTCGCGAACGCCCCGCGGTCACCGGCCCGCGCCGCGTTCACCAGGCACGCCTCGTCCGCGCTCATCTGCCCGAATAGTGCCGGGCGACCCCGTTGGGGTTACCCTGCCCGAGATGGAGGCCAAGCCCATCGCGATGGATCCCACCGAGGCCAGCCGGCTCGCCGAGCTCGACCGCACGCATTGGCTGCATCCCCAGGGTGACCTGGGCGCGCCCGCCGGGACGATGCCGGCGCTCATGTTCAGCCGCGGCCGCGGCTCAACCCTCTTCGACGTGGAGGGCCGGCCGTTCCTCGACGCGATGGCGGGCCTGTGGAACGTCAACGTGGGCTACGGCCGGGACGAGCTGGCGGAGGCGGCCGCCGAGCAGATGCGGGAGCTGCCGTACTCGTCGGCCTACGGCGCGTTCGGCCACGCCCCGGGCAGCCTGCTCGCCGCCAGGCTGGCCGACCTGGCGCCCG
>VBJR01000336.1:4785-7183 GCA_005880175.1 Chloroflexota bacterium
CAAGGGCTACCACGGCCTCACGTACGGCGCCACGAGCGCGACCGGGCTGCCGATGTTCTGGGACGGCGTCGGCCCCCTCGCGCCCGGGTTCCTGCACGCGCCGGCGCCCCACCCGTACCGCTACGAGGGCGACGGCTCCGCCGGCGAGGGGTACGCGCGGGCGCTGGAGCAGGTGATCGAGGAGGCGGGTCCGGAGACGGTCGCGGCGGTCGTCGCCGAGCCGGTGCAGGGCGCCGGCGGCGCCATCGTGCCGCCGCCGGACTACTTTCCGCGCGTGCGCGAGGTCTGCGACCGCCACGGCGTCCTGCTGATCGCCGACGAGGTGATCACCGGGTTCGGCCGCACCGGCCGCTGGTTCGGCATGGAGCACTACGGCGTGGTGCCGGACCTGATGGTGTTCGCCAAGGGCGTGACGAGCGGCTACCTGCCGCTGTCCGGCGTGCTGATGACCCGTGACGTCCACGACACGCTGCGCGAGCTGCACGGCACGCTGCCGCACGGCTTCACGTACAGCGGCCACGCGACCGCCTGCGCGGTGGCGCTGCGCAACCTCCGGATCATCGAGGAGGAGGGCCTGGTCGAGCGGGCCCGCGCGATGGGCGAGGTGCTGCGGCCGGCCCTGGAGGGGCTCCGCCGCCACGAGCTGGTCGGCGACGTGCGCTCGCTGGGCCTGGTGGCCGGGATCGAGCTGGTCCGCGACCGGGCCACCCGCGCCTCGTTCGATGCGGCCGCCGGCGTCGGCCGGCGCGTGATGCTGGCCGCGATGGAGGAGGGCGTCCTGTTCCGGGCGCTGGGCGGCGACGTGCTGGCCATCTCGCCGCCGCTGGTCATCACGGAGGACGAGCTCCAGCGCGTCGTGGACACGATCGACCGCGCGATCGCCCGGGTCGCGGCGGAGCTGTAGCGCCAGGTAGGGGCCGAGGCCGGACGCCCCGGCCCCCGTCTGGAGGTCAGGCCGCGAGCGACGCCCAGAACGCGCAGTTGTGGTCTGTCGCGAACGTGTCGATGGACGTCGTCGCGGCCGGAGCCAGGGACTGGAACCGGCCGCTGGCGGTCGTGAACCGCCGCCAGAGCGGCGAGCCCGGCCGGTTCGGGGTGCCGAACGCGGCGAACGTGGCCCAGTAGCGGATCACCTGGTCGGACAGCGCCAGCTCGGCGGGCGTGAAGAACGCCGGCGTGATGGTCGCGTTCGGCTGGAAGACGAACGGGATCTCCGACGCGTGGAAGGCGCCCAGCGGCATGACGGGGTCCGTGACGATGAACTCGGGCGCGTTCCGGTCGTTGAACTCGTAGGCGAACGTCGGGACGTGCGCCGCCAGCAGGCTGTCGGCGAGCAGCGCCCCGCAGGCGAAGCGCGCGTCCGTGACCACCGTGGCCCACGCCTCGCTGGGGTTGGCGAACGCGCTCAGCGGGTACCGCGCCAGCACCGCCGGCGCGTTGACCCCGGCCAGCCCCTGGACCAGCGCCGGGTACTGCGCCGCCGTCACGGGGTGGCCGGCCAGGTCGAACTGGAGCGCGACGAACAGCCGGTCCTCGTCGTGGTTCGTCCCCTCCATCACCGGCACGCGGTTGAACCGGCCGGCCGTGATCGCCGCCGGCACCTGCTCCGGCAGCACGGCGCCGTCCACGTTGGGCGACGAGGTCCCGCCCGACGCGAGCAGCGTCGCGACCGGCAGCGCGCGCACGCACGGGACCTGGGTGGCCGGGTCGGCGCAGCCGGCGCGAGCGGCCGCCGCCTGGCTCTGCGCCTCCGCCTGCGCCAGCGTCGCCTGGGGGGCGGCGCACGGCCCGCTCTCGGTGATCGCGCGCTGGAAGAGGTGGGCGACGCGCGGCGAGATCAGCTGGTCGCACACGCTCAGGCCGCCGGCCGACTCACCGAAGATCGTCACGTCGAACGGGTTGCCGCCGAAGCGGGCCACGTTCTCGCGGACCCAGCCCAGCGCTGCCTGCTGGTCCTCCAGCCCGTAGTTGCCGGACGAGCCGTCGCGGGTCTCGGCGCTGAGTCCCGGCAGCGCGAGGAACCCGATCGGCCCCAGCCGGTAGTTGATCGTCACGACGACCGCGCCGCTCTTCGCCGCCAGCACGCTCGCGTCGTACTGGCTGGCTGACCCGGCCACGAACCCGCCGCCGTGGATCCAGAACAGGACGGGCCGCGCGAACCCGGCGTGGCTCGGCGTGAAGACGTTGAGGAACAGGCAGTCCTCGTTCGTGCTGCCCTGCCCGTTCGGCGCGAACACGCCGGCCGCCTGCGGGCAGGGGCTGCCGAACCGCGTCGCGTCCCGGACGCCCGACCAGCTCGCCGCCGGCTGCGGCGCCCGGAAGCGGAGCGGGCCCACGGGCGGCGCGGCGAACGGGATCCCGAGGAACGATCGGAAGCCGCTGCCGGCCGTGCCCCGGA
>VBJR01000337.1:0-6808 GCA_005880175.1 Chloroflexota bacterium
CCTCGGCCAGCTCGGTCCCCCAGCAGCCGGCGTTCTGATAGACCGCGCCGCCGACCGTGCCCGGCACCCCGATCGCCCACTCGAACCCGGTCAGGTCGTGGTCGGCGCAGATCCGGGCCAGCCGCATCATCTTGAGGCCGGCCTGGGCGTACGCCCGGGTGCCCTCGACGCGCCACTCCCGGTTCACGCAGCGCAGCACCAGGCCCTCGACGCCGGCGTCGGCGACCAGCAGGTTGGTGCCGGCGCCGAGCAGCAGGTACGGGATCCCGCGCCGGTGGCACTCCTCGACCAGCGCCTCGGGCCGGCTGCTGGCCACGAACCACTCGGCCGGGCCGCCGATGTTGAAGGACGTGTGCCGGGCCAGCGGGTGGTCCCGCTCGACCCCGCGCAGGCCCCCCAGCCAGGCCTGGTTAGCCGGCGTGCGCCAGCTCATCGCCGAGCCTCCTGATGTCGCCCGCGCCCATGACCAGCACCAGGTCGCCCGCGCCGGCCAGCTCCTCGAGCCGCTCGCGGGCGGCGCCGAAGTCGGGCGCGAAGCGGGCGCCGGGCACCCGGGCGGCGAGCTCGGCGGCGCTGACGCCGCCGGGATCGGGCTCGCTGGCCGCGTAGATCTCGGTGACGACGACCCCGTCGGCGTCGCGCAGCGCCTCCGCCAGCGCGTCGCGGAGCGCCGCGAACCGCGTGTACCGGTGCGGCTGGAACACGACGAGCACGCGGCGGCAGCCCAGCTCGCGGGCCGCCGCCACGGTCACCCGCACCTCGGTCGGGTGCACTGCGTAGTCGTCGTACACGGGCAGCCCGCGCCACGTGCCCAGGCGCTCCAGCCGCCGGTGGGCGCCCCGGAACGCGGCCAGCGCGTCCGCGGCCACGGCCGGCTCGATCCCCAGCTCGACCGCCATCGCCAGCGCGCCGGTCGCGTTCTGCAGGTTGTGCCGGCCCCGCACGGCGAGCCGCAGGTCGGCCACGGCGTCGCCGCCGCGCAGCACGCGGCCTTCCTCGTACCGGTACCCCGCCCCGGGCGCGAACCCGTACGTGACCCGGCGGCCGCCGGCCGGCATCGCCGCCGCCCGCTCGTCGTCGGCGCAGACCACGCTCACGCCGGGGACGACCGCGAGGTAGCGGCGGAACAGGGCGTCCACCTCGTCCACGTCCCGGAAGTGGTCGGGGTGGTCGAACTCGACGTTGGTCAGCACGCCGTGGCTGGGCCGGTACAGCGCCAGCGTCCCGTTCGACTCGTCGGCCTCGGCCACCAGCCAGCGGCCGCGGCCGGGCCGGGTGCTGGCGCCGTCGCCGACCAGCACGGTCGGGTCCCAGCCGGCGGCGACCAGGACGTCACCCAGCATCGTCGTGATCGTCGTCTTGCCGTGGGAGCCGGCGACGGAGATCGACTGGCTGCCCTCGATCAGCTCGGCCAGCAGCTCGGGCCGGCTGCGCACGCGCACCCCGGCCGCCCGGGCCGCCTCGACCTCTCCCACTCCGTCGCCCCGGACCGCGGTGCTGTAGACGACCAGGTCCTGGCCGGCCGCATGGGCGGGGTCGTGGCCGACCGCGACGGACACCCCCTCGGCGGCCAGCGCCCGGGTCGTGTCCGACTCGCGCACGTCGCATCCGGAGACGGTGTGGCCCCGGGCGGCGAAGACGCGGGCCAGGCCCGACACCTGGGAGCCGCCGATCCCCATGAGGTGGACCCTCAATGGACGGCCTCCGGGACGCGGTTCCCGCCGACCTCCTCCAGCACCCGGACGATGTCCCCGGCCGCGTCCGGGCGGCCCAGCGCGGCGGACGCCTCGGCCATGGCGCGCAGCCGGTCCTCGGTCAGCGTCCGGAGAGTGTCCACCAGCGTGTCCGGCGTCAGCTCCTCGTCGCCGACCCGCACCGCGGCGCCCGCCCGCACCAGCTCGGCGGCGTTGTGCTCCTGGTGGCCGCCGCCGAACGTCCCCGGCACGACCACCATCGGCAGGCCCACGGCGGTCAGCTCGGAGCACGTGCCGACGCCGGCCCGGCAGACCACCAGGTCGGCCTCGCCGAGCAGGCCCGGCATGTCGTCGCTGAACGCGATCGGCCGGTAGCCCGAGGGCGTCGAGCGCGCCCCAGACGGCCTGGTTCAGCCGCCGGGCGCCCTGGCTGCCGCCCATCACCAGCAGGCGCCGGGCCGGCGCGTTCGGCACCCGGCGTCGGAAGCCGGGCCGCAGCGGGTAGCCGGTCAGCAGCGTGCGCGGCGTCCGGAACGCGTCCACGTCGCCGGGGAACGTCACGCAGGCGGCGGCCGCGCCGGGCCGGAACAGGCGGTTGGCCAGGCCCCCGGCCTCCGAGATCTGCAGCACGTAGGGCACGCCGCGGAGGCGCGCCGCCGCGATCGCGGGCGCCATCACGTACCCGCCCACGCCCATCACGACGTCGGGGCGGAAGCGGTCCACGATGCCCAGCCCGCGGACCAGCGCGGCCGGCAGCAGCACCGGCAGGGCCAGGTTCTTGAGCTGCGCGTCGCGGTTGAACCCGCGGACCCGGACGGTCTCGAGCGCGAATCCGTGGGCCGGCACCAGCCGCTCCTCCGGGCCGCCCTCCCGGCCGACCAGGAGGAGCTCAGCCTCCGGGTGCGCGGCGCGGAACGCCTGGGCGACGGCGAGCGCCGGCGACAGGTGTCCGCCAGTTCCGCCTCCCGAGATCAGCAGTCGCATCCGTCCTCCTCGAACTCGTCTCGTCCTGTCCCTGCGCGGCCACGTTGAGCAGCACGCCCATCGCCGCCAGGGTGATCGCCAGCGCGGAGCCGCCGTAGCTGACGAACGGCAGCGGGACGCCGGTGGCGGGCAGCGTAGAGGTCACGGTGGCCATGTTCACGAAGGCCTGGAAGCCGATCCACGTCGTGATGCCCGTGGCCAGCATGACACCGAAGCGGTCGGGCGCGCGCATCGCGGCCCGGTAGCCGCGCACGGTGAGCGCGACGAACCCGGCCAGCACCAGCGTCGTCCCGACCAGGCCGGTCTCCTCGCCGATGACCGCGAAGATGAAGTCGGTGTGGGCCTCGGGCAGCCAGCCGTACTTGAGCACGGAGTGGCCGAGGCCGACGCCGACCGGGCCGCCCGAGCCCAGGCCGATCAGGGCCTGCACGATCTGGTAGCTGTCGCCCAGCGGGTCCTTGAACGGGTCCAGGAACGCGGTCAGGCGGTGCTGGCGGTAGCTCTCCAGCTCGACGAAGAGCACGAACCCGACCACCAGGCCGGCCATCAGCAGGGCCACGTGGGACTTGCGCCCGCCGCCCGCGAAGTAGATCGCGAGCAGGATCGCCCCGAACACGACGGCGGTGCCCAGGTCGCGCTGCAGCATCATGATCCCGAGCACGCCGGCGACCATGATCGCGAAGGGCAGGAACCCGTCGCCGAAGCTGCGCAGGCGCCCCTGCCGGCGGTCCACCCAGTGGGCGACGAACAGGGTGAGGGTCAGCTTGGCGAGCTCGGCGGGCTGGAACGTGCCGAGCGGGCCGAGGTCGAGCCAGCGGCTGGCGCCGTGGGTCCGGTTCGGGTCCACGCCGATGTGCGGGACCAGCACCGCCAGCATGAGGGCCACGCTGACGACGGCCCCGGCGGGGGCCCAGCGCCGGAACTGGCGATAGTCGATCCGCTGCAGGATGACCATGGCGGCCAGGCCGGCGATGGCGAAGACGACCTGGCGGGCGAAGTAGTAGTAGGCGGAGCCGTAGGCGAGCAGGCCCTCGACGGAGCTGGCGCTGAGCACCATGACGAGCCCGCCGGCCAGCAGCGCCAGGGTGAGCCCGAGCAGCCACCGGTCCGTGGCCCGCAGGGCGGCGATCACGGCGAGCAGCTTTCCGCACATTCGTCCGCATGAGCGAATCCCGTGGCCCGGGAAGTGCTCGTGCGGACCAATGTGCGAATTGGGAACCGGCAGCGGCGAGGTGGCAACCCTGGTCTCGCCTTCGGCCTCAGACGCTCCCCTTCGCCATGAGGGCGGGCAGAGCCGCTGACACCCCGGCTCCCATCGTGCACAGAGCCGCCTACCCGCGGCCCTGCGCACGACGGGGCCCTGCCGGCTGGCGTCGGCGAGAAGCGCTGGTGGTGGACTGAGATGTTGCATTGCCGGCAATTGCACGCCTCAACGGGGCGTGAGACGTTGCATTGCCGGCAATGCAACGTCTCCATGGCCGGCAGTTGCCCCCAACGTCCTGGCCAACGCCAGCCGGCAGGGTCCCATCCTGAACGGGCGCCCCAGCGCCCGGGCAGGATGGGTGCCGGGGCGTCAGCGGCCCCGCCTGAGTCATCTATGGCGAAGGGGAGGCGTCTGAGGCCGAAGGCGAGGCCAGGATGGCCATCCCGCCGCCAATCGTCCCTCATAGACCCCGGTGCTGCGCCCGCACCGCCTCCTTGAACAGGCGGCCGCGCTCCTCGTAGCTGGAGAACATGTCGTAGCTCTTGTACGCAGGACTGAGCAGAACGGCGTCTCCCGGCCGCGCCAGGCCTCCCGCCAGCTCCACCGCCTCGTCCAGCGAGCGGGCCCGCCAGACCGGGTGGCCCGCCAGCCGTTCCTGCAGCTCGTCCGCGCTGGCGCCGAGCAGGACCACCGCCCGCGTCCGCTCGCGGACGGCCGCCAGCCACTCGTCCAGCTCGAAGCCGCCCCCGTAGCCACCGGCGATCAGCACCAGCGGCGTGCCCGGGAACGCGCGCAGGCCGACCAGCCCCGCGTCCGGGTTGGTCGCCTTCGAGTCGTTGTACCAGCGGACGCTCCCCCACTCCCCGACCAGCTCCAGCCGGTGCTCCACGCCCGGGAAGCGGCGCACGCCCTCCGCGATCGCCTCGTCGGTCAGGCCCGCCGCCCGCCCGATCGCCGCCGCGGCCAGCGCGTTCAGCCGGTTGTGCTCGCCGGGCAGGCCCACCGGCGGCACCGGCCGGTGCTGGTCGAACCACGCCACCCGGCCCCGGGCCAGCGGCCCCAGCTCCCGGCAGCGGCGGTCCAGCCCGTTCAGCAGGGCGTCGTCGCCGGCCGTCTGGAACTCGAGCAGCCGCGCCTTGGCGGCCACGTACGCGTCCATCGTGCCGTGGCGATCGAGGTGGTCCGGCGTCAGGTTCAGCACCGCCGCGATGCGCGCGTGCGGCTCGTGGCACGACTCGAGCTGGAAGCTGGACAGCTCGAGCACGACCCAGTGCTCCGGCGTCAGCTCGGCCAGGCGGTCCAGCACCGTGTCGCCGATGTTGCCGCCCACGACCACCGGCCGCGGGCCCTGGGCCAGCACGCACCCGGCCATCGCCGTCGTGGTGGTCTTGCCGTTCGTCCCCGTCACCCCGACGATCGGGGCCGGGCAGAGCTGGAAGAACAGGTCGATCTCGCTGGACACCAGCCGGGACGTCGCCCGCGCCCGCTCTAGCAGCTCGGAGTGCCAGGGCACGCCGGGGCTGGCGTAGACGGCCGCGCAGTCCTCGAGGACGCCCTGGTCGTAGCCGCCGAGCACGGTCTCGGTGCCCGGCGGCAGCTGGCCCAGGATGCCCGCCAGCCGGTCTGCCGGCCGCAGGTCGCACGCGCGCACGCGGACGCCATGGTCAGCCAGGAACCTCGCCAGGGCCAGGCCGCTCCGGCCCATGCCCACGACGAGGGCACGCTCCCCCGCCGGGGGGATCACAACAAGCTGTGCGCGATCAAGCCCGAGGCGACCGCGGCGAGCGCGCCCGCACTCCAGAAGGCCAGCGCAATCCGCCTCTCTGACCAACCCTCTAGTTGAAACGTGAAGTGAATCGGGGTCATCTTGAACAGCCGCCGTCCGCCGGTCAGCTTGAAGTAGCTGACCTGCATGATGACAGATGCCGTCTCGAGCGCAAAGACCAGGCCGAGGCCCAACAGCAGCAGCATCCAGCCCTGCTGGATCGCCATGGCCGAGAGCGCGGCGCCCAGGCCGAGCGCCCCGGTGTCGCCCATGAAGATCCGCGCCGGGTGGCGGTTGTAGACCAGGAACGCCAGCACGCCGCCGGCCAGCGACATCGCCACGGCCCGCTCGCCGAAGCCGGCCTGCAGCTCGAGCACCGCGCCCGGGAGCAGGAACACCATGCCCAGGATCGCGATGGCGGCCAGCCCGCCCGCCAGCCCGTCCAGCCCGTCGGTCAGGTTCACCGCGTTGGCGGCGCCGACCACGGCGAGGACCGCCAGCGGCCAGAAGTACCACTGGTGGATCAGGTCGAAGCGGTCCGGGTGCTGCTGGACGGCCGCCAGCCAGACGATCGGGATCGCGCAGAGCACCTGGAGCGGGAACTTGAACCGGGCCGGCAGCCCGATCGAGCCGAAGCGCAGCTTGGCCAGGTCGTCCACCAGGCCCAGCCCGCCGTAGAGGACCAGCGCCACCGTCGCGGGGAGGGCGCCGGGGTGGTTCCGGATCGCCAGGACGCCGCCGAGCACGCCGACGGCGACGAACAGGATGCCGCCGCCGGTGGGCGTCCCCGCCTTGCGCTGGTGCTCGCTCGAGAGCTCGGCCTGAATCGGCTGGCGGACGCGGAGACGCTTGAACGCGCGGATCAGCGTCGGGTAGAGGAGAACGCATGCTGCGAATGCGACCGCGAGGATGGTCAGGTCGAGGATCAAGTGGCGCCTCCGGAGTGCCCTACGTCGTTGCCGCTATCTACTGATGTACCGACCGCCACGAGCCGCCGCACGACTTCGTGCAATCCGATCCCGTGCGAAGCCTTGACAAGAACAACGTCGCCAGGCCCCGCTTGGGCACGGACCCATTTCTCCGCGGTCTCGCGGTCGGCCACCAGCTCGCCCCCGGCCGCGGCGGCCAGCAGGCGCCCGTGGCCGGCGTCCACGACCGCCA
>VBJR01000337.1:6896-11426 GCA_005880175.1 Chloroflexota bacterium
GGCTGGCGTTGTACGCGTCGTCCACCACCGTGAACCCGGCGGGGGCGGTCAGCTCCTGGAGCCGCTGGGCCACCTCGACGCCGGCGAGCGCGGGGGCGCCCTCGGCGACGGGGACGCCGCCGAACCGGCCCGCGGCCAGCGCCGCGACCGCGTTCCGGGCCTGGTGGCGGCCGGCCAGGCGCAGGCGGACCGGCGTGCCCTCGACGGTCACCTCGGCTCCGCCGTCCGGCAGGGCCCGGTAGCCCTCGCCGCGCAGGTCGCCCGCCTCCAGGCCGAAGCCGACGACCGGCGCCCGGCTGCGCCCGCGCAGCAGGTCGAACCGGGCGTCCTCGGCGTTGAGCACCGCCAGCCCGTCGGCCGGCAGCGCCTCGACCAGCTCGGCCTTGGCCAGGGCCAGCGCCTCGACGCCGCTGAAGAACTCCAGGTGGACGGTGCCGATCATCGTGACGACGCCGACCCGGGGCCGGGCCAGCGCGGCCAGCCGGGCGATCTCGCCCGGCCCCTGCATGCCCATCTCGAGCACCGCGGCCGTGTGGGCCGGCTCCAGGCGGAGCAGCGTGAGCGGAAGGCCGGTCTCGCTGTTCAGGTTGCCCTCGGTCCGCAGCACGCGGTGGCGCACCCCGAGCACGGCCGCCGTCAGCTCCTTGGTGGACGTCTTGCCGTTGCTGCCCGTGATGCCGACGACCAGCGGCGCGACCCGGCCCAGGACGTGTTCGGCCAGGTCGTACAGGGCGCGCCAGGTGTCGGCGACCTGGACGACCGCGGCGCCGCGACTCGAGACCTCGCGCTCGGTGACCAGCGCGACCGCCCCGCGGGCCGCGGCGCTGGCACAGAACGCGTGGCCGTCCAGGGCCGCGCCGCGCAGCGCGAAGAAGCATCCGGCCGGCTCGACGGCGCGGGAGTCCGTGTGGAAGGTGGTGCAGCGGGCCTCGGGCGAGCCGGCGGCGAGCCGGCCCCCGGTGGCCGCGACGATCTCGGCGACGGTGAGCTCCATCTCTCGATAGATAGAACGCGCTACGCGCCGCTCGGGGTTATGCGCCAGTCCTGGACGATCTGGTCGGCGATCCGCTTCCAGATCGGGCCCGCGACGTAGTACCCCTCGTTGTGGTCGGACGAGCCGTTGTCCGGCTGGGCGACCACGACCAGCATCGTGAAGCGCGGGTTGTCGGCGGGCAGGAAGCCCACATAGGAGGACCAGACGTGGTCGGGCGAGTAGCCGCCGTTCTCGGGGATCTGCGACGTCCCCGTCTTGCCGGCCTCGTTCTGCTCGAACCCCTGGACCCGGGCCAGCTGGCCCGACCCGTGCTGGGCGACCGACTCCATCATCTTCGTCATGGTCGCGGCGGTCTGGGCGCTGACCACCTGTCGCTGCGCCGCCGCCGCCGCCGGCGTGTCGCCGACCCGGGCGACCACGTGCGGCTGCACCCAGCGGCCCTGGTTCGCGATCACGTTGATCGCGGCCGCCATCTGGACCACGTTCACGGCGACGCCCTGGCCGTACGAGGCGGTGGCCAGCTCGGACAGGCGCCACGACGAGCGCAGCTTCTGGCTGACCTCGCCGGACACGTCGATGCCGGACGAGCGGCCGATGCCGAACGCGTCCAGGTAGTGGAGGAACGCGTCCTGGCCCTCCGCCTGCTCGGCCCGCACCGCGCCCACGTTGAGCGAGTTCTCCAGCACGTTGGTCATCGTCACCGTGCCGTTGTTGCGCAGGTTCCAGTCGCGCAGGCGGACGCCGCCGACGTCGATGTAGCCGGGGTCGTAGATCGTGGTGCTCGGCGTGATCTTGCCCTGGTCGAGCGCGCCGGCCAGCGTCACCACCTTCATGACCGACCCGGGCTCGTAGATGTCGGACACCATCGGGTCCTTCAGCCGGGTCGGGTCGGCCGTGGTGAACTGGTTCGCGTCGTAGGCGGGGTAGTCGGCCCAGGCCGCGATCTCACCGGTGTGGGAGTCCATCACGATGACGCTCCCGCTCCGGGCGTGGTTGGCCTGGACGCCGGCCGCCAGCGCCTGCTCGGCCGCGTACTGGACGTCGGCGTCGATCGTCAGCGTGAGCGTCGCGCCGTTGACCGCGTCCTGCTCCTTCTGGGTCCCGAGCCGGATCTGGTTGCCCATCGAGTCCGTGTACGTCACCAGCGAGCCCGGCCGGCCCGCCATCTTCGCGTTGTAGCGCTGCTCGATCCCGTACTGGCCGTGGCCGCCGTAGTCCACGAAGCCGAGCAGGCTGGACGCCAGCGACACGTCCGGCGAGCCCCCGGGCTGGTACGAGCGCTGGGGCTCCGACTCGATCTGGACGCCCGATAACTGGAGGTTGGTGACCTGGTCGGCGACCGCCTTCGGCTGCCGCTTGGCCACGTACGCGAACGCCTTGCCCGAGCCGAGCACGGTCATCACGTCGTCGCGCTGGAGGCCGAGGACGCCGGCCAGGGCGTCGGCGGTGTGCGCACGCTGTGACGCCGGGATGTCCCGGGGGGCGACGCTGACGTCGAACACGGCCACGTTGATGGCCAGCGGGTTGCCGTTGCGGTCGCGGATCTCGCCCCGGACGGCGGGCAGCGTGAAGTCGGCCACGTGGTACTGCGACGCCAGGCGGGAGAGCCGGCCGTGCTCGAGCAGCTGCCAGTAGACGAGCCGGCCCCAGATGCTGCCGGCCAGCAGCAGCACGATCGCGAGCAGCCACAGCACCCGGAGCCGGGTGGTGTCGCCGCGCGTGCCGGCGCCGCGCCGGGGCGCCGCCCACTGGCGGTCCGTCCCGAGCGGCCGGGAGGTCACGGCCACGGCGGCTAGCCCCCGGCGGCCTGCGCGTCCCGGGCGGTCCCCCCGACGATGGCGGCCAGCGCGCGCTGCCAGAGGGGCGTGTCCTCCGGCCGGTCCGGCCCGATCGGCGCGTTCAGGTTCAGGGCCACGGGCTGGTAACCCACGTACTGCAGCGAGTTGCCGCGCTGCAGGCCGGCCGACGCCGCCGACTGCGCCACGCCCGCCTGCGTGTGGATGCGCGAGTCCTGGGCGCGGAGGTCGGCCTGCTCGTTCAGGAGCTGCGCGTTCTGGTCCTTCAGGCGGTCTAACTCGTACGACGTCTGGGTCGCCTGCGTGCCGATCAGCAGGTACGCGACGACGAGCACGAGCAGCGCCGCGCCGGCCGCGTAGACGCGGCCGAACGACGACAGCTTGAGCCGGTCGGCGGTCGCGCTGTTGGCCACGGTGACCAGCACGGGCCACTGCGCCAGGAGGCGCCGCGGCGCGTGCCCGCTCCGGCTCGCGCCCAGCCGGCGCCGGGTCGACTGTATTCGTGTGGTAACCAAGGTTCTCTACTCGCTTCGGTCGGATGCTTGGGGGGGCTGGTGCCTGGCGGGCCGGGGGGTCCAGCCCGCCAGGTCTTCCGAGGAGAGAAGTGCGGCTAGATCCGCTCCGCCGCCCGGAGCCGCGCCGAGCGGCTGCGGGGGTTGGCGGCCACCTCGTCCGGGGTCGGACGGAGGGGCTTGCGGGTCAGGATTCGGAGGGAGGCGCGGTGGCCGCATGTGCACACCGGCTGCTGGGGCGGGCACACGCAGTCCCGCGACTCCAGGGCGAGGAACCGCTTGACGGCCGCGTCTTCCAATGAGTGGAACGCGATCACGACCAGGCGGCCGCCCTCCGAGAGGATCTCCATGGCTCCTCGCAGGCCCCGGTCCAGGCTGCCCAGCTCGTCGTTGACATGCATGCGGACCGCCTGGAACGTCCGGGTCGCCGGGTGGATGTCCCGGGGCCAGGCGGCGCGGGGGACGGCCGCCTCGACCGCCGCCGCCAGGTCGCGCGTGGTGCGCAGCGGCCGGCGGCGGACGACGAACTCGGCGATGCGGACCGCCCACCGCTCTTCGCCGAGGTCGCGGATGACGGCCGCCAGCTCGCGCTGCGGCAGGCCCGTCCTGGCGGAAGCTGAAGCCGCGCGCCGCGTCGTCGAGCTGCGGGCTGGAGACGCCCAGGTCGAGCAGCACGCCGTCCACCCGTTCGAGGCCGGCCTCGCGGGCGATCGCGGCCAGGTCCCGGAAGTCGCCCCGCCGGAGCAGGGGCGCCGGGCCCAGGCGCTCGCGCGCCACCGCCAGCGCGACGTCGTCGCGGTCGATCCCGAGCAGCCGGCCGTCGGGGCCGATCCGCTCCAGGACCAGCCGGGCGTGGCCGCCCAGGCCGACCGTGCCGTCCACCACGACCGTTCCCGGCCGGGGCTGGAGGAGCTCTATGGACTCTTTTGAAAGTACGGGGCGGTGATCAGTCGGCTGTTCCGGCACGCCCCTGGATTACCCGGTCTGCCAGCTCGTCGAACCTCACGACCGCGTCGTCCGAGTAGGCATCCCATCGCTCCTCGGCCCAGATCTCGACCCGGGCCCCGTTGCCGATGACCGCCACGGTGGACCGCGGCTCGATGCCGGCCAGCCGCCGCTGCTCCGCGCTGAGGCCCACCCGGCCCTGGGCGTCGAACTCGCAGGCCACCGCCTTCGAGAACAGCGCCCGGGAGAGCGCCCGCTGCTCGGGCCCCAGGAGGGGGTCCTG
>VBJR01000338.1:0-7850 GCA_005880175.1 Chloroflexota bacterium
CTGAGCACGGTCCGGAACATCACCCAGCAGCTGATCCAGGAGCGGATGACGCTCCAGGTCCAGCTGATGGTGATGCAGCACGCCGCCGTCCTCGACCTCCCGTTCTTCGAGGAGTCGGAGTCGTACGACCTGCTCCGCCGTGCCCAGCAGGACGCGGCCACGCGGCCGCTCATGATGGTCCAGGCCGCGTTCGGGCTCATCCAGACCATCATCACGTTCGCCACGATGGTGGCCCTGCTGCTCTCGCTCCAGTGGATCCTGGCGGTGGTGGCCCTGCTCTCGCCCGTCCCCGCCTTCATCGCGGACGCCCGCTACGGCTGGCGCGGCTTCAACCTCTCCCGCTGGGCCTCGCCGCTGCGGCGCCGCATGCAGTACCTGACGACGCTGGTCACGACCGACACGTACGCCAAGGAAGTCAAGCTGTTCAGCCTCGGCGACTACTTCATCGGGCGGTTCAAGCTACTGTCCCGGACGTACTACGACCGCCAGCGGCGCCTGATCACCGCCCGCTACGTCGTCGGGTTCCTGTGGAGCTCGATCACGACGCTGGCCGGATCGGCGACGTACCTGTACGTCGCGCTGCAGGCGGTCAACCGGGTCCTGTCGCTGGGCGACCTGACGCTGTACACGCAGGCGGCGTCGTCCGTGCAGAGCTCGATCCAGGGCATCCTGAGCGGGTTCAGCAGCCTGTACGAGCACAACCTGTACCTCAGCAACCTGTACGAGCTGCTGGAGACGCCCGCGCGCATCAAGGCTCCGGAGCATCCGGTGCCGCTGCCCGACCCGGTCCGCGGCGAGGTCGTGTTCGACCACGTGTCGTTCAACTACCCGGGCAGCGGCGTGCAGGCGCTGACCGACGTCAGCTTCACGATCGCGCCGGGCGAGACGATCGCGATCGTCGGCCGCAACGGCGCGGGCAAGACGACGCTGATCAAGCTGCTCTGCCGGCTGTACGACCCCACGGAGGGCCGCATCCTGCTCGACGGCATCGACATCCGCGAGCTCGACCCCGAGCGGCTGCGCTCGACGATCGGGGCGATGTTCCAGGACTTCGTCGCGTACCAGGCGACCGCCTCCGAGAACATCGGCCTCGGCGACCTCCCCGGCCTGGAGAACCGGGTCGCGATCGAGGAGGCGGCGCGCAAGGGCGGCGCCGACACGCTGATCGCCGGGCTGCCGTTCGGCTACGACACCCCGCTCGGCAAGTGGTTCGACCACGGCGCCAACCTGTCGGGCGGCGAGTGGCAGAAGGTGGCGCTCGGCCGGGCGTTCATGCGCGAGGCGCGCATCCTGGTCCTCGACGAGCCCACGTCCGCGCTCGACGCGCAGGCCGAGTACGAGCTGTTCGAGCGCCTGCGCCAGCTCAGCGAGGGCCGGACGGCGGTGTACATCTCGCACCGCTTCTCGACGGTCCGGCAGGCCGACCGCATCCTCTTCTTCGAGCGCGGGCGGCTGGTCGAGGAGGGCACGCACGACGAGCTGATGGCGCTGGGCGGCCGCTACGCGCGCCTGTTCACGCTGCAGGCGTCGGCGTACACGGGCGAGCAGGTCGACCCGTCGCTGTTCGACCTGGACGGGGACGGCGCCAATGGCGCGGACGGCGCCGCCAATGGGCGCGAGCAGCAGGTCCGTAAAGTGCGTATGCGCCGGGGTCCGCCCGGCACCGGCAAGGACACCGTGATCCTCGAATCGTGAGCGAACCGGCCACCGTCTACGAGGCGGCCGGCGGCGAGGCGACGTTCACCAGACTGGTCGACCGCTTCTACGCCGGCGTGGAGGGCGACCCGCTGCTGCGGGCGCTCTATCCGCGCGACCCCGAGCAGTTCGCCGCGGCGGGCGAGCACCTGCGCCTCTTCCTGATCCAGTACTGGGGCGGCCCGGGCTGGTACGGCGAGCAGCGCGGCCACCCCCGCCTGCGGATGCGCCACGCGCCGTTCTCCATCGGGCGCCCGGAGCGCGACGCGTGGATGGGGCACATGCGGGCGGCGGTGGACTCGCTGGAGCTGCCGGCGCCGGTCCGCGACGCGTTCCTGGAGTACTTCGAGAACGCCGCGACCGCGATGATGAACCGCGGCGGGTTCCCCTTCTAGGGAGCTGCTGAACACCGGGACAGCCCTGGAGACCAGCGCGATGAAGGCCCGTCAGCTGGCCCCAACCGCCTTCGTCCCGCCCGCTTCCAGGCGGGCCGCGAAGTTCAGCCGCTTTCCAGGCACGACGCGCCGCTGAAACCGCCGGCCCCGAAGGGCCGGCGGCGAGCAGCAGCGCTGAAGATCAGCTCGTGAGCTCGCGGGCGGGCGCCGGCTCGGCGGCCGGCGCCTTCGCTACCGCGACGTGGATCACCCGGTGCCGCGGGCAGTTGCGGCGGACGCGGCTGATCACGTCCATGCCGAGCCAGCGCGACCTCCCGGGCGGCAGGGTCGAGACCACGATGGCAGCGAAGCGCCCGCCCGCGTGGAGCTCGTCCTCGATGGCGGCCATCGGGTCCGGGTCCGCCGGGCGCGCGTCCACCACGCGCAGCCCATGCGCCTCGAGACCCTGCCGGGCCGCGTCCGCGTGGCGCAGCGCCACGTCGTGTGTCTCCCCCCTTTCCCACACGAGGAGGTTCACCACCGGCGTCGCCGGCACGATCAGCACGAACTCGGCCGCCGGATCGTCTCGCGCCAGGTCGACGGCGGCCTGGCGCAGCTCCTCGCTCTGCGCCGTCTGGTGCGCAACCAACAGGTACCGCGCCATCGTTTGCTCCCCCCTTTCTGTACGACGGCCCCTCCGTTACTGGACCGTGATCGTTCCCTCCATTCCGAGCGACTTGTGGGAGTCCACGGAGCACCACATCGTGTACTGGCCGGCCGCCAGCGTGACCGTGAACTGCGCGCTCTGGCCGGCCGCGACGACCGTCGAGCCGCCGACCTCGGACCCGTCCGAGGACTGCGCCACGTGCATGTCGTGCGGGAACTGGCCGACGTTCGTGACGGTGATGGTGTACGTCCCCGGCTTCAGCGTGAGCGCGGACGGCGCCAGCGTGTACTCGGTCTCCTTGACGGACACCGAGTTGCCGCTCACGGCCGGCGACGGCGTCGCCCCGCTCCCGCCACCCACGTCGTTCGCCGTGGTGCCGCCGCCGCACGCGAGCGCGACCGCGAGCACCGCCGGGACGATCAACACCCTCCGGATCGTTCGCACCGCGCCGCCCCCTCTACGAGATGCGCAGCGTGAGCGAGGCGGTGTGCAGCACCCCGGCCACCTGGAACTCGATGAACGCCCGGTACAGCCCGGCACCCGGGAACTCCGCGTGGAAGGTCAGCGACTTCCCGCCATGGAGCATCGGCGTCGTGCTGGCCGGCCAGCCCTCACGACCGGAACCCGCGTACTCGAGCGGATGCGCGTGGCCGTAGAGGTCGTTGGACACGTTGAACGCGGTGAAGTGCGCGAACACCGCCAGGTACGGCTCCAGCCCGTTGAACGGCTGGCCCTGGTACGTCACGTGCGCCGGCATGTACATCACCGTCCACCCCTTCGGCGCCGACAGGTGGCCGCCGGTCATGGTGGTGATCTTCGCCATGTCGAACGAGATCGTGTAGCCGTCCACGGTCGCCGACGTGGTCGGCTTCGGCACGATCGACGACAGCGTGTACGGGCCCGGCACCGTGACGGTCCGGCGGAGCACCAGGTGCCCCGGCTCGCCCTCGCCGACGGCCACACCCTGGAAGTCGCCGACCAGGAAGTCCGCGTACAGCTCGTAGGGGCCCGGCTCCGTCAGCGGCAGGTGGACGGACCACGTGCCGTCGGGCGCGAGCGTCGGATGCACGTGGGCGAACCCGGTGAAGTCGTCGCGGATCGCCAGGAAGTGCATGTGCTTGGTCTGGTCCCAGAGGTAGTTCATCTCCGGCTGGCCGTTCGGCTTCAGGATCCGGAAGTGGTACTCCTGGTCCGGCGGCAGGACCGCCATGTCCGAGTCGAACGTGTAGCCCATCTCCGTCTGGGACAGGCCGATCGTGTTGGGCGTGGACTCGTGCAGCACCGGCGTCTGGGCGGACCGGGCCGGCCCCGCGTGCTCGGCGGCCGAGGCGGTTCCGACGCCGGAGCAGGATGCAGCCAGCAGCGGCAGCGCGAACAGGGTGGCGAGACGGCGCCATCGGCTGCGTCCCACTGGGGTGCTCAGTGGCCTCGGCGTGGCCGACTGGGGCGTAGTTGAACGGGGCGTAGCTGACATGACGCGGTTCAGCCTACGAATGCCCGGGGCGAGCGCAAACCGTGCCAGCCTGCCTGGACAGCGCATGCCAGCCGGGTCCGGAACGGTGTGCCAGCCTGCCGGTTCTGGGGGGGCCAGCCTGCCTCTTGTTAAGTAGTCGCGATCCAGCCGTGTTAAGTGGATGACAAGCGGCCGGGGCGCGCGCCGCGCCCCGGCCGAGAAGCGGGAGTGATGATCCGTCTCCGGGCAGCCGGGGGCCTCCCCTACGGGGTGGCCGTGGGGGAGGGCGAGGGCCTGGCCGCGCCGACGCGGTCCCAGTTGGGGACGGAAGTAGTCAGCCGCTTGATCGCTTGCTGCTCCTGCGCTTGCGTCATGGTCCCGGCGGTGACCGTCTGGTCGAGCTGGCTCTTGAGCGCGGCCTCGTACTGGGCCTGGAACTGCGCCTGGGACAGGCCCTTGGCGGTCGCGAGCTGCTGGACGGTCTTCCCGGCCTTGAAGTCCGCGTTGAGCTGCTTGGCGGTGACGCCCAGGACCTGGGCCTCGGCCTGGGCGCCGGGCTGCCCACGACGGCGGTCGTGCCGGAGTTGGTGGCCTGGACGCCGCCGCTGCCCAGGTGGGCGCCGAGGGCGAGGCCGCCGCCCAGCAGCGTGAGGCCCCCGATCGCCCCGACCGAGAGCTTGGCGGCGAGGGGGATGCTGGCGAGGTTCATGCTCCCCACTCTGGCGATCGGGTGCAAACACCGGGCCAGGCCGGGGTCAGGAGTCTGTAAGCGGTTCAGCCGGAGAGCGGGCAGGGACCTCCGGTCACCGGCCATTGGGGCAGGGCGCCGAACAGCGCCAGGTCCACCATGCTGCCGACGTTGGGCACGTTGGCCGCGCGGGCCAGCGGCGAGGGGTCGCCGTAGCAGATCGTCGCGTTCGACGCCTCGCTCGTCTGGTCGGCGTACGTCGTGGACCCGATGTGGACGATCAGCGGCACGTAGTAGACGATCCGGTGGACCGACGTGCAGCACATCGCGGTGGACGAGCGCGAGGCCACGACCTCGTCGCCGCTGAACCCGGTGTTCTCGGCGCCGATCACGGTCCAGTCCGTGCCGGCGGCGCCGCGCGGCGCGCCGTTGGCGCCCAGCTGGGCGAGGAACGTGCTGCCGGGGGTCATCTCGTCAGCCTGGACGCTCGGCGCCAGGCCGCGCAGGAACGTCAGGAACGACCCGGCGTGCGGCGTCCCCAGCGTCACCACGTTGTGGACCAGCAGGCGGGGCGGGAACACGTACCGGCCGGTGGCCGGGTCCGTGCCGAGGGCGTGGTCCTGGGTGGCGTCCAGCGCCCAGCGGACGAGCAGCCCGCCCATGCTGTACGCGACCACCTGCACGTTCCGGCCCCGGCTCGTGAACTCGTCCCACAGGTACCAGGCCAGGTGGTACGCCAGGTGCCGGACGTCGGTGTTGCGGTTGTGGGAGGTCGTGCCCTCGGCCGCGCTCGGCTCGTGGGACTGCCAGCCGCCCGCCTGGCAGTCGGGGAACTCGGGGTTCGCCGCGCACTCCGCGAAGTACTCGCCGTGCGCCGCCGCGCCGGGCCGGTGGTGCGGGTCGATCCAGTCGCCCGCCGGGACCCCGGCGTCGCAGCTGTAGTAGCCGATCTCGTGGATCGCGCCGGTCCAGCCGTCCTCGCGCAGGTCGGCGGTCAGCGGCTGCCAGTCGTTGGCCACGTTCGTGCCCGGGCAGCCGGTCGGCGCGTAGCCGTGGACCAGCACGATGTCGAACGCCTTGCTGGGGGTGAACGCGAGGGCGGCGCCCGGCGCCATCAGCAGGACCGACACCAGCAGGACGAGCGCCAGCACCGGTACGCGGGCACGAACCATGTTCCCCTCCACCACCGGCCGTCCACCCGGGCCACCGGGCGCGGCGCGGGCCGCCGCGCCGGCAGTATCACACCGGCGCCGGCGGCCCGTCCAGTCGCGAGCTACACGAGATCGGGCCGGCGCCACTCGGCGCCGAGCACGTGGTGGTCCAGGAACGCGAGCACGGTCTCGTACCAGACGCGCGCGTTGCCCGGCTTCAGCACCCAGTGGTTCTCGTCCGGGAAGTAGAGGAACCGCGACGGCACCCCGTGCCGCTGGAGGTCGGTCCAGAGGCGCAGCGCCTCGGACAGGGGGACGCGGTAGTCGCGCAGGCCGTGGATGACCAGCATCGGCGTCCGGATCTGGCCCAGCCCGGACTTCGGCGACTGGTCGATGTAGGCCTCGGGGAACTCGTCCGGGTCCCCGAACTGGCGCGCCCAGAAGCTGTTCATGTCCGTCGTCGCCTGGAACTGGTCCAGCGCCCACAGGCTGGCGTGCGTGACGATCGCCCGGAACCGGTCCGTGTGGCCGGCCACCCAGTTGGACATGTAGCCGCCGTACGAGCCGCCCATCGCCGCCGTGCGGGACGCGTCCAGGTCCGGCCGCGCCAGGGCCGCGTCGGTGACCGCCATCAGGTCGGCGAAGACGCGCTCGGCGGCGCCCCGGCCCCACGCCCGCTGCACGTTGGCGTGCCCGTAGCCGGTCGAGAGCGCGGGGTCGGGCAGCAGCACCGCGTAGCCGCGCTCCGCCATCAGGTGCGGGCACCAGCGCCAGGACCACGCGTTCCAGCTCGACAGCGGTCCGCCGTGGATCCAGAGCAGCAGCGGCGCCGGCCGCTCCGGCGACGCGCCCCGGGGCAGCACCAGCCAGGCCCGGACCTCGGTCCCGTCGTCCGCGGTCGCGCTGATCTCGCTCACCTGGCCCGGCAGCTCCAGGGGCAGGCCGGGCGTCGGCAGCGCCGAGACCGCGCCCGCGGGATCGATCCGCACCACCTCGGCGGGCGACTCGTACGAGGCGCGCAGCGCGTACACGGAGCCGTCGGGCGCCGCGCACAGCGCGCTGTGGGCGCCGGCCGCCGTCAGCCGGGTCCGCTGGCCGGTCTCGACGTCGACCCGGAAGATCGGGGCCCGGCCGTTCTCGTCGGCGGCGAAGTAGATCGCCGAGCCGTCGCGCGACCACACGGGCGGCCCGGGCCACAGGTCGAGGTCGGCGGTGAGGTCGCGGCCCTGCCCGCCGTCCAGGTCCTGCAGCCACAGCGTCTGGTCGGGCGCCAGCTCCGGCGTGCCGCGGCGGACGCGGACGGCGGCGACCCGGCGGCCGTCCGGCGACACCGCCGGCGCGTGATAGTCGTGGCCGGCGGGGGCCAGCCGGCGGCACCCGCCCGCGTCGATGGCGACCAGCTCCACCTCGTGCTCGACGCCGCCCAGCGAGCGCAGCCACGTCGTCACCAGCGTGCGGCCGTCGGGCGTGAGCGCGAAGTCCGCGTCGTGCACCGCGACCCCGGCGTCCGGCGTCAGGTTCTCGGGGGCTACGGGCGCGCCGTCCACGCCGTCCAGGCGCAGCAGCCGGGCCTGGCGCGGGCCCAGGTCGTGGTCCCAGAAGCGAATCGGGTGGCCCTCCAGCAGCATCGCGTTCACGCCCGCGTCCTGGCGGCGCTTCGCCTTGGCGGCGTCGTCGCCCAGCTCGACGGCGCCGGCGAACAGCGGCGCCCTGACCACCACGGACGGGGCCCCGGCGGCCGCGACCAGCCCGTCCACGCCGCCCGGCACGGCCAGCACCGGACGCGCCTCTCCCCCGCCCGCCGGCAGCAGCCAGACGTGGC
>VBJR01000338.1:7877-13955 GCA_005880175.1 Chloroflexota bacterium
CGGCAGGAACGCCGCCTGCGACTCGCCGCGCTGCGAGTACGTCAGCCGGCGGGCCGGCGCCGAGCCGTCGGCCGGCACCTCCCAGAGCGCGGTGGCGAACCGGGTGCCGTCCGGCGAGAGCGTCTGGACGGGCATGACGAGCCGCTTCCCGTCCGGCGAGAGGTGCAGCCCGGTGACGCGGGGGATGGCGTTGAAGCCGTCGAGCGAGAGCTGGTCCATGCAGGCATGTTGTGCCACCCCGGGCTCCGTGTGCTGACGGCTTCCCTCAGCAGCTGCTCTGGAGGAGTCCCGCGGCCTGCTGGGCGTGGTCCGTCGCGTCGCTCAGCGTGCCGGCGCCCTGGGCGACCGCCGCCAGGTCCTGGTTGTCGATGCCGTCCAGCTCCTGGCGGATGCCCTGGTGGTACTGCGCGAGCGCGGTCCGCAGCTGCGCGTCGGCCGGCTGCAGGCAGGCCGGCACCGTCATGCCGGAGAGGTCGGCCTGGAAGCCCTGGACCGTGTCGTCCATCGACTGCAGCGCGGACCGGCAGGCCTGGGTGCCGCTGCTCAGCGCTGACGGCGCGCAGCGGTCGGCGACCGTCTGGCCCGCCGTCTGGAAGCGCGCGGCGTCCGCGGCCACGACCTGCCTGTACCCGTCCACGCCCGAGGCGGCGGTCTGGGGGGCGGCGGTCGGTGCCGCCGTCGGGGCGACCGTGGGCGTCGGCTGGACGCCGATGCCCAGCCCGCCCAGCCCCTGGAGCGACGCCCAGTCCATGAGCGAGGCGCCGAACGCCAGCACGAGGAGCGCCAGCAGGGCGATCAGGCCGACCCAGATCGCGGCCGGCGTCCGCCGCCGCGGTTCCTCGTACAGCGAGTCGTCGGGGAGGCGCTCGTCCGTGACGCCGGGGTCGTACGCGGGCCGCGCCCACGGGCTGCTCCGCCCCTGGACGGCCCACGTCACCCGGACCCAGGAACGCCCGTTCCACCACCACTGGCCGTCGGGCGAGTACTGCGGGGGGGCCGTGTACTGCATGCCTGTCTCCGACAACGTTAGGACCTTCGGCCCCGGTCGGTGTGGGGCTGATTCAGCTGTTCCCGTGCAGTTCCCGAACGACCTCGCGCGGATCCTTGTCGTCGCGCAGGCCCTTGAAGCTGGGCGCGCGCAGCTCCCGGCCCCGCGTCCACTCCGAGAACTCGACCTCCGCGACCAGCCGCGGCTCCACGAAGTGAGGGCGGCCGGGCGGCTGGCCGGCGTCGAACGGCGACGTGGCCCGCTCCAGCGGCCGGAGCAGCGCCGCGATCCTGGCCAGGGTGGCGTCGGTGAAGCCGGTGCCGACCTTGCTCGCGTAGACCAGGCGGCCGTCCTCGTAGTAGCCGACCAGCAGCGCCCCGGGCACGCCCTGGCGCCGGCCCTCGCCGTCCACCCAGCCGCCGATCACGAACTCCTGGCGGAGCCGGTTCTTGACCTTGAGCCACGCCCCGCTGCGCCGCCCCGGCTCGTACGGGCTGTCCAGCCGCTTGGCGATGACCCCCTCCAGGCCGTTGTCCAGGCTGGCCCGCATCAGCGTCCGCCCGTCGCCCACCTGGTGCGGCGGCGTCTGCCAGTGGCTGCCGGCCAGCTCCAGCCCGAGCAGGCGCTCGCGCCGGGCGGCGTACGGCTGCGCGACGAGGGACGCCGCCTCCAGGTACAGGACGTCGAACAGCAGGTATGCGACCGGCGTGGCCTGCATCTGCCGCTGCACCTCGGCCGCGGCCGTCAGGTGCATGCGCTGCTGCAGCTGCTCGAAGCTGGGCCGGCCGCGCGCGTCGAGCGCGACGATCTCGCCGTCCAGGATCGCCCGGCGGTCGCCGAGCTGGTTGCGCAGGGCCCAGAGCTCGGGGTACCGGGCGGTGACGTCGTTGCGGTTGCGGGTCTGGAGGCGGAGGCTCCGGCCGTTCCAGTAGCAGATGGCGCGGATGCCGTCCCACTTGAACTCGAACCCGAAGTGGTCCTCGGCGGCCGGGACGGCGCCGGCCAGGAGGGCCTGCATCGGCTCGATCAGGTCCGGCATCGGCGAGTGGCTCATGGCCGGATCATCTGAGCTCCTGAGGGAATTTGTCCAGTCGCCTGGACATCCGCTTACAAGTTGCTTACGGGGCACTTATCTGCCACTTAACGGATGCCCACGCCATCTTGCGAACAGGCCTTCGCGATGGTCTGCTGTTGGCGGGCGGCCGGCCGTGGTATCCGGCCGCCAGCCTTCGGGGGATCGGCTCTGCGAAGAGAGGAGGTGGGGATACCAGTGGACCTCGCGCGTCCGTTCACGTCTCGCGTCAGCCGCCGCTCGGTGGTCAAGGCCGGCGCCATGGGCCTGTTCGCGGCGGAGCTGGCCGTGCTGGGCAAGCTCGTCACGAAGCCCGACCGGATGGCGCTCGCGGCGACCAGCCTGCCCGACATCCAGTTCGACATCGGCAACTTCATCGCGCCGGCGCAGAACTTCAACGGCATCCCGTTCCGGTTCGGGCCCGTCTTCACCGGGTTCGCGACGCTCCGGCTGAACCGGGCGCCGACGAAGACCGACCAGTCGAACCTCGCCATCGCCCTGAACGACATCGAGGCCGTCTTCCCGTTCAGCCCGTCGGGCGCGTTCACGTTCATCTCGTACGGCGTGCCGTACTTCAACCGGCTCCCGGGCGGCATCAACGGGGCCCTCGTGCAGCAGTTCATGCCGCACATCACGTCGGGCCGCAACCCGGACGGCACGACGAACGCGCTGGCCGAGGCGGTGCCCAGCCCGACGGACGTCTCGTCGGCGAACCCGGGCGTCACCAAGAAGACGTTCAACGTCGCGGTCACCATCGAGCGGAACGACATGCTGCTGACGGTGCGCAGCGACTCGCAGAACAACCTCAACAACATCCTGAACTGGCTCTTCTTCAACTCGAACAACCTGGGCGGCAACGCGATCGCGTCCCCGCCGGGGTTCAGCACCCTGTTCACCGTGACCAGCGCGCGCCTGATGTTCCAGCAGAACGGCCTGCCCAAGCAGGTCGCGACGCAGAACAACCTCCCGTACACGGCGCGCATCCGCGACACGTCGCCGATGTGGATGAGCATGGCCGACCAGCAGGTGGACGGCAGCGGGCCCGCGGCCATCACCACGTTCGCCGGCAACGCGTCGGCCCACCTGACCGACAAGGTGGCCGGCAACTACAGGACCTGGCGCAGTTCTACGCCACGGCGGCGCAGGACCCGCCGGACGGCGAGACGTACCAGGAGCGGGTCCAGTACATGTTCCGCTCCAACGACACCAGCACCGCGGACGGCCTGCCCAACGACGGCTTCGCCGACCAGTTCACGAACGGCGGCGGCCCCGCCTTCCTGGACAACCGCTTCCAGGGTCCGGGCGACGCGGCGCTCAACGCCCAGGGCATCGGCACGTTCCAGGGCGCGAAGCGCATGGGCCACGAGTCGGCGCTGCAGCGGTCCTCCCGCGCGGCCGACGGCACGCCGATCCACGTCCGGATGGACGGCCCGGGCTTCAACAACATGGACGTCCCCGGCGGCAGCAACCAGCCGAAGCTGCAGTTCACCGTCTTCGTGCCCACCGCGGAGTTCTTCCGGGTGATGCGCGTCAACCAGGCGTCGCTGGACCTGGTCAACCAGTTCGGCGTCGCCGACGACGACAACGGGCTGGAGCGGTTCATCACGCCGACCCGGCGGCAGAACTTCCTGGTTCCGCCCCGCCGGCACCGCGCGTTCCCGCTCCTCGAGCTGACCTAGTCGCATCGGCAGGCGGCGGCGCCCCGGGGCGCCGCCGCCACCGCCCCGCCGAGGTGGATTCGCCGCAGGCCGCGCCGGTGTAACGTCCACTCGACGAAATGGAACTCCGCGCCCTCGACCGCCCGGCCGACGCCGACGCCGTCATCGACCTCGCCTGGCGGGCCTGCCGCCCGCACCCCCAGTGGGTGCCGTACTACCTCCGGGCGGACCGCCGCCGGCTGCTCCGCGGCGAGTACGCGTTCTTCCGCAACCGGGGCGTGCGCTGGCGCGGCTTCGGCCTGAGCGACCGCGACGGCCGGCTGGCCGCGACGGCGACCGCGTACGTGGACCCGCCGCTCCAGCGGCACGTCGGCCGGGCGGTCGGCTTCGTCGGCCAGTACGAGGCGCTGCCCGGGGTCGATCCGGGGCCCGTGCTCCAGGCCGCCCACGAGTGGCTGGCCGGCGAGGGCGTGACCGAGGTCTGGGCGCCGGTCAACTGCCCGGCCCAGACCGAGCTGGGCGGCATGCTGACCGAGGGCGGCGACCGGACCGCGCCGTTCTTCAGCCACTGGACGCCGCCGCACTACGCGGAGGTCTGGGAGCCGGCCGGCTACCGCCCGATCCAGCGGTTCCACAACTACGTGGTGGACACGACCGCCCCGGACCTGCGGGACCGGCTGGCGGACCACCGGCGGCGGGGCGAGGCGAACGGCGTCCGCATCCGGTTCCTCGAGAAGCGCGAGTTCGACCGCGGCCTGCGCGTCCTCGCCGAGCTGTACAACGCCACGTTCGACCGCCACTGGGGCCACGGGCCGATGGCGGTCGAGGAGTTCGTCGAGCTGACGTCGGCCCTGCGCGACATCGCGGAGCCGCGGATGGCCGCGTTCGCGGAGTGCGACGGCGAGGTGGTGGGCTTCCGCATCGGGTTCCCGCAGTACGAGCCGGTGTTCCGGATGCTCGACGGCGACCTGCCCTGGCACAAGTACCCGCGCCTGCCGCTGGCCATGCGCCGGGTCCGCGAGGGCATCTCGCTGATCGTCGGCGTCCGCGAGAAGGCGCGGGGCCGGAGCATCGCGCCCGCCCTGTCGGCCGCCGTCTACGAGGAGATGCTGCGGCGCGGCTACCCGCGCGTGGTGCACACGGCGATCTTCGACGACAACGTCAACTCCCGGCGCCAGGTGGGCAAGCTGGGCGGCGTGCGCGACCAGGGCTGGACGGTCTTCGGCCGCGACCTGTGATGTGAGACACATCGGCCAACGTGTCTTGACAGCCGGACCCGGCGTGCCTATCGTTGCGCGTTGCCCATGCTGGACAGGCGAACGTTCCTGGGGGGGAGCCTGTGCGTGGCGGGCGGCCTCCTCCTGGACGCGTGCACCGCGCCCGGGAACCCGGCGTCTCCCGCCTCCGCCACGCCCCGCTCCGGCGGCAGCCTGACCTTCGCGACGGAATCGGAGACCAACAGCTTCGACCCCCGCCAGGGCGCCTGGGACTCGACCGGGCTGCTCTACGCCGCGACGGTCTACGACCCGCTGTTCATGCAGGCCCCGGACGGCACCGTCAAGCCGTACCTGGCCCGGTCGATCACCCCCAACGGCGACTACACGGAGTGGACGATCTCGCTCCGGCCCGGCATCAGGTTCCACGACGGCAGCCCGCTGGACGCGGCCACGGTCCGGGTCAACCTGGACGGCTCGGCCCGGGCGCCGCTGACCGGGCCCTACCTGTTCAACGTGACCGGGATGAAGGTCGTGGACCCGCTGACGCTGGTCGTGACGATGGCCACGCCGTGGGTGCCGTTTCCCTTCTATCTCACTCGACAGATCGGCTACATGGCCGGCCTGAAGCAGCTGGCCGACACGAGCGGCAGGGCCAGGCCGATCGGGACGGGGCCGTTCCTCTTCGGCGAGTGGGTGCCGGGCGACCACTTCACGGCCACCCGCAACCCGTCGTACTGGCGCCCCGGCCTGCCCTACCTGGACTCGATCACGTACCGGCCCATCATCGACCCGCACTCCCGCGGCACCAGCCTGCAGGCCGGGGACGTGGACCTGATGCACTCCAGCGACAGCCAGAGCGTCGCCGACTTCCGGCACCGGCCCGGCTTCCACCAGGTCAACGATCTCGACTCGGTGCTGGGCGAGCGCGACCAGAGCTGCATCATGCTCAACACGGCGCTGCCGCCGCTGAACGACCTGCGCGTGCGCCAGGCGCTGGCGTGCGCGACCGACCGCCAGCGGGTGATCGACACGCTGTTCAACGGCCTGACGAAGCCGGCGGACGGCCCGTTCACCCAGCGGTCGCCCTACTACGGCGCGACCGGCTACCCGAGCTACGACCTGGCGCGGGCGAAGCGGCTCGTC
>VBJR01000339.1 GCA_005880175.1 Chloroflexota bacterium
CATCGTCAGCACGCCGCCGACGCTCAGCACCGCGACCGTCGTCACGCGGCCCAGGAACGAGATGCCCGGGCCGTACGTCGAGGAGAGCCGCACCGACCACGCGTTGGCGTCGCGGTAGCGGCCGTTCACGTCCTCGAAGATCTCCTGGTTGCGCGGCTCGCGGCCGTACGCCTGCACCGCGCGGATGCCGCTCAGCGACTCGGTGTAGTGGATGATCACGAGGGCGATCGCCTGCCGCACCGCGCGGTACGCCCGGGTCGAGTTGCGCCGGAACCACTGGGTCAGGGCGACGATCACGGGGAAGGAGAGCAGCGCCACCAGGCCGAGCCGCCAGTCCAGCACCAGGAGGACCACGCTGATCGCCACGATCGAGAGCGTGGACGTGGCCAGCGAGGTCAGGCCGGTCGCCAGCAGGTCGGTCAGGGTGTCGATGTCGTTGGTCAGCCGGGAGATGATCCGGCCCGACGTGTAGCGCTCGTAGAAGGAGAGCGAGAGCTGCTGCACGTGGCTGAAGACGCGCATGCGCAGGTCGTAGAGGACTTGCTGGCCGATCGCGCCCGAGACCCGCAGGAAGCCCCAGTTGCCCAGCGCGCCCAGCCCGGCCGCGGCGGCGATCAGCACGACGTACAGCTCGAGCGTGCGCAGGTCGCCGCGCCCGATGCCCCGGTCGATCGCCTGGCCCACGAGGAACGGGATGCTCAGCGAGCCGCCCATGCGCATCGAGATCAGCAGCGCCGCCGCCACCAGCCGCAGCCGGTGGGGCGCCAGCAGGGTGCCGAGGAGGTGGCGAGAGCGTGTGCGCAGCAGCGCGCTCAGGTCTGCGGGGAGGTCGTCGACGTCCTCGGTGGCGACGCCGCGCCAGGCGTCGCGCTGCCCGGCCGCGGGGACCTGGAGCGGAGCGGGCGCCGCCATCAGGCCACCTCCTCGGCCTGCTCGGCCAGCAGCGAGCGGTACCGGTGTGAGCTGTGCAGCAGCTCGGAGTGGGTGCCGATGGCCGCGATCCGCCCGCCCTCCAGCAGGGCCACCCGGTCGGCCAGCGCCAGCGTCGAGGGGCGGTGCACGACCACCAGGGCCGTCACGCCGCTCAGCACCGACGCCAGCGCCTCCTCGATCTCGCGCTCGGTGTGGACGTCCACGGCCGAGAGCGGGTCGTCGAGGACCAGCACCTGGGGCGAGCCCAGCACCGCCCGGGCCAGCGCGAGGCGCTGCCGCTGGCCGCCCGACAGCGAGTAGCCCTGTTCGCCCACGCGAGTCTCCAGGCCCCAGGGCAGGTCCCAGACGAACTCGGCCTTCGCGACCTGCAGGGCGCGGCGCAGGTCCGCGTCCGAGGTGATCGGCCGGCCCATGACCAGGTTCTCGTGGACGGAGGCCGAGAACAGGATCGGGTCCTCGAACGCCACGCCGATCTGGGCCCGGAGGTCGCGCAGCGAGAGGTCGCGCACGTCCAGGCCATCGAGGGTGACCCGGCCCTCCGTCACGTCGTACAGGCGCGGCACCAGGGTGGCGAGCGTCGTCTTGCCGCTGCCCGTCGCGCCGACCAGCGCGACCGTCTCGCCCGGCGCCACGGTGAGGTCGAGCCCGCGCAGGACCCAGCCGCCGCCCTCGGGGTAGTGGAAGCCGACGTCCTCCAGCGCGATGCCTCCACGCACCCGGGTGAGGTGCTTCGGCTTCGGCGGGTCGACGATCTCCGGGCGGGAGTCGAAGACCTCGCGCAGGCGCATCGAGGCGGTGGTGGCCTCCTCGCCCATCGCGAGGATCCAGCCCAGGGCGTCGAGGGGCCAGATCAGCATGAACAGGTAGGTCATGAACGCGACCAGGCCGCCGATCGTGAGGTCGCCGGCGGCCACGGCGAACCCGCCGACGAGCAGGACCAGGCACAGGTCCAGGTTGATCAGCAGGTTGAAGGCGGTCCAGGTCGAGGCGCGGACCCGGACGCCAGCGAGGTTCGTGCCGCGCAGCGAGGCGGCCTGGCGCTGGAACCGGTCGCGGAGGAGGCCGTTCCGGCCGAACGCCTTGATGATGCGGACCCCTGTCGCCATCTCCTCGACCACGGTCGTCAGGTCGCCGGTCTGGTCCTGGACGCGGCGCGCGATGGCCGAGTAGCGCCGGAAGAACCGGTTGCTGAGCAGGATCAGGGGCAGGAGGAGGACCGCGCTCAGGAGGGCCAGCCGCCAGTCCAGGCGGAGGAGGACGGCCAGGACGAGCACCCACTGGGCGCCGAAGAAGCCGGCGAACACGAGGCCGAAGCCGACGAAGCGGCGGACGGTCTGGATGTCGGCGACGGCGCGGGACAGGAGCTGGCCGGACTGCCAGTTGTCGTGGAACGCGATCTGGAGGTCCTGGAGGTGGGCGTAGAAGTCGTTGCGGAGCTCCGTCTCCATGCGCAGGGAGGCGAGGTTGGAGTAGTTGCGGCGCACGAAGTTGCAGAGCGCTTCGATGGCCCCCAGGGTGACGAGCGCGACGCCGATCGGCAGCAGCTCGCCCGGCTGGCGGTGGGCGATCGGACCGTCGATGACGGACTTGATGAGGAGCGGCATCGTGGTCGCCGCGGCCAGCGAGACCGCCGCCGCGACCACCGTCAGCGCGAACAGGCGCGCGTGCGGACGGAGGTAGGGCAGGAAGCGGCGCAGGGCAGGCGAAAGCACGGACAGACCTCCGGGGATGCGGGTGGGCCGAGGTCTAGAGTAACTGATCCCGCGATTCGCCGTTTCGGCAGGTTGGCGTCGGGGTCGTGCTGCCTATGGCCTGAGCGCGAGCTCCGCGGCATCGACCAGGGTCGTGGCCCGGCGGACGGCGGCGTGCGCCTCCGAGGCGCCGACGCTCCGGCGGTCGTACTGGGCGCGGTCCTTGAGGCCCAGCAGCCGGTCGAGCGCGTTCCCCGGCTCGACGGCGGCCAGGCCCAGCGCGCGGAGCTCCGCGACGGCGAGTCGATGGTCGTCCGCGGCGGTCGTGCGTCCGGCCACTGCCAGACACAGGGCGTCTTTGGCGTTGATGCCCGCCGACACAGCGCTGCTCGCGGTGGCGTTGTGCCACCCCGCGTCGAGCGCCGCTCGCGCGGCCTTCAGAAACTCCTGGGCCTTGTCGAGATGGGCCAGCGCCTCGGGCCGGCCGCCCGTCCGTACGCGGCTCACGTCGCCTGGGCTGAGAGCTCGTGCAGCGCGCGGCCGGCGATCAGCCAGCCGTCCCGATCCGCCTCGACCAGGTACGGCTCTCGCGCCGCCAGACCTTCCCTGGCCTCGGTTGCGCTCATGTCGATGACGCTGGCTCGCCTCCCCGTCCACCGGAGCACGCGATCGGACAGCTCGGCGATCTGGCCCTGCCAGGTCTCCTCGTCGGGCTCGATGCCGTCCGGGCGGACCGCGAGGACGTCGATGTCGGAGGCGGGCGTCGCCTGGCCCCGCGCCACGCTGCCGTAGAGGACCATCGACTCCGGGCGCCGCCGCCAACCGGCCACGTGCTCGGCGAAGCGGGCGCGCAGCAGTTCCTCCAGCCGGATCAGCGCGACCAGCGCGGGCATGGCCAGGTGCTCGGCGTTCGCTCGATAGACGACCGCGGGTGGGGTCCGCTCGGCCACGACGAGGCCCGCGTCCCGGAGCCTGGTCAGGGCTCGATGGGCGGTGGACTGGCTGATTCCGGTCACGCGGGCGAGAGCGCGACCGGTCATCGGTGGTCCACCGCCGAGCAGGACCCTGAGCAACCGCAGGCCATGGGGATCGAGGGTAGCGAGCGCGCCCATGATTCATATTCTGACTCAATTGAGTCAGAATCCGGGTCATTCGGCCGGCCGGGCCGCCACCGGCACCCGGCGCCCTGTGCGACGATGACCCTCCCGTGCGGATCGGCCTCCAGCTCCCGACATTCACCTGGCCCGGTGGCCCCGAACGCCTCGGCGCCGACCTCGCGGCCATCGCCCGGACCGCCGACGAGGCCGGCTTCGACTCGATCAGCGTCATGGACCACTTCTTCCAGATCCGCTCGTTCGGGCCGCCCCAGCGCGAGATGCTGGAGGCGTACACCTCCCTGGCGTTCATCGCGGGCCACACCTCGCGCGTCAAGCTGATGACGATGGTCACCGGTGTGACCCACCGGCACCCCGGCGTCCTGGCCAAGACCGTCACCGCCCTGGACGTCCTGTCCGGCGGCCGCGCCTGGCTCGGCATCGGGGCCGCCTGGAACCAGCAGGAGCACGCCGGGCTCGGCATCCCGTTCCCGCCGATCGCCGAGCGCTTCGAGCGGCTGGAGGAGACGATCCAGATCTGCCTCCAGATGTGGAGCGGCGACGAGCGGCCGTACGAGGGCCGCCACTACCGCCTGGAGCGGCCCCTCGACTCGCCGCGGAGTCTCACCCGGCCCCACCCGCCGCTCCTGATCGGGGGCGGCGGCGAGCGGAAGACGCTCCGCCTGGTCGCCCGGTACGCCGACGCCTGCAACCTCTTCCCGACCCCCCAGATGGCGCACAAGCTGGACGTCCTCAAGCGCCACTGCGAGACGGAGGGCCGGGACTACGGCACGATCGAGAAGACCAGCCTCTTCACGTTCGACGTCGGCGAGAAGGGCGCCAACGTGGGCAAACTGGTCGGCCGGCTCAAGCGCTTCTCCGCGCTCGGGATCGATACCGTCATAGGCTCGGTGCCGGGCGTCGAGACGCTGGCGCCGCTGGAGATCATCGGACGCGACCTGATCCCCGCGGTCGCCGGCCTCGGAGCGTCTTAACACCCCGGTTCGTTG
>VBJR01000340.1 GCA_005880175.1 Chloroflexota bacterium
TCCGCCGGCGGCGGCTCCGCAACGGCATCGGGACCGGGCTGTTCGTCGGCCCGGCGCTGCTGCTCTACCTGGTGTTCGTCGTCGGCCCGCTCCTCTACGCCGCGTACTTCAGCCTGTACCACTGGAGCGGCCTGGGCGCCGCGATCGACTTCGTCGGCCTCCACAACTACGTGCTGGCGTTCCAGGACGACCTGTTCCGGGCGTCGATCCTCCACAACGTCACGATCGCCGCGCTGTCGATCCTGATCCAGCTCCCGCTCGGGCTCGGCGCGGCGCTGCTCCTGAACCGGCGCTTCCCCGGCCGCACGGCGCTGCGCCTGGTCTTCTTCGCGCCGTACGTGCTGTCAGAGGCGATCACGGCGATCATCTGGCTGCTGATGCTGCAGCCCGACGGGCTGGTGGACCACGCGCTGCGCGGCGTGGGCCTCGGGAGCCTGGTCCACCTGTGGCTGGCCGACCTCAAGCTCGTGCTCTACACGATGTTCGTCGTGATCACCTGGAAGTACATCGGGTTCGGGATCATCCTGTTCCTGGCGGGCCTCCAGGGCATCCCGCCCGAGGTCCTCGAGGCGGCGCAGATCGACGGCGCCACGGAGATCCGGTCGATCTGGCACGTCACGATCCCGCTGCTGGGCCCCACGATGCGCATCTGGGGCTTCCTGTCGATCATCGGCTCGTTCCAGCTGTTCGACCTGATCTGGCTGACGACGCTCGGCGGGCCGGCTGGCTCGTCCAGCACGATGGCCACGTACCTGATCGACCACGGCTTCCGCAGGTACCAGTTCGGGTATGGCAGCGCCGCGTCGGTGATCCTGTTCCTGGTCACGCTGGTGATCGCCGTGCTGTACCAGTTCGTCCTGCTGCGGCGCGACACGGAGGGTGCGGTGACGAGGATGGTGGCATGAGCGTGGCAGCCCGTCGCGACAGGGGCGCCGGGGTCGACCCGGCCACCCGCCGCCGGCTGATGCAGGCGCTGGCGCTGACGGTCGCGCTGATCGTCGGGGCGACCATCCTGGTGCCGCTGTTCTACGTCGTGCTGGGCGGCTTCCGGACGACCGGCCAGCTCGCGGCCCAGCCGGTGGCGCTCCCGCAGCCGTGGATCATCCACAACTACACCGACATCCTGGTCTCGGCGACGTTCTGGCACGACATCGCGAACAGCTCGTTCATCGCGGTGGTCGCCACCCTGCTGGTCGTGGGCAGCGGCGCGCTCGCCGCGTACCCGCTGGCCCGGTTCGAGTTCCCCGGCCGGGGCGCTCTGTACGGGCTGTTCGTGTTCGGCCTGCTGTTCCCGGCCGGCGCCGCGGCCCTGCCGATCTACCTGATGCTGCGCCAGCTCAACCTGCTCGACCAGCTGCTCGGCGTGGCGCTGCCCGAGGCCGCGTTCGGGCTGCCGCTGACGATCGTGATCCTGCGCCCGTTCATCCGCTCGATCCCGGCCGAGCTGGAGGACGCCGCGGTCATCGACGGCTGCGGCCGGTTCGGGTTCTTCTGGCGGATCCTGCTCCCGCTGTCCGGCCCCGCGCTGGCGACGGTGGCGATCATCACGTTCATCGCCAGCTGGAACGCGTACCAGCTCCCGTACCTGGTCCTGACCGACTCCAGCGGCTTCACCCTGCCGCTCGGCGTGGCCAACTACGCCAGCCAGTACACGCAGGACACGGCCCGGATCCTGGCGTTTACGGCGCTGTCGATGGTGCCGGCGCTGGCGTTCTTCGTCCTGGCCGAGCGCCGCATCGTGGGCGGCCTGTCGGGCGCCGTGCGGGGCTGAGCGCCCCGCGGCGTCCGGGCGGCGCGGCGGCAACCCCGATGGGACCCTGCCGGCTGGCGTCGCCCGGAGCTCAGGTCGCGGACTGAGACGTTGAAGTATCGACACCTGCACGTCTCCGCCTGGCCGGAGACGTTGAAGTGTCGGAAACTCGACCTCTCACGCTGGCCGCCTGCCGCCCAGCCCGCACCTTCACGACGCCAGCGCCGGCCGGAGGGCCGTGCGCAGGTGCTCGTCCAGCTCCTGGACGGCGTGGTGGCGGCAGTGCGGCTCCAGGCCCTCGCGGATGTTCCTGACCAGGTGGATGACCGGCGTCAGGTGCAGCCGGGCCGCGCCCGCCAGCGCCGAGCGGGCCAGGCGGCAGGCCTCGTCGAGGTCGTCCGCGTCGGCGTGGGCGGCCGCCAGCGCCGTGAGCAGCCACAGCCGGTCCCGCTCGCTCGTGGGGCCCAGCGTGACCAGCACCGGCCGGAGGACCGCCTGCGCCTCTTCCAGGTGGCCCAGCTTGGCCAGGCTGGCGCCCCGCTCGCCCGCGAGCCAGGCCTGGTCCACGGCCGTGAACCGGGGCCGGCCGCGCTCGTCGTCCTCCAGGCACTCCACGATGTCCGCCGCCCGGTCCAGCGCTCGCAGGCAGTCCGTCTCGTGGCCCAGCGAGGCCCACGCGTCCGCCTCCTTGGCGGCCAGCCAGGCCCGGGTGGCGGGCGACGCCTCCGCCTGGACGTAGCCCAGCTTGCGGCCGGTGAGCAGGCGCAGGGACTCGGTCGCGTCCCGCTGGCGCGGCAGCCGGCAGGCCAGCGCCCCCACCAGGTACGCGCCCAGCTGGCGGTCGTCGGCCTCCTGGGCGGCGCGCAGGCCGGCCCGGAAGCACTCGGTGGCGGCCCCCGGGTCGTCCAGGTTCCAGCGCAGCCAGCCGACCAGCCCGGCGGCCTCGCCCGCGATCGAGCAGAGCCGGCGCCGAACGCTCTCCGACGCGCTCGCCTGGAGCAGCGTGGTCACGGCGTCCAGGTGGCCGGTCGCCGGGCCCAGCAGCACGCGCGAGCTGATCGCGGTCGGCTCCAGGCTCTCCAGCGCCAGCGTCACCCGCTCGAGGTGGTCCACCGTCGCCGCGTCCACCTGCCCCCGCGTGGTCAGGGCGCGGTCCAGCCGCTCCCATGGCTCCGTCCACTCCGTCTCGACCGCGCCCGGCGCCGGCTGGAGGAACGGCGGGAGGGGGGCCACGCTCAGCAGGCTGGCCATGTCGCGCAGGAACCGGTCCCGCTCACCCGGGTCGCCCTCGACCCGGTCGCCCGCCAGCAGCGTGACCAGCCCGAGGTCGGCCTCCCGCACCAGCCCCAGCTGCTCGACCGGCAGGTCGAAGAGCTGGCAGAGGAGGCGGACGTACCGCGGCCGCGGGTGCCGCGTGCCCCGCTCCCAGCGGCTGATCATGGTCGCGTCGACGCCCAGGTCGGGCTCGCCGCGGCCGCTCGCGATGCGGCAGAGCCCGGCCGCCACGTCGTCCTGTGACCAACCCCGCAATCTCCTTTGCAATCGGAGTCGCCGATTGGGTAACGGTCCCTGATCCATCACTATTCACCCCCGGCCTGCGTATGCAGACGATCCCGGTCCGCACAGCCTTGCGGAACGCAGCGTACCCAGTTGTTGACGACTAGTCAATCAGGTGGCGAACCAGTTATCGCAACAGATCGGCGCGGAGGATCAGCCCCGCTGGGCGCGGTGGAACCCGAGGACCGCGGCGGCCACCTCGCGCGCGTCAGCCTCGCCTGTCACGAACCGTCCGGCTCAGGGCCGGACCGCCGGCACGCCCCGGTGCTCCGCAACACGGAACGCCACGCGTCTCTCGGTGCCGTCCCCGGACACGAACGTCACCTCGTACCGTGGCGCGTGGAGTAGCCGCGAGCGGCGCGGCATCGGTCGAGCCGATGCTGTTGATCGGAAACGGTCGTTGGACACGCCCCGGGTCCCCTCCTAGCATGGCCAGCAGGCGTCGGCATGTCATCGCTCGAGCCACAAGGAGGGAGATCGGTCATGGGGGAGAGGACATGCGGATCCTGGAGGCGCCCGGCGATCGCCGCCGCGGGCGCCCTGCTCGCCGTCGCGTGCGGCGGCGGCGCGGCCACGACCGGCGGCCAGCCGGCGACCGGCTCGCCCATCCGGATCGGCGTCATCGACGACAACGGCACGTCCTCGGCGATCGAGGGGGCCGAGCTGCGGGTCAACACCGACCTGGCCGTCAACCAGGCCAACGCCTCGGGCGGCATCAAGGGCCACCCGCTGCAGACGGTCTACATGGACCCGCAGGGCGACGCCGCCAAGGCGGTCGCCATGGCCCAGGAGCTCGTGCAGCAGCAGAACGTGGACGTGCTGGTGGGCGGCATCTTCAGCCCCGAGTGCCTGGGCATCCAGAACCTGGCGCCGCGGCTCCAGACCGTGTACCTGCCGTCCACCGGCCCCAGCGTGCTCAGCAGCGAGGGGTCCTCCTTCGCCAGCTGCGCCCGGAACGCGCGGTGGTACTGGACGTCGAACGCGTTGTCCTTGGGGTAGTCGGAGAGGGCGTTGGTGGCGGCCAGGCTGCCGTTCACGATGTCCGGGTACACGCCCGCCCACCGCTCCTTGCCGAAGACCCCGACCACGGGCATCTTCTTGTTGATCCCGAACTGCTGCATCGCGGTCAGGCTGCGCAGCACGTCCGCCCCCGCCTGCGTGTCGATGACGCCGGTGATCGAGCCGTCCGTCGGGATCTTCGTGATGTACGGGGTGACGTTCGTCTCGTTCAGCGGGATCGCGACCTTCACCGCCAGGTCGCCGCCGGCCATCTGCAGCCCGAGCCCGTAGGCGACCGCCTGCGACTGCCCGTACGCGTAGTCCGAGTACACGAGCGCCCACCGC
>VBJR01000156.1:0-1866 GCA_005880175.1 Chloroflexota bacterium
CTGCAAATTACCCATTGACGACAGTCTGGCGCGAGCCCTACCCTTTCGTCGCCTCGGGCTGGCCGTCGGGCCAGCGGCACGTGGGACGGGAGTGGGCCGATGTCCAGGCACAATGGTTTGCTGCCGCCTGCGCGATGGTCGCGCCGGCTGGGCTTGACTGCGCTGATTGCCGTTGCGCTTCTGGTCTCTCAGGCAGCCGCCGATGCATCGGCTGGCGTCACTGTTGCGCTCGCGGCTTCTCCCGCAGCGCCAGGCGGACACCCCAATCGGTTCAATCCAACGTCGGCGGCCAAGTCAGTCCCCCGCAAGTCGACGTCGACGAGCAGCGCCACGCCGCAGGCACAGGTGCCCGTTTCCCAGCCTCCGCCGGTCCCGATGCAGCCGGCGGAGATCCCGCTGACCCCGTCCGCCACGCAGTGGACCGGCAGCGATGGCGTCCTCGAGGTGGACGTCCCCGCCGGCGCGATCACCACGTCGGACATCGCGGCGGCCGGCGGCGCGATGAGCCTGCTGGTGCGCCAGGCCTGGCCAGCTTCTGGAAGCAGCGCGGGCGGCCACGGCGTGTACAGCTTCGGGACCTATCTGCTGCAGGTGCTCAACTCCAGCCGCCAGCTGGCCACTCAACCGCTGCGTCAGCCGCTCGGCCTGTCGCTGCACGTCGCAGCCCGTGCGGGCGCGCTGGACCTGTCGCACACGCAGATGGTGCTGAACGCCTCGCTGCCGGCGGGCTTCGACGCCACACCGCTCGCCACCCCGCCGCCACCACCGGGACCGACGCCGTCACCGGTGTCCGGCGCACGCCTGCAGACGCCGAAGTCCAGCGGCAGCGGGACCTCGCGGGCCACCCAGCCCGCGCTGGCCAAGCCAACCAGCCGGCGGGCGAGCTTCAACGCAGCTGCGGGCACGCTCTCGGGCTCGGTTCCGATGACGGGTTCGAGCATGTCGGCGTCGTGGGACGCCTCGGTCCCGGTGGCCTCGTTTGGCAAGCCGGACCCGTTCGAGCCGGGACTGAGCACTGGCTCGCTGATGGCCGGCTACCCACTCGATGTGCCGGCCGGCCCAGGCGGGTTAACACCGCAGGTGACCCTTGGCTACGACTCGGCGGCGGTCAACGATGAGCACAACCCGCAGTCGGCGGCGCCCTGGGTGGGCGAGGGCTGGAACCTGTCGCTGGGCGCCATCAGCTGGGCCGAGCACAGCGTCCAGCCGCCGCCCGAGTGCTCGCAATCGGTCAGCACCTACAACGACGACACCGGCAACCCGATCACGTCGGGCACGATCGCGTGGCACACAACGCCGGAGACGCACGCCGCCGTGGTCTCGTTCCCGAGCTCCAACTATCCGAGCGGGATGAGCCCAGCGCCGCCGTGCTTCCGGGTGTTCCTGCCCAGCGGGATCATGGAGGAGTTCGGTTGCACGTCGGACTCGCTGACGTACTACCGGCAGGTGAGCAACGGCGACCTGGTCTACCTGTCGAGCTGGCTGCTCGACCTGATCACCGATCCCGCCGGCAACCAGATCCACATCACGTACCAGAAAGACATGGAGACCGCCGCCGACGGCAACGCCTATCCACGCTCCACCGAGCTGGCCACGATCGAGTGGGACTCGCCGGGCTGTGGCCACAGCGGTCAGCCTGCCTGCACCGGATCAGCCTGGGCTCCGCTCATGCGGGTGGTCTTCGCCGCCACGCACTCGGTGGCTCATGTGAGCGGATCGAGCTGCGCCGCCAATGGCAACCTGCGCTGTGACGACCCGGTGGACCTGTCCGGCAGCGGCGGTCTGGGCACGCCGCTGATCCAGAACACGTTCGTCCTCAACGACGCCGTGGTCCAGGTCCGCAGCAGTGGCAGCAGTTGGTGGAAC
>VBJR01000156.1:2136-18190 GCA_005880175.1 Chloroflexota bacterium
CCAACTACCAGGGTATGGTGGAGACGTTCAATTGGGAGAACGCCCGCAGCAACGCTGGCCTGAGCGCGACCACGGATCCGCTGTACTGCGACGTCAACCAGAGCCAACCCCAATGCAAGGCGCCGGACGCCGGCGAGTGGAGCCGAATCGTGCTGCAGAACAGATCGGAGTTTGTGCAGCGGGCATGGCAGCAGGGGCAAGGCCAGAGTACACAGACCACGCCAATCACTTCGACAAGCAATTACACCTACCAGCTCGGGGTCTGGACCTACCAGACGGGTACAAGCACCTACTGGCGCAGTTCGGTCGATCAGGACAAGGCCGACTTCTACAATGACAAGCTGGTCGGCTTCGCCTCGACGCAGGTGGGCAACCCGGATGGCTCGACCGAAGTCCACCACTTCTTCTCCGGTGAGGGCCATGGAATCTACGACCTCTCCCAGGTGCCGTGCACGGGCAACCCACCGACCAGCGGCAACTGCGGCACCATCCCCTGGTGGGACCTGGCCAACGCCGCCCACATGCACGAGTACGAACTGGACCAGTACGACACCAGCGCCAACGGCGGCAAGCTGCTGAAACAGGTGAGGACCACCTGGCAGGCCGTGTGTCCGCCCTCCAACGTGAGCGGATCGCCACCCCACAGTGGCTATGGGACTCAGGGTGGCATGCTGGTCAGCGAGCTGGACGAGGGCGGCAACCCGGTGGCGGCGTGCGACGTCCAGAAGGCCCAGGTCGACACGCTCACGTACGACGGGGCGAGCAGCGGCCCGGTGCCGGACAAGCGGACTACGTACACCTACGACAGCTACGGCCGGGTCACGAACCAGACCGACCAGGCCACGTCGGGAGTCTTCGACTACAGCAACCAGGCCAACCACACAATCGGGTACGGGGGGGCCGGGTTCGGCGCGCCTGGCCTGGTGAACGGAAACGCCGACACCGCGATGAGCTTCGACGGGACCAGCGGCTACGTGCAGCTGCCGGCGTCGGTGTTCGCGTATCCGCTCTCCGGGCAGCAGCCGAGCTACACGCTGTCGTTCGAGGTCTGGTTCCAGACCACCACCGGCGGCGTGATCCTGGGTCAGACCAGTGGTCAGCTGCCGACCGGGGGCTGGCCGCCAGGATATGTGCCGGCGCTCTACGTGGACAGCAGCGGCGCCGTAAGGGAGAGCCTGTTCTGGCACGGGTCGACGGGATCGCAGAACGTGGCCGCGGGTCCCTACAACGACGGCCACCCGCACCACATCGTGGTGACCTACAGCGGCGGGACCGAGATCCTGTACGTGGACGGGCAGCAGAAGAGCACCCACACGGGGCTGAGCGAGACCGGCTACGGCGGCTACTCCTACCTGCTGGGAACCGGTCCGGGCGGAGGGCAGTGGCCCGGCCTGGCCACCGGCTGGGACTACTTCAAAGGCACGCTGGGCCAGGTCGCTGTGTACTGGAGCGCGCTGTCGGCGGCGCGGGTGTGGGCACACTTCGCGGCCGGATCAACCTACCAGTCGGCGGTTCAGGCCGACTCACCGGTCGTCTACTACCGGCTCAACGACGGAGCAGCGGGAGCCAACGCCGGACCGGCGATGATCGTGAGCAAGCCGCAGTACATCCAGGACGACACGTTCACGCCCTCGCCGTCGCCGAACGCCACCTACCTGATCGACTTCCCGGCCTCCACCGACGTCGAGGACTCGAACGGCAACCACTACAGTTGCGGCTACACCAGCTACGACGGCCAGCCCTACGCGACCGGCCAGAGCAGCACCCTGACCGTGGGCCATGTGACCACCGCCGACCGGTACACGACCTGCGGGTCCTCGCCCGGCACGTCTACCGGCCTGATCCGTACCACGAGCACCTACGACGCATTCAGCAATCTGCGTGCCAGCGCCGACCCGGACGCAAACGCCGGGGTGACCGGTCATACGGGTTGCTCGGCGAACGGATCGAGCTACAGTACCTGCACGACGTACGACGGGACGTTCGGAGCGCTGCCACTCACGCGCACGAACGCGCTGGGCCAGAGCTCCAGCACCGCCTACCAGGGATCGGCAGCGACGAGCACAACGCTGGCCGACAGCAGCGGTCACGGAACCGCCGCGACATGGGCCGGCGGCGTCGGCTTGGGCGCGCCGGGTCTGGTGAGTGGGCTGGCGGACACAGCGATGAGCTTCGACGGCGCCACCGCCTCCGTCCAACTGCCGTCCTCAGCCTTTGGCGCCTACCCGACCTCTGGCTCGACGCAGTCGTACTCGCTCACAGTCGAAGTCTGGTTCCAGACCACCGGGAGCGGAGTGATCCTGGGCCAGACCGACAGCACCGGGGTTCCTGGCGGAACGGCGCCCTCCGGCTATGTCCCGATGATCTATGTGGACAGCGGTGGCAAGCTTCGCGAGAGCCTTGGCTGGCATGGTGCCTACACGCAGAACGTGACCAACGGGCCCTACAACGACGGAAAGCCGCATCAGGTGGTGGCGACGTACGGCGGGGGTACGGACACCTTGTACGTGGACGGTCAGCAGATCGGCAGCAAGACGAATCAAAACGAGACGGGCTACGCCAGCAGTTACAACTACTACGTCGGCACCGGCTACACGAGCGCCAGCTGGCCGGGCACGAGCGGCGGCTGGCAGCCCTTCGCCGGGGTGCTGGGCCAGGTCTCGGTGTACGGCACGACGCTGGCGGCGGCCCGGGTGTTGGCCCACTTCCGCGCCACCTCGGGGTACCCGGCGGCGATACAGACGGATGCGCCGGCCGTCTACTACCGGCTGGACGACAACACCGGCGCGGCGGGCCCGCTGGGCGGCTTCGGATTGTGGCCGCTGTTGCAGACCGACGCCAACGGCCAGACCACGACAATTGGGTACGACGGCCTCGGCCGGGAGACCAGCCGGTCGCTGCCGGGGGAGACCAGTGGCGGGCCGCCGGTGGTGCTCAGCGATCAGAGCGGGCATGGAGCGCAGGCGAGCTGGAGCGGCGGCCTCGGCTTCGGGGCCTCGGGCTTGGTCAGCGGCAACCCGGACCAGGCGCTGAGCTTCGACGGGACCAGCGGGTCGGTGGCCGGGCCAGCGCTGACACCGCTGCAGGGAGACAACACGCGCTCGATCGAGCTCTGGTTCAAGACCACCGTGGCCGGCCAGGCGCTCCTGGATGCGGGCGGGCCGGGCGCCGGGCAGGCGCTCGCGGTCGCGCTGACCCAGAACGGAGGCGTCAGTCCGGCGCCGCCGGTGAACACGCCCGGCCTGTACGTCAACCTTTGGGGCGCGGGCGACGTCTACGTGCCCGGCCTGACGCTGACCGACGGGCAGCCACACCAGCTGGTGTTGGAGCTCTCGGGGACCAGCGTCAGCGTCTATGTCGACGGCCAGACCCCTTCCGGCTTCGTCTACAGCGGGACCGGCTGGTCAAGCACGCAGTCGCAGCCGTTCGCGCTGCCGGTCACGCCGAACACCGCGGCCAACCCGCTATGGGTGGGCCGCACGCGCTTGGTGGTCAACGGCGCAACCACGGCCTACTTCAGCGGCAGCATCGGCGAGGTGGCGGTGTACGACCACGCCCTCACCGCGGCGCGGGTGTCCGCCCACCGGACGGCCGGCGCCGGGTACCGGGCGTCGGTGCTGGCGGACTCGCCGGCAGCCTACTACCCGCTCGCCGACACCGGCCCTGGTCAGGCGACGCTGGCCACGAGTTATACGGTCTGGTGCACTGGCGTTGCGGGCGGGGAAGCCCCCTGCATAGAGGTGGACAAGACCCAGCGCCTGAACAGCACGACAACCGCGACCTCGCGGGCTTTCTACGACGGGCTCGGCCACCTGGTCGAGACTCGCTCGCCGGCCCCCGGCGGCAAGGACGTGGTGCAGTACTCCTTCTACGACCAGAGCCAGCGAGTCGCCTTCCGGAGCGTGCCCTACCTAGTCGCTGCCTACAGCGGAGGGCCCGGTGCGGCGGCGTTCTCGGTCCCCGACAGCACGCAGTTCGGGATCACCTATGACGGCACGCAGGGCACGACCATCACCGGCAAGTACGACGGCCTCGGACGTCTGCTGATCAGCACTGACGCCCTCGGCAACACTTCGATGAAGACGTACGCGGTGGTGTGCGCCCCGGCCGGGACCGGCGACGCCGGTTGCTACGCGCAGACGCTGAACGTCGACCCGAAGGGTCACCAGAGCGGCACACTCACGGACGCACTCGGCCGGGCCGCATACGAGCAGCGCTACACGGGCAACAGCGGCTCGAACTACGCCGTCTACGCAACCGCCAGGTACACGTACGACTTCGTCGGCGACCTGCTCAAGATCGTGCAGCCGGACGGAGTCACGCAGACCACGTTCGGCTACGACATGGCCGGCCGCAAGACGACGATGTCGGATCCCGACCTGGGTGGCCAGACGTACACCTACGACCAGAACGGGAACCTTCTCAAGAGTATCGACGCCCGGGGCGCAGCCGGGACCATCTTCATGGGCTACGACGGCCTGGACCGTCCGACCGCGCGGAGTACAAACAGCGACCTGAGCAACCCCTACGACACCTACGGATACGACTCGACAGCGGGTAGCAGCGCGGGCGTCGGCCGGCTGAGCAGCGAGACGTTCTCCTCGGGCTCGCTGAGCGGCAGCTACGCCTACCTGTACGACGGCCGCGGCCAGCAGACCCAGTCGACCCTGACTGTGGGCGCGGCGGTCACGCCGGCCTTCGTGCAGCAGGTGAGCGGCCACACCTCCGCGCACACAAGCTTGGGGGCAACCTTCGGCACCAACGTGACCGCCGGGAACCGGATCGTGGTCGTGGTCGGCGTGTGGAACAGCGGCGCAACAGCGAGTGGGGTGACGGACACGGCGGGCAACGTCTACACCAAGGTGGCCGGCCAGGTGGCGTCGGACGGGACCGAGGAGACGGTGTGGACGGCGCCGATCACGGCCGGCGGCGGGACCAAGCCGACCGTGACGGCGACGGCGAGCTCCAGCGCCGACATCGGGATCGCGGTGATGGAGTACTCGGGGCTGTCGAGGGCCTCGGGCACGGCCGCGGTGGACCGCACCGCGATGGCGAACGGGACCACCAGCAGCGCCGGGAACGTGTCCTCGGGTGGGACGCCGTCGGTGACGGCCGCGAACGAGCTGGCGGTCGGTGCCTACGTGGACTCGGGCTTCAACGACAGCCTGAGCTACGGGAGCGGCTGGAGCGGACGGGTCAACGTGTCGCCGACCGGCGACATAGAGGTGGCGGTGGAGGACCAGGCGGCAGGCCTGGGCTCGACCCCGAATGCACAGGTTGGGACGGGAATCGGCACGACCTGGCTGATGTCGACTGTCGTGTTCCGGCCGGCGGCGTACACCACCCAAAGCAGCTACGACGACGCCGGCAACGTGCTTGGCCAGACCTACCCGGACGGCCAGACCGTGACCAATGCGTACACCGCCCAGGGCTGGCTGTCGGGAGTGTCGACCAGCCAGGGCGGGACGACGCTGGCCTCCAGCCTGGCCTATACCGGAATCGGCGGCGCCTTCGGTGAGATCACCGGGGCCAGCCTCGGCAACGGGACGTACACATACAGTGCGACCTACGACCTAGTGGACCGTGCGACCGACCTGAAGACCACCAAGACCAGCGGCGGCGCGGTCATGTTCGACCAGTCGCGGACCTTCGACGGTGCCGGCAACGTGAGCACGATCGGCACGACGATGCCGGGTGGGACCGACAACCAGTCGTTCTGCTACGACGAGCAAGATCGGCTGACCTGGGCCAGCGCGGCGACGGCCACGCCGCCCTGCGGCGGCTCCAATACGGCCGGGACGCTGACGGCGGCACAGTACACGCAGACGTTCGGCTACGACGTGATGGGCCGCATGACCAGCGGTCCACTGGGCAGCTACACCTACGGCAGCGCAGGCCACGTCAACGCGGCCACGGCGATAGGCGGCACAGCGTGGACGGCGGCCTACGACGCGGCGGGGAACATGACCTGCCGTGCGCCGTCGAGCTCGAGCACGTGCTCGGGTACACAGACGGGCGCGCAGATCGGCTACAACAACGAGGGCGAGCGGTCGACGTGGCAGAACGCACCGACGAGCCCGAGCACGACAGCCCAGTTCCTCTACGACGGCCAGGGCCAGCGGGTCGAGCAGTCGGTGACCCAGTCGGGAACGACCACCACCACGGTCTACGTGGGCGACGTGGAGGAGCTGTCGACCAGCGGCGGCACAACCACGACGACGGCTTACTACTACATGGATGGGAAGCGGATCGGGCTGTCGGTGGGAGGGGTGATTAGCTACCTGGCCTCGGACGGCCTGGGCAGCGCGACGGTGACGCTGAACGGGAGCGGGAGTGCGACCGCGGCACAGCTGTTTGCGCCGTACGGCGGCGTGCGATACAGCAGCGGGTCGATGCCGACGAGGTATGGGTTCACTGGGCAGCGGTCCGACGCGACCAGCGGGCTGGACTACTATGGGGCTCGGTACTACGACCCACTGGCCGGACAGTTCACGAGCGGAGACACCTTGCTTCCGGGTGGCGGGTTCGATCTCTGGGGTCTCTCGCCGTACGCGTACGTGGGTGGAAACCCGGTCATCAGGGTCGATCCCACCGGTCACAGCAACCAGTGCGGACCAGGCGGTTGCGGGAGCACATGCGACCCCAGCGACCCGAGTTGCGGCAGCGCTCCCGCTCCTGGAGGCAACCAGTGTGATCCGATCGACCCCAACTGCGGTAATGACGGTGGCGGGACCAGCGGTGGTGGCGGCGGTGGCGGCGGCGGCGGCGGCGGCGGCGGCCAAGGGAGCGCGGGCAGTAATGGCGGGGAGAACAGTCAGAGCCAGTGTGACGTGCTGCCTAACTGCGCACCACCACCTCCTCCTCCAACGCCGAACGGGTCCTGCATTATGGCCCCAGCAGCGTGCATTCTGCAGCCCGTTTTGGGCGGTCCTCAAGATGAGCAGCAGACCGGGGCGCCCGTGTACACGTGTGACATCATCGGGGAAGCCGTCTGCGCAATCTCGATTGCGGCGGCAGCGGCGAAAACCGGACCCAACTCGACTGCCGCCGCGACTGATGCACTTGGCCAGCTCGTCGCGCTAGCGGCGGCCGTCGCTGCTGCGATGACACTCTCCGAAGTCGCGAGTCAGGCGCTCAAGAACCGACAAGCCTGGGAAGACGATGTCTGGGAACATCAACAGTGGCAGCAGCTTCGGAACGGATTCGCGGCTCGCAACAAGTATCTAGCTGAGTTGTATCGCGGCACCGATATGGAACAACCCGGTGGCCCTGGCACCGGGGGGAAACCACCTTGGGGCAAGATCGGTCTCGCCATCGGTATCGCTGGCGGCGCTGGTCTCGTCCTCTATTTGCTGACCACAGGAAAGAACAACGATGAGCTCACCCGCTGACGGAGGCCGTATAGCGCTCGCTCGTGCGCGAATGCGTGCTATTGTACAAGCAATGGGTTGGCTACCGACTTCGGACTGGTCTGGCCGGCTGATGACCGTTGGCGCTGTGCTCGTCGCGGTCGCAGTTGTCGTCGCGTTGGCAAGTGAGGTGGCCAGGCCCAACGCACCTTATCGAACGATCGCATTGGCGCTGGTCATCCTAGGCGTCATGTCTGGCGTCGTCGGCATTGGGATCTCGGGACTCGGCCAAGAGACAGTACGTCGGGGTCGCGCAGCGCGGCTCGGCCCGTTCTACGGTGCGCGTGCCGCCTATCTGTGGCAGTCGCTGCCACCGATAGGCAAGATCGCATTTGGCGTTGTGGTACCAGTCGCCGCGATATCGATCGTCGTCCTCGTCCTTGCAGGCGCACCAAGGCAAGTGGTGATCGTGACATGGGTGCTGAGCCTGATACTGTTCGGCGCTCTGTTGACATTGGCGAGTCGCACCACCGTACGATAGCCAATAGGATCGGAATACTGCGCACAGGGCCCGGATGGAGCGAGGGAAGCGCCACCCGCGTCATGCTCGCGGCCGGGCTCACCGAGGAGGGCTGACGAGAGCCAGCGTTGCCGGCCTTGTGAACCGGGACCCTGCTGCACTTCGCGCTCCGTCCGACGACAACGTCGAGGTCGGTATCCGCCGTGGCGACATCGTCGTGCTCGGGCTGCTGTGCTCGCTGACCGGGTGCCCGACCGGATCCGGGCGGCAGCGACACCGAGCTCCAGCGTCAGATCGTTCGGTTGCCTTTGAGATCCCACCCCGCGACCACCGGGGTGCCGGCGCTGCCGTCCGCCTTCAGTGGCGTGAAGGTGTACCGCACCTGCGAGAACGTCAAGGCGGCCTGGTCGACAGGGAGCTCCGCATCAGGCACGTCGCCGATCCGGTAGGAGCTGATCGCTACGTCCTTGAACGCCAACTCCAGCACGGTGATCGGGTCCTTCGACGTCCGGACGCCGGTCACGGTGGCAGTCGGGAAGACCTTGCCTGTCACCACCGCCAAGAAGAGCTCTGGCGATGCCTGGCTGGTACTGGCTGTGAACGAGAACTCTGCCAGTGACGGCTTGCCAGCGCCGGCACCACCACCACCCTGCGATCCGGCGGCCACCACGTGAGCGGCGCCCCAGCTGAACGACTGCAACTGGATCTCGCCCGGGTGCACCTTGTCACTGCTGTCGCCCTGGATTCCTTCGATCTTCAAGAAGAACTCGATGGCCATGGAAGCACTCCTTGGTAGCCTGGCCCGCAACTCCGGATGGTCGGGAATCGTCCCACGGCCGATTCGTCCGCGGGTCGGGCTACATCGGCTGGCGATGGGCGCCTGACTTACGAACCTTGCAGCGCGGCTCGATGTCGAGCGCCGCCAGCGTGGCCGCGACCGACGGATGGGACAGCCCGACGATCTCGAGGCCGCGCGCCTGCAGCTCGAGCACGACGCCGACCGCCGTTTACCAGCGACCGGGCTGGGGGGGAGGGCCAGAGCAGACGCACCGCGGACAGCATGCCGTGGTCCGCCGCCGATGCCGACGGCGACAGGCGGATCAGCTCCTCCGCCGACGGACTTGGCCACTGGCCACCGCAGATCGGCGCCCACACAGGTGACGCTACTGGCGGCCGAGGTGACGCTACTCCCGGCACAAGCGTCACCCGTGTTCGGGTTCGATCCGAATACGGAGGTGACGCTAGTGACGCTGGTGACGCTGTTTTCCCTCCCTTTTCTAGTCATGCCCCCGGAGCCCTCCAACCCTCAAGACGCATCTCGTTTGCAAAGGGAAGAGAGCCCGACTGAGCGTCACCAGCGTCACCTGAACCCGGCCGGCAGCCGGTGGGGGAGGGGGAGGTTCACGGCGGCACGCGGTGGTAGATCGCCCATCAGGACGTTGCTCGTCGCGGTGGTCGGACGCGCTGGCAACGTCCGGCGGCCTGGTGCTGATCCGGCCAGGCGTCGACGTGGGCGTGCTGCGCGGCTTGTAAGTGGTCGTCCTGGTGGCCGGGCGGGGAGGGTCGCGATCCCTACCGTCGGTGCTCGAGGTCGGTCAGGCGAGCTGCGCCCAGCGTACCCATGGAGTTCGAGAGCCGCGTTCCTGGACGTCGCCCAGAATCCATCCGGACCCGCGATGACAAGTAGCTCAACGGCCGTCGGCGAACTGCTCGAACACAGCCCGTACGTCGGGCGGCGGGGCCAGGAAAAGAGTTCGAATAGTGTCCCGGGCGGCCGACCATCTTTCGCTTGACTCGCCATTTCGAGCCGATCTGTATTCGAAAGAGAGAGTTCGAACGCGCCTGGCGATCAACCAACCAGATTTCAGCGGCGGCGGCGAACGAGGCGGATTTCGTATTCGGCAATAGCCTCAACAACCAAGTTCGAATTTGACATCGAACGGCTCCACGTCAGCGACGACGGCCGAGCTCACCACCGCAGTGGTCGAGTGGTTCATGTCGTTGGGCATTGCGCCCTCGCAGGCATGCCGCTCGACACGAGCCTGCGTGCTCAGAGCGGCCTCGGCGGGGTGGACCACCCGATGTCGGGCCGCGCCCGGCTCGTCCATGAGCGGAACGAGCTCACCACCGCCCAGCGCACGATCCTCCACGCGTTGGCCCTCGACGAACCGCCCCGTTTCTTCCATCTCGAAGCTGCCGACTCCACCGAGTCCGCCTGAACTCGATCCTCACGTCCCGACCGGACCCTAGGCTAGGTACACGCGCGAGTTCCAACTGCGGACGGCGGGTCCGACGGATCAATTCGAACGGCGGACGTCCGTCAGCCGCTGCCCGCCTGGATGGCGTCGATCTGGCGCTGGGCGGCAGCTAGTGCTTGGGCCGGTGTTGCTCGGTCGTTCATGGCCTCAGCGAGCTGGGACTGGAGCGCGTCGGACACCTCCGGGTACCTCGACGTGGCCGGCCGCGGCGTCGCGTAGCGGAATACCTCTGGCTCCATCCGGTAGTACGGCGCTTGCCGGAACAGGCCGCTCTTCTCCTGATACGCATCGACCACACCCGGCGGATTGCCGGCGCTGACGGCCCTGTTCACCTGGACGCCGGTTCGCAGCAGGTACTCGATCAGCTTGTAGGCTTCGTCGGGGTGCTGGGATCGCGCGTTGATGACGAGGTCCCATCCTCCGAGCGCGGCCTGCGGCTGGCCGCCCTCGACGGCCGGGAAGGGCATCCACGCGGTCTTCCCGGCCACGACCGACGTGGGCGGGGGCGCCTCAGCGTCGGCGTACACAAATGGCCAGTCGATGGCGAACGCGGCCTGTCCGGTGACGAACGCATCCCTGACCTCGTTCTCCTGCCACCTCGTCACGTCGGGCGGCGCGACATGCTGCGTGTAGACGAGGTCGTGCATGAACTGTAGGACAGAGACGTTCTGCGGGCTGTCCAGGTGTTTCAGGTCCACCGTTCCGCCGAAGTCGATGAAGTCGGTGACGAGGCCCTCGAATTTCATTGCCTCGAACGCAAGCCCGTACTTGATCCCCGCCCGCTGGGCTGCGCGGGCCTCGTCCACGAGCTGCCCCGGCGTCGAGGGCCGGTCCAAGCCGAGGTCGGTCCGGTAGAAGAGGCCTTCGGCGTCGATGAACCACGGGAGCGCGTACAGCCGGCCGCCGAAGCTGGCGGCGGCGTATTGCGTGGGGTAAAACCTGGACTTGTCGGGATGGAACCCGTCCAGCGGCAGGATCCAGCCGTTCTTGACGAGCGTACCGATCCAGACTACGTCCGACGAGATCACGTCCGGGTACGGGATGCCGTCTCCGAGCTTGCCCGCGAGCTGCACGTAGGCGAGGTTCGAGGCCGGCGACATCTGGAGGATGTTGACCCGAATGCGCGGGTTCTCCCGTTCGAACGCCCGCACCTCGCGCACGGTGGCGGTGTACCCGGCGCCGGTTCCAGTCGCGGTGAATCCGATGGTGACGGTGCTGGCGTTCGTCCAGGGCCCGACCGAGCATCCGGTCAGCGTGAGCACAGCGACCACCGCGATCGTCCGACCAAGCATCGCTAGCCTCCTCCCTGGGGGCAAGCCAGGGCGGCTGACGGCGGCACCTGTGGCGATGCCACGATCATCCTCTTGACCGTTCCGTCGAACTGCATCTGGACCACGGCGACGGGCAGATACACCCGGTCGCCGCAGTTGTCAAGATCGATCGAGCCGCTCGCGCTCGCGATGGCGTTGCTACCGCCGAGGTGGAACAGACCGCTGGCCACGATGTCCACCTTCACCGGGCCGATCGCCTGGATGTTGAACACAACCTGGATGGCCGTCCACACCGCGTCGCCGCCGACGAGTGCTTGGCCGTCGTCGAGGGTCTCGCCTCGGAAGCTCTTGTCGAACGTGTCGCGGAAGTCGGGAAACAGCTTGGGGACTGGCAGACCGCCATACGCCCACTCGGCCGGCAGCGTTCGGCCCGCGTAGTTGACGAGCACCGAGCCATGGGGCTTCAGCTTGGAGAGGTACGCCATGTCGTCCGACTCGTTGGCCGCGTCGGGCCCGGTGACGATCTCGTAGGGGCCGAGGCAGTTGTTGGCCGCCAGCTGCTCGACGAAGCCTTCCAGCTCGGGCTCGCGTCCTGCGAAGAAGATGAGCGCCTGATCGGATCCCATGACCGTCCCCTGCGTGTTCGTCGGGCGGCAGAGGTTGCGGTCGTTTCTCATGAGTCGAAAGTCTCCGGTGGGATCGTTCGCGGAGTTGAACGGCTCGCGCGCCAGGGAGCCGTCGCGCCACTGCTGGGCGAACTCGTTCGCCAGCTCGTTCGCGTAGACGTCGGTCTTGTCTACGTCGTAGACGAGAACCGCGTCGCGCGCTCGCGGTCGCTCGTACGCTACCCCGGCCGCTACCTCGACGCTGGCCGGCATGGAGACGGTCGCCAGGCCCTTGGCGACGAGGTCGCCGGAGGTCGCCATCGCGCCCACGATCGGAATGTGCTCATCGTGCAGAGCGAGCACCTCCTCGCTTGTGGCCGCCGACGGCAGACCGAGCCCGGTGACCGCCACGAGTTGGTCGGACCCGTGCACACGCCTCGCCAACTCGCCAACCACGAACGGCCACTGCTCGTCGCCGACGCCGTCATTGGCAATCAGGAGCCGGATGAGCGGGCTGCCGTGCGTGGTGGAGTCGGGTCGGTTGGCCAGCATCTGCGCGACGTAGGCGCCCTCCAGTTGGCGCCTGACGGCGGAGATGGTCGCACCGCCCGCCAGCGGCGTCATCGCGCCCAGGTAGGCGACGCTGACGTACGCGCTGTGCTGGTCGCGCACCCAGGCGTTCTGAGCTCTGATCTTGGATTCCACTTCCCCCAGGCCCGGCGAGTAGCCGTATTCGCCGTCCGTGACGCCCACGCACTCGCTGGCGGGACCCATCCTGACCACGCCTGGCGCGCAGCTCCCCAGGGTGGCAGGCTTGACCAGGGCTCTGAACGCAGCGCCCGTGCCGACGGCGGCAAGGAGACCCGCGATGGCGACCGCGACGTATCGACGCCAGCGGCCGGGCGGTGGCGGTAGCGGGTACGGCGGACTCACCCAGGCGCCGCGCGGCTGCCGAGCGCTCACGCTCGCGCCCCAGGGTCCAGCACGTGCTGCCACGAGTCCGCCTGACGGTAGAGCGCGACGAACGCCGGCCTGGTCAGTCTCGCCACTGCCAGGTCGGCCAGTCGCTCGAACTGGCGCCTGATCCTCGGCGCCAGCGTCAGCTCAGGGTCGCCCAGCGGGTCTTCGATGACCCAGCGGCACGCGACCAGCAGGCAGAGAACCTCGTCGATGTCGTCCCTTTCCACGTCTCCGGCGTCGATGGTGTCCTTGACGAGGGTGGCGACCCTGTCCTCCGGCCCGCCGGCGTACGGCAGGCATGGTGCCGAGGCGATCGCCTTGAATCGACCGAGCCACGGACCGACGTCGGCCGTCAGAAGCAGCGCCTTGAGGTGCTTCACTACAGGGCCCAGCCGGCCTAGAGCGAGTTCGTGATAGCACACGCGGTCCGACAGGTCGTCCAGCTCGCGCCTCCTCTCGTCATCGAGGTCGGGCCGGCCCTCCAGCGCCTCGAGCCGCAGCTCGTAGTCCGCGCGCAGCCGCTCGCTCGCGTCGTCCCAGGCGGCCCGATCACGCGCCAGCTCGCGGAGGAGCAGACGGCGGAGCAGAGGGTGAAGACCGGGGTTGACACCAGCCTGCATCCAGGACCTGAGAGTCACATCCTCTAGCAGCGGATCGGGCGGCGCCGTGCCGGACAGGCGTGCCATCCGAACGATCTGGCCGACATCGGCCGCGGGCGACCACCGGATCAGCAGCTCGCGTCTGACGGCGTCCACACCGCGCAGCAGGTGGTCAAGCGCGCGGTGTGCCACCGTGTCTTCGGAAGCGGCGTGCCGGTCCGCGGCGCCGTACGCCTTCGGAGCCGGTAGGTCCAAGAGCTGCCGGAGGTCCAGCGGCTCTCCCCCGGCCAGCCGGCGCTCCCGGACCGCGTCGACTAGGAGCGCGACCATCCATGGGTGGCCTGCCGTGAGGCGGTGGACCAGCTCGGACAGATGGGGCACGTCGCCGGCGCCAGCGGCCACGACGTCGGCAACCTCGTCCGGGGTCAGCCCTCGCAGGCGGATGCCGAACCGTGACGACCGCTCCTCGGCCCAGGCGGTCTGGCGCCTGGCCCAATCTGCGAGCGTGAGCGTCGTCGTCTCCGCCTCAGGGGTCAGGTCGTCGTCGCTCGCCTGTCCGCTGGTCGCAACGATCGCGAGCGGCAGGCTCCCCTCGGCTCCGTGACGGCGGCGCCGGGCTCCCACCAACAGACCGAGGAACCTGTGGCCCCACTCGCTGTGGACGTCATCGAACAGAGCGATCGCGTTGAGCGTCCTGTGGGACGCCCAGCGCTCGTCGCTGAACGCCGCCTGGAGATCGGCGAGGAACGCCTCGCAGAGCGTCCGCTCCATCTCGCCCGCGCCGGTGTGCTTCAGGTCGACCAGCGCGTCGAGGTAGTCGCCTCCGTCCACGTTCCGGTACCAGGTCTTGACCGCGGCCAGGCGGCGCCGCCGCCGCGGCAGCGCCCACAGCAGCCTCGCAAGCGTGAGTAGCAGGTTGCCGGCCTGCCACAGGAAACTGAACGACAGGCGGAACCGCACGTGCCCGCTCGTGTCGACCTCGAACTCAAGTACAGACTCCTGGTCCGGCACGCCTTCCGGAGGTCGGACCGCGCTGGCGAGGAAGTACTCATCCAGCCGGCGCCGGATCTGCCCGCGCGCGTTGTCGACGTCGTCGTCGAGCGGATTGCCGTCCACCAGTAGCGCGGCGGCGAGGCGCGGGAATGCGATGCGGCCGTACTGTCGGCGCCTGACGCCAAGCTGGCGCCGCAGCGAGATCAGTACGTCTCGGGTCGTCTCCGCCCGGTCGTTGCCGAAGTCGACCCAGGCGTTCGGCACCAGTCGGCACCGGCTCTGGATCTCACGCAGCAACTCGGTCTTCCCGCTTCCTCTCGGGCCGGCCAGCAGGATGACCGGCAAGTCGGCGTCCTGGTTCCCATTCGGCCGGCTCTTCAGGCATTCATGGACGAGGCCGCCGTCGGCGACGAGGGGCCTGCGGTACAACCAGCGCCGCCAGACGTAAGATGCAGCCACCAATCGAGTCCCTCACCTCCACCTCCGCTCTGCCAGCCACCCGGGGCGACCTCGCATGGTAACGGAGGGCACCGGGTGTCGCAAGCGCGAGGCAAGGTGAGTAGGTCAGCGCTTGGTGGACGCTGGTTGTGCCGTCCACTGCGTCCCTGTAGCCGGAATCCACTCGGACCCGCGATCGGCGGCACCCAAGCCTTGTCGTCGAGGTGATCGAGCACCGCCCGGACGTCGGGCGGCGAGGCCAGAAAGGGTCCCGATGACGCTGGACGACGCCGACAAGTTCGCATCGTCGGGCACACTGGGCCAGATCAGGGCCGGGCGGCATGTGATCTGGGTCGATCAGCCGGGCTCGAGCGTGGCGTGGGAGCTGGACGGGCTGGCGGTCGCCGGCGGCCGGCGCTCGGTCCGGGTCACCAGCGGGCAGGTAGGGGCCGAGGAACGAGACGCCGGCCGCTCGACGACCTCGGCCAGCGCCGCGCCGAGCGGCGCCTGCAGGAGGCCGGCTTCCCCACCCAAGCGCCTGGAGGACTTCAATTCGAGCAGTCCGCGGTCAAGGCCGCTCAGCTCCATCAGCTCGTCAAGGGCGAGTACATCGCCCGCGCCGAGAACGTGATCTTCATCGGCGACTCATGGGGCCGGCCCCTCATGCCCTCGTACCCGCCGGAAGTGGACCCAGGTTACCGGATGCAGGGCTCCCTGCTCGCGCAGACCTGCTGGCAGAGATCATGCCAGCGCCCGCGCGAAGAACAGGTCCTCGGGCACGGCGTCGACGTAGGTGACCGAGCCGGCGGCGAGCGCCGGCACGCGGGCCCCGGTCTCCAGCCGGGTTGAGAATCGGTCCCTGAACGCACCGGTGCTCGATCAGGCCCGATCGTCGAGGTGTTCGAACACGGTCTAGAACGTCGGTCAAGTAGTCGGCGGGGCAGGGGCGCTGGGTGGAATGATGGGCCGAGCACTTCGAGGAGGCCGATTCCCAGACATGCGTCCCACCACCTGGCGTCCCGCCGTCGAGCTGTCCGAGACCGAGAGGACGATCGTCAAGC
>VBJR01000157.1 GCA_005880175.1 Chloroflexota bacterium
CCGCCCTTCGGCATGACCGGCACCACCACCCTGTCCCGGGACAGGGCGGCGCTGGGCACCAGCCCGGTGCCGGGCATCGGGGCGTTCCCGATCCCGGACAGCCCGGGCACGTACACGCTGGAGGCCACGGCCAGCCGCGTCGTTCCGTGGTCGGTGATCGGCACGAGCGCCGACGTGACGTGGACGTTCGCCGACCCGGGCGCGGCCGCCCCGGCGGCGCCGCTCCCGCTGCTCGTGGTCCGGGCCAGCGGCGATGTGGACCCGCAGGGGACGGCGGGGGCCGGCGGACCGTTCCGGCTCGACCTGCTGGTCCAGCGCCAGCCCGGCGCGCCGCCCAGCAGGGTGACGGCGCTGGGGGTCCAGGTCTCGTACGACGACGGCGCCACCTGGACGACCGTCCCGGTGGACCGCGACGGCAGCTCGGGGCACGCCCTCCTCCGCAATCCGGCTGGCGCCGGGTTCGCGTCGCTGCGCCTCACCGCGCGCGACGCGGCGGGGGACTCTGTCACGCAGACCGTGATCAGGGCGTACCAGTTCGGCCCGGTCAGTTGAAGGCAACCGTCTTCGAGGCGGGGGAGGAGCGACGACCGTCGCTCCTCCCGGCCGCCCGGCCGCGGTACCTGCTCTGCGAGCCGCGGTACTTCGCCGTGGTGGACGAGCTGAACCCGTGGATGGACCGCTCCGTCCAGCCGTCGCCTGACTGCGTGGAGGCGGAGTGGACCGGGCTCGTGCGCACCGTGGAGAGCCTGGGCGCGGACGTCGACGTCATGCGCGGCGTCTCGGGCCTGCCCGACCTGGTGTTCACCCGGGACGCGTGCATCCCGCTCGACGGCAGCTACGTGCGCGCGAGCTTCCGCTGCCCGGAGCGGCGCGCGGAGGCCGACCACGTGGCGGCGTGGCTGCGCCGTCACGGCCGCGAGCCGGCCGACCTGGAGCCGGCCCAGGACGCGTACCTGGAGGGCGGCGACGTGTGCGTGTTCGGCCCCCACGTGCTGGCGGGCTGGGGCTTTCGCAGCAGCCGAGCCGGGCACGCCGCGCTGGCCGACCGACTGGACGTGACCGTGCACTCGATGCGGCTCGTGGACCCGCGCTTCTACCACCTCGACATGTGCGTGTGCCCGCTGGACGGCCGGCACGCGCTGGTCGCGCCGGAGATGCTGGACCGCGCGGCCCGGCGCCTGCTCTCCGACCTCGTGCCGGAGCCGATCGAGCTGTGCCGCGCCGAGGCGCTGTCATTCTGTGCGAACGCGATCGTCGTCGACGGCTGTGTCGTGATGTCACAGTGCCCGCCACGACTGCGTCACGTGCTCGCGGAGCACGGCTTCGAGGTGCGCTGCGCGCCTGTGGCGGAGTTTCGGAAGGCGGGCGGCGCCGTGAGCTGCCTGACCCTGCCGCTGAACCGCTCGACGCGGCCCGCGGCGTAGTACCCGGTCTCACTCGTAACGAGCGCTGTTCTAGTACCTGCGCGAACTCGGGTACTAGTCCCTGGTACGTCATCCCGATGTCGCGGTACCAGTACGCAAAACGACTGTGGTTTAGTACCGCAAAAACCTCGCAATTGACAGGCTTGACGTGCTGTCACGGGCCTCGGTATAGTCGCTTCCGGTCACAGATTCGGCACTGGCAGAGCGCCATCTTCGACAGACCGATACGACATCAGTCGTGGGGGGATCATGTACGGCAACGTCTGTTTCCAGACAACGCGGTAGCTGCGCGTGCGAACACTGCTCAAGGATCGAAATCTCGTATTCGTTCTCAGTGCCGGCATGGTCTCCCAGCTGGGCGACTGGGCGCTGCTGCTGGCGCTCCCGCTGTTCGTGTACTCGCGGACGCACTCGATCACATCCACAGGCGCGCTGGTCACCGTCCAGCTGCTGCCGCGCCTGGTCTTCAGCCCCATCGCGGGCGTGCTCGCGGATCGCTGGAACCGCAAGCTGACGCTGATCGGCGCGGACGTCTTCCGGGCCGGCCTGCTGCTGCTCCTGGTCGCGATGGCGGCCGGCGCGCCGCTCGGGCTGGTGTACGCGGTGGCGCTGCTGGAGGCGTCGGCGTCGCAGCTGTTCGTCGCCGCGGACGGCGCCCTGCTGCCCGTGATCGTGCGCAGGGAGAACCTGCTCCGGGCCAACTCGCTGTTCTCGGTCGGCACCAGCACCATTCGCCTGGTCGGGCCGCCGGCCGGCGGCCTGCTGTTCGCGGTGCTGGGGCTGACCGCCTCCGCGATCGTGGACAGCGGCTCGTTCGTGCTCTCGGCGCTCCTCCTGCTCGGGATCCGCCTGCCGGCCGCCGCGCGGCCCGCCGCCGAGGGCGCCGGGGACGGCGCGCGGGGCATCCCGGCGGCGTTCGTCCGGGAGCTGGCCGAGGGCGTCCGCTGCATCGTGACCAGCCGCGTCTTCGAGGCGCTGTGCCTGGTGCTGGGGACGGTGATGGTCGCCCAGGGCATGCTCGAGACGCTCCTCGTCCCGTTCGTGGTGGACGTGCTCCACTTCGACCCGACGCGGTACGGGGTGCTGACGGCGGCGCAGGGCCTGGGCGCCCTGCTCGGCGCCCTCGCCCTGGCGGCGGTGAGCCGGTACCTGACCAGCGGCCGCGTCGTGGGCGCCGCGCTCGTGGTGGCCGGGGTCGGCCTGGTGGGCTTCGTCACGGCCCGTCCGCTGGCCGTCAGCGCGGCCACGTTGTTCCTGCTCAGCGTGCCGATGGTCGCGGCCTCGGCGTGGATGCAGGCGTACTACCAGGAGCACGTGGACAACGAGCTCCTGGGCCGGGTCTTCGGCCTCACCGAGACGGTCTCCAGCGTCGGCATCCTCCTGGGCGTGGGCGCCGCGTCCCTCCTCGGCGGCCACGTGGGCGTCGTGCCGCTGCTGCTCGCGGCCGCCGGCCTGCTCATCGTCACCGGCGCGGTCGCGGTGGTCGCGCTGTGGACCGCGAGGACCGGGCAGGCGGACGTCGCCGCCCCCGCCAGCGAGATGGCGGCGGCGGCCGAATAGGAAAAGGGGGAGCTCGATGACGATGATCGGGAAGACAGCCGCGTCCACGCTCGCCCGCCAGGTGCGGGACGCGATCCGGGACACGGCCTCGACGTTCACCATCCCGGGAGTCCAGGTCGCGTGGTCGTGCGACGGCGTGGTCGACCACCTGGAGCACGGCACGATCGGCGCCGGCCGGCCCGCGCCGGTGACGGCCGACACGCGGTTCCCGCTGGCGTCCGTCACCAAGGTGTTCACCGCGACGCTGGCGATGCAGCTGGTGGGCGACGGCACGCTGGACCTGGACGCGCCGATCGGCGACACGCTGCCGCCGGGCCGGTGCCGCGAGGTGCTCGGCGACGTCACGCTGCGGCACCTGCTCACGCACACCAGCGGCCTGGAGGACGATCCCGCCGAGACCGAGGGCCGGCGCGGGTCGCCGGGCCAGTACCTCCGCCTGTGCACGCGGGAGCGGCTGTTCGCGCCCGGCGAGCACTTCTCGTACGCGAACGCCGGGTACGTCGCGGTCGGCCACCTGATCGAGGCCGCGTCCGGCGAGTCGTGGGCCGACGCCGTCCAGGCGTACCTGCTCGACCCGATCGAGGTCCGGGGCGGGTTCTTCCTGTCCGAGCCGCTGCCGCCGGGGCTGATGGCGGACGGCCACGTGCGCCGGCCCGACGGCGAGATCGCCGGCCTGCCGCCGTCCCCCGGCGAGGGGCGGGCGTGGGCGCCGTGCTGCGGCCTGGCGCTGAACGCGCAGGGCCTCCTGGCGCTGGTGCGGCTGCACCTGGCGGACGGGCGGACGCCGCTCGGGTTCCCGCTGCTGGACGCGGCGCTGGCGCGCGAGATGCGGGCGCCGGCCGTGCCCGTGCCGGACCCGACGTTCGCGGACGCGTGGGGGCTCGGCTGGGCCGTGCTCCGGAGCGGCTCGAGCCCGGTCCCGGACGGCCGCTGGTTCGGCCACGACGGCGACGACGCCGGCTGGACGGCGCGCGTGCGGGCCAGCGCGGACGGCGAGTTCGCGATCGCGATGCTGGCCAGCTGCGTCCCGGTGGACGAGGAGTGGGGGCGGCTGGTGGGCGCCCTCCAGGAGCTCGGGGTGGACGTCGGCCAGGCGTCGCCGCCGGCGCTGCCGGCGCGGACCGTGCCGATCGACCCGGCCGTCGCCGGCGGCTACGAGAACGGCGGCGGGCGGCTGTGGGTCGTCCCGGACGAGGGCGGGTACGCGCTCACGGACGGGCGGGAGCGGGTGCCGCTGCGGGCGGCGGGACCGGACCGCTGCGTGGGCGTGCCGGGGGAGCCGGGCGACGTCCCGTTCCTGGTCGGGTTCCTGCGCGACGACGACGGCGCGGTCGGCCACCTGTTCCAGCGGGGACGGGTCTCACGGAGGGTTGCGGCGTGACGATGATCCGGCTGATCGAGGAGCAGGTGGCGCGGAGGCCTGGCGCCGTCGCCCTGGTCTGCGGTGGCGAGGAGCTGACGTACGCGGAGCTGAACCGCCGGGCCAACCGGCTGGCGCACCAGCTGCGCGCTCTGGGCGCGGGGCCCGAGACGCGGGTGGCGGTGCGGCTGGGGCGGACGCCGGAGCTGGCGGTGGCGCTGCTGGGTGTGCTCAAGGCGGGAGCGGCGTATGTGCCGCTGGACCCCGAGTACCCGTCCGAGCGGCTGGCCTACATGCTGGCCGACTCGGGAGCCGGGATCGAGCTGACCGGCGCCTGGCTGGCCGAGCGGGCGGACGCCATCGCGTCCTGCCCGGCCAGCGACCCCGAGCCCTGGGGGAGCGAGTCGAGCCTGGCCTACGTGATCTACACCTCGGGCTCGACCGGCCGTCCCAAGGGCGTGATGGTGGAGCGCCGGGCGCTGGGCGAGGTGGTGCGCGGTGCGGTGGAGCAGTACGGGCTGACGGCCACGGACCGTGTGCTGCAGTTCGCGCCGGCGAGCTTCGACCCGTCTTTGGAGCAGCTGCTGCCGGGGCTGACGTGCGGTGCCACGGTGGTGCTGCGGGCGGGCGAGCCGTGGGTTGGGGGCGAGCTGCTGGAGGGGATCCGGTCGAGCGGGGTGACGGTGGCGAACGTGACGCCGGCGTACTGGCACGGGTTGGTGGAGGAGCTGGAGCGCCGGGGTGAGTCGGGGCTGGGTCGGCTGCGGCTGCTGATCCTGGGTGGGGACGTGGTGGGTCCTGGGGACCTTGGGCAGTGGACGCGGCGGGTGTCGGGTGTGCGGCTGCTGAACGCGTACGGGCCGACGGAGGCGGGTGTGACGGCGACGCTGTACGAGGTGGCCGGGGAGTGGGACGGGCAGTCGCGGGTGCCGATCGGTCGAGGGGTGGTGGGGACGAGCGTGCACGTGGTGGACGGTGAGCTGCGTGCGGTGGGGGTGGGAGTGCCGGGCGAGCTCTGCATCGGTGGGGCGCGGGTGGCGCGCGGCTACCTGGAGCGTCCTGGTCTGAGCGGAGAGCGGTTCGTGCCGGACCCGTTCGGGGGCGGTGGGAGCCGGATGTACCGGACGGGGGACGTGGTGCGGTGGCGGGTGCGCGGAGCGCGTGTGGAGCTGGGCGAGGTGGAGGCGGCGCTGCGTGGCCTGGCGGGTGTGTCGGGGGCGGCGGCGGCGGTGCGCGGGGGCCGGCTGGTGGGGTACGTGGTGCCCGGGGCGGGCCTGGAGGTGGGGCGGCTGCGAGAGGAGCTGTCGCGAGAGCTGCCGGGGTACATGGTGCCGTCGGCGTGGGTGGAGGTGGGCGAGCTGCCGCTGACGCCGAGCGGGAAGGTGGACCGTCGGCGGCTGCCGGAGCCGGTGCTGGAGTCGGCGGCCGGGTACGAGGCTCCCCGGGACGAGGTGGAGGTGGCGCTGGCCGAGGTGTGGTCGGAGGTGCTGCGGGTGGAGCGGGTGGGCGTCCACGACAACTTCTTCGCGCTCGGCGGCGACTCGATCGCGAACATGCGGGTCGTGTCGCGGGTGCGCCAGGCGCTAGGGGCCGAGCTGCCGGTGCGGGCGGTGTTCGGCTCGCCGACGATCGCGGCCCTGGCCGACCAGGTGCGCGCGGCCGGCGCGGCCGGCGGCCCGGCGCTGGAGCCGAGGCCGGCGGACGCGGAGGCGGTGCTGTCGTACGCGCAGCAGCGGCTGTGGTTCCTGGACCAGTTCGAGCCGGGCAGCGCGGAGTACAACGTGCCGCTGGGCCTGCGCCTGAAGGGCGCCCTGGACGAGGCCGCGCTGCGGCGCGCCCTCGACGGCGTGGTGGCGCGGCACCGGGTGCTGCGGACGAGCTTCGGCGCGGAGCGCGGCCGCCCGACGCTGGTCGTGCAGGAGCGGGTCGAGGTGCCGTGGCAGGGGGTGGACCTGCGCGAGCTGCCGGCGCCCGAGCGCGACGCGGAGGCGAGGCGCCTGGCGGAGGCCGAGGCGGCGGCCGCGTTCGGCCTGGACCAGGCCCCCCTGCTGCGGGTGCTGCTGCTCCGCCTCGCCGACGACGAGCGCGTGCTCGTGCTGAACCAGCACCACATCGTCACCGACGGCTGGTCGCACAGCGTGCTGGTCGCTGAGCTGGGCGAGCTGTACGCGGCCGAGGTGGAGGGCCGGGCGCCGGCGCTGCCGGAGCTGCGAGTCCAGTACGAGGACTACGCGCACTGGCAGCGGCGGTGGCTGAGCGGTGAGGAGCTGGAGCGGCAGCTCGGCTACTGGCGGGAGGCGCTGGCCGGTCTGGAGCCGCTGGAGCTGCCCACCGACCGCCCCCGGCCGCCGGTGCGGAGCTCGCGCGGGGGCAGCCACGAGCTGCGCCTGGACGCGGGGTTGACGAGCCGGCTGCGGGAGCTGGGCCGGGCCCGGGGAGCGACGCTGCACCAGGTGCTGATGGCGGCGCTGATGGTGCTGCTGTGGCGGTACACCGGCCAGGAGGACCTGGCTCTCGGCACGCCCACCGCCGGGCGCACCCGGCGTGAGCTGGAGGAGCTGGTGGGGTTCTTCGTGAACACGCTGGTGATCCGTGGCCAGGTGGGCGGTGAGGACAGCTTCGAGCGTGTGCTGGAGCGTGTGCGGGAGTCGTCGCTGGGGGCGCAGGCGCACGAGGAGGTGCCGTTCGAGAAGCTGGTGGACGAGTTGGGCGTGGAGCGTGACCCGAGCCGGACGCCGCTGTTCCAGGTCTCCTGCGTGCTCCAGAACGCCCCCGGGGGCGAGCTGCGCCTGCCCGGCCTGGAGATCGCCGACTACGAGCTGTCCACCGACACGGCCAAGTACGACCTGTCCGCCGGGTTCGCGGAGGTGGACGGCGGGCTGGCCGGCGAGCTGGCGTACGCCGCCGACCTGTTCGAGCCCGGGACGATCCAGCGGCTCGCCGGCCACCTGGACGTGCTGCTGCGGGCGGTGGCGGCGGAGCCGGCACGGCCGCTGCGGGACCTGCCGCTCCTGACCGGGGACGACCGCCGCCTGCTCGACGAGTGGAGCCGGGCCCCCGGCCACACCGCGGAGACGCGCACCACGGTCGAGCTGTTCGAGGAGCAGGCGCGGCGGCGGCCGGACGCGGTCGCCGTGACCTCCGGCGACGAGCGGCTGACGTACGGCGACCTGAACCGGCGGGCGAATCGCCTCGCCCATCACCTGCGGAGCCTCGGCGCCGGACCGGAGGACCGGGTGGCGATCTGCCTGGACCGCTCGCCCGACCTGGTCACCGCCATCCTCGGCACGCTCAAGGCGGGCGCGGCGTACGTGCCGCTCGACCCCGCGTACCCCGCCGAGCGGCTGGCCCACGTCCAGGCCGACGCGGGCGCGCGCCTGCTGCTGACCAGCGCCTGGCTGGAGGACCAGCGCGAGGCGATGGCCCGGTGCCCGGACGCGGACCCGGTCCCGCTGGCCGGCCCGGGCAACCTGGCCTACGCGATCTACACGTCCGGCTCGACCGGCCGGCCGAAGGGCGTGATGGTCGAGCACCGGGCGCTGAGCAACCAGCTGGGCTGGCTCCGGCACGCGTTCGCCGGCGGCGCCGGCGGGATGCTGCAGCGGACGTCGCCGAGCTTCGACGCCTCGGTGTGGGAGCTGCTGTTCCCGCTCGTGGCCGGCGAGGAGCTGGTGATCGCCGGCGCGGACGACGTCCTGGAGCCGGCCCGGCTGGCGGCCCTCGTCGCCGGCCGCGGCGTGACGCGCCTGCAGGTGGTGCCGAGCCTGCTCCGGGTGCTGCTGCGCGACCTGGAGGCGGCCGGCTGCAAGGACCTGCGCTGGCTGTACGCGGGCGGCGAGCCGCTGGACGCCGCCCTGTGCCGGCAGGTCCACGCGGCGCTGCCCGGGGTCCGGCTCGTGAACCTGTACGGGCCCACCGAGACGTGCATCCAGGTGCTGACGCACGAGGTGGCCGCCCGCGAGGTCGAGACGGACGAGCGCGTGGCGATCGGCCGCCCGGTGGCGAACACGCGGGCGCACGTCCTGGACCGCGAGCTGCGGCCGGTGCCGCCCGGGGTGGCGGGCGAGCTGTACGTCGGCGGCGTCCAGGTCGCCCGCGGCTACCTGGGCATGCCGGGCCTGACGGCCGAGCGCTTCGTGCCCGACCCGCTCGGCGCCGGGCCAAGCGCCCGGCTCTACCGGACCGGCGACCTCGTGCGCTACCGGGCCCACGGCGAGCTGGAGTACCTGGGCCGCCTGGACGAGCAGGTGAAGGTGCGCGGGTTCCGGATCGAGCTCGGGGAGATCGAGGCGGTCCTGCGCGAGCACCCGCGCGTGGCCCAGGCGGCCGTCGCCGTCCGCGACCTGCCGGCCGGCGGCCGGCAGCTCGTCGCGTACACGGTCGGCGAGGCGGGCGCCGGCGCCGAGGTGGGGGCGTGGCTGCGCCAGCGGCTGCCGGAGCACATGGTGCCCGCCGCCACCGTCGAGCTGGACGCGCTGCCGCTCACGACCAGCGGCAAGGTGGACCGCAAGCGCCTGCCCGAGCCGGCGCTCGCGTCGGCGGCCGGCTACGAGGCGCCGCGCGACGAGGTCGAGGCGGCACTGGCGGAGGTGTGGGCGGACGTGCTGCGCCTCGACCGCGTCGGCGTCCACGACAACTTCTTCGAGCTGGGCGGCGACTCGATCCTGAGCATCCAGGTGGTCGCCCAGTGCGCCGAGCGCGGCCTCCGGCTCACGTCGAAGCACCTGTTCCAGCAGCAGACCATCGCCGCCCTGCGGCCCGTCGTCGAGGAGGCCCGGTCGGGCGCGGCGCGGGAGTCCGGCGTGGGACCGGCCCCGCTGACGCCGATCCAGCGCTGGCACTTCGCGACCGCCGCGCACCCCGGCCACTACAGCCAGTCGCTGCTGCTGCGGGTCTCCGAGCGGGTGGGCGCGGACGTGCTCCGCCGGGCCCTGCGCACGCTGGTGGCCGAGCACGACCAGCTGCGGGCGCGGTTCTGGCGCGAGGCCGGGCGGTGGGCGCAGGAGGTGGCCGAGGCCGGGCCGGACCCGGAGCTGGTCGAGGCGGATGGCGCCGACCTCGAGGCGGTGGCGGAGCGGCTCCAGGGCCCTCGCGACCTGGGCCGCGACCCGATGCTGCGGGCCGCCCTGCTCGCCACCGCCGCGGGCGAGCCGAACCTGCTGTTCCTCGACGTGCACCACCTGGTGGTGGACGGCGTCTCCTGGCGTGTCCTCATCGGCGACCTGGAGGCCGCCTGCGCGCAGCTGCTGGACGGCCGCGAGCCCGCGTTGGCGCCGGCGACGACGCCGTTCAAGCGCTGGGCCGAGCTGCTGGAGGCGAGGGCCGGCGAGCCGGACCTGCTCGAGCGCCTCGACGAGTGGACCCGGCCCGAGCGCGAGCGCGCCGGCCGCCTGCCGGTGGACCTGCCGGACGGCCGCAACCTGGTCTCGACGGCGGACACGGTGTCGGTGTCGCTGCCGGCCGAGGAGACGCGGCTGCTGCTGCAGAAGCTGCCGGCCGTGTACCGCACGCAGATCAACGAGGTGCTGCTGACCGCGCTCGGCCTCGTGCTGGCGGAGTGGAGCGGGAGCCGGTGGGTCCAGGTCGAGGTCGAGGGCCACGGCCGCGAGGAGGTGTTCGACGGGGTGGACCTGACCCGGACGGTGGGCTGGTTCACGACCGAGGCGCCCGTCCTGCTGGAGCTGGCGGAATCGGGCGACGTGGTGGCCAGCCTGCGGGCGCTGCGGGGCCGGCTGCGCGGGCTGGGACCGCGGCTGCTCGAGTACGGGCTGCTGCGCCATCTCGGCCCCGAGGACGTCCGGGAGCGGCTGCGCGCGCTGCCCCCGGCCGAGGTGACGTTCAACTATCTCGGCCAGTGGGACAACCTGAGCGGCGGCGCGGCCGGCCTGCTCCAGCCGGCGGACGATCTCTCGGCCGGCATGGGCCAGGCGGCGGACCAGGCCCGCTCGCACCTGCTGGACGTGAGCGCGCAGGTGGTCGGCGGCCGCCTCCAGGTGGACTGGATCGCCTCGCGCGAGGTGCACCGGCCCGAGACGGTGGCCCGCCTGGCGGACCGCATGCTGGAGGTGCTGCGCGGCCTGGTGGACGCGTGAGCCGGCCGAGGTCAGAGCCGGGCTTCGCGCGCCACGTTCGCCGCCGCCTCGCGCGTCGGCACCTGGAGCTTCTGGAGCACGTGGTGGACGTGGTTCTTGACCGTGGGCAGGCGCAGCCGCATGCGGTCGGCGATCTCGGGGTTGGACAGCCCCTGGCCGACCAGGCGCAGGATGTCCAGCTCGCGCGTCGTCAGCAGGCGCACGTTGCCGCTCCAGCGCAGCCGGCTCAGCTCCCGCACCCGCTGCAGCAGCGCCCCCGCCATCCGGGGCGAGCAGCGCAGCTCGTCGCGCAGCACGCTGTCGATCACCTCGCGCAGCTCGTCGAACGAGTCGCGCTGCTCCAGGAAGCCGACCACGCCGACCTCGACCCAGGCGATCGCCTCGTCCACGTCGCCGACGTCCAGCGCGACGAACCGCGCCCCCGGCAGCGACGAGACGGCCTCCTCCAGCGCCCGGAGGTTCCCGGACTCCGGCGGGACGTTGAACAGCACCAGGTCGGCCGCCGACTCACCGGCGACCCGCAGCGCCTCCGGCAGCGAGTCCATGGACGCGATCAGGTCCCATCCCGGCTCCCTCGCCACCCGGACCGCGAGACCCTCCCGGTACAGCTGGATCTCTGACACCAGCACCAATCGCACCAGTCCCGGTGCCGCCACCGACCTCTCTTCTCCCGCGCGTACGCTCACCTGTCGGCACTGTGATATCCGAATGGTCAGGGAGGCGACCATGGGCGAGACGGCACGGCCAGGACAAACGCCCAGCGATCGTTCCGGCAAAATCGGCGGCATGTCAGCAGCCTCGGCGCTGCCCCCCGGGCCGCCCCTCCCGGCCCTGGTCCAGACCGCCCTGTGGCTCGGCTCGCCGACCGGGTTCCTGGAGCGGTGCGCGCGGCGGTACGGCGACGTGTTCACGCTCCGCCTGGCGCTCGGGCCGCCGGTCGTCATGGTCAGCGACCCGGCGCTCGTCGAGCGGGTCCTGACGCTCGACGCGGAGGCCGCGAGCACCGGCGAGGAGAACGCGATCCTGGCCCCGCTGCTCGGCGACCGCTCGGTGCTGATGCTGGACGGCCCGGAGCACCTGCGCCAGCGCCGGCTGCTGCTGCCGTTCTTCCACGGCGAGCGCATGCGCCGCCAGGCCGGGGCGATCGCCGCGATCGTGGAGGCCAGCGTCGCCGGCTGGCCGCGCGACCGCGCGTTCCCGCTGCTGCCGCGCCTGCGGGCGATCACGTTCGAGGTGATCCTCCGCGTCGTGTTCGACCTGGCTGAATCGGCGGAGCTCGACGACCTGCGCCGGTCGCTCCAGCGGCTGCTCCGGATGGGCAGCTCGTGGATGGTCGTGCCCGCCCTGCGCCGGGACCTCGGCCCGCGCAGCCCGTGGGGCCGGTTCGTCCGCCTGAAGGCGCACGTGGACGAGTTGCTGCGCGACCAGGTCCGGCGCCGCCGGGCGGCGCCGGAGCCGGGCGACGGCGTCATCGACGTCCTGCTGCCCGAGATGGACGACGCCGAGCTGGTGGACGCGCTGGTGACGGTCCTGGTGGCGGGGCACGAGACCACCGCGACGTCGCTGGCCTGGTGCTTCGAGCTCCTGCTCCGGCGGCCCGACCTGGTCGAGCGCCTCCGGGACGACCCGGACGGGTCGGCCCGCCTGCTGGACGCGGTGATCCGGGAGACGCTCCGCGTCCGGCCGGTCTTCCGCTACACGTCGCGGCGGCTGCGGCGGCCGCTCGCGCTGGGCGCCCACACGGTGCCGGCCGGCGTCGCCGTCGCCGCCAGCATCTACCTGGCCCAGCGCCGGCCCGACCGGTACGACCGGCCGGAGGCGTTTCGGCCCGAGCGGTTCCTCGACGCGCAGCCGGGCGCCGGCACGTGGATCCCGTTCGGCGGCGGCATCCGGCGCTGCCTGGGGGCCAGCTTCGTCACGTTCGAGATGGCCGTCGTGGTCCGGACGGTCCTGGAGCACGCGCGGCTGCGGCCCGCCTCGCCGCGGCCCGAGCGCGTGGCGCTGCACGCGGTCACGATGGTCCCCGGCCGCGGCGCGCGCGTCAGGATGGATCCATGACGACCGTCACCGCGTCCGACGAGACGACCCGCGAGCGTGCGGTGGAGACCGCCCTGGCCCGCCTGGACCTGGAGACGAGGGTCCGGCTGGTGGACGGGCTGGACATGTGGGCCCTGCCGGCGCTGCCGGAGATCGGCCTGCGCTCGCTGGTCATGTCGGACGGGCCGGTCGGCGTGCGCGGCACGGTCTGGAGCGGTGGCGGGCCCACGGTGATGCTGCCCAGCCCGACCGCGCTGGCCGCGACGTGGGACCCCGAGCTGGCCCGCCGCGCCGGGCACGTGCTGGCGCAGGAGGCGAGGCGCAAGGGCGTCCACGTGCTGCTGGCGCCGACGGTCAACCTGCACCGCAGCCCGCTCGGCGGCCGCCACTTCGAGTGCTACTCGGAGGACCCGCTGCTGACCGGAGAGATCGCCGCCGGCTATGTGACCGGCGTGCAGGAGGGCGGCGTCGCCGCCATGCCCAAGCACTTCGTCGCCAACGACGCCGAGACGGACCGCTTCACGGTGGACGTGCGGGTGGACGAGCGGACGCTGCGCGAGCTGTACCTGGCGCCGTTCGAGGTGGCGGTCCGGCGCGCGGGCGCGTGGGCGGCGATGTCCGCCTACAACAGCGTCAACGGCAGCACGATGACCGAGCACGCGCCGCTGCAGCGGCGCCTGCTGAAGGACGAGTGGGCGTTCGACGGCTGCGTCGTCTCCGACTGGATGGCGGCCCGGGACGCCGTCCGGGCCGCGCTCGGCGGCCTGGACGTGGCGATGCCGGGCGTCCTGCCCGTCTTCCGGAACGGGTTGGCCGACGCGGTCCGGGCGGGGACGGTGCCCGAGGCGGTGGTGGCGGACATGGCCCGCCGGACGCTGCGCCTGGCGGCCCGGGCGGGGGCGCTGGACGGCGTGCCGCCCGCGGCGGCCCCGGCCGCGCTGCCGGCTCCGGTGGACGGCGGCGCGCTGGCCCGCGAGCTGGCCGCCCGCTCGTTCGTGCTCCTCCGCAACGACGGCGTCCTGCCGCTGGACCCGGCGGCCCTTCGCGCCGTGGCGCTCGCCGGCGAGGCGGCCGGGGCGCCGGCGGCGATGGGCGGCGGCAGCGCCGAGGTCGGCTCGGCCGCCGTCGTGTCGCCGCTGGCCGGCCTGCGCGGCGCGCTGCCCGGCGGGGTGGCGGTGACGTACGCGGCGGGCGCCGGCGCCCGCACCCGGGTGGCGCCGGCCGGGGCCGACTTCGAGCTGACCGCGGTGTTCCGGGACCGCGACGGCCGGGCGCTCGCGGAGCAGCCGCTGGCCAGCGGCCTGGCGCGCTGGCTGGGCGACCTGCCGGGCGGCGTCGCGCAGGGCGAGCTGCGGTCGGTCGAGGTCGCGGGCGCGTTCACCCCGCAGGTGGGGGGCCGGCACCGGTTCGCGGTCGAGGGCGCCGGCGCGTTCCGCCTGGAGGTGGGCGGCCGCGAGGTCTTCGACGGCGTGAACCTGGTGGACGACGACGACGGCCCGGGCGCCGCCTTCCTGCACCCGCCGTCGCGGGTCGTCGAGGTCGAGCTGGCGGCCGGCGCGGCGGTGGACGTGTCGCTGCGGCACACGATCGAGGGGGCCCTGCCATTCCCGGCGGTCAGCTTCACGCTCGGCCACGCCGGCCCGGCGGTGGACCCGGACGACCTGCTCGCCGAGGCGGCGGCCGCGGCGGCCGCCGCCGACGTGGCGGTCGTGGTGGTCGGCACCACGGAGGAGACGGAGCGGGAGGGCGCCGACCGGGAGACGCTGGCGCTGCCCGGCCGCCAGGACGAGCTGGTGCGGCGCGTGGCGGCGGCCAACCCGCGGACCGTGGTCGTCGTCAACGCCGGCTCGCCGGTCGAGCTGCCGTGGGCGGACGAGGTCGCGGCGGTCCTGCTGGCCTGGTTCCCGGGCCAGGAGGGCGGGGCGGCGCTGGCCGACGTGCTGCTCGGCCGCACCGAGCCGGGCGGCCGGCTGCCGACGACGTGGCCGGCGCGGCTGGCCGACTGCCCGGTGTCGCGGGTGACGCCGGTGGACGGCGTGCTGGCGTACGACGAGGGCGTGTTCATCGGGTACCGGGCGTGGGAGCGAGCGGCGGCGCCGCCGGCGTTCTGGTTCGGCCACGGTCTCGGGTACACGTCGTGGGCGTACGAGTCGGCCTCGTTCACCTCTGGCGGCGGCGACGCCCTCGGCGTGCTGCGGGTGCGGGTCCGCAACACGGGCCCTCGGGCCGGGCGGGAGGTGGTCCAGGCGTACCTGGCGCCGGCCGAGCCGGAGGCCGACCGGCCGCGGCGCTGGCTGGCCGGCTTCGCGACGGCCGCCGCCGCCCCGGGCGAGGCGGCGGAGGTGGCGATCGCGGTGCCCCGGCGCGCGGCCGAGACGTGGGACGCGGCGGCCGGCGCCTGGCGGCTCCGCCCCGGCGCGTACGCGCTCGAGACGGGCCGCTCGTACGCCGACCGCCGCCTGGTGACCCCGATCGCCGTTGGCGGCTGACCGGGCGTCAGGCCGCCAACCGGAACGGCGGGTACTGGTCCGTCACCAGGATGACGGCGTAGGCGGTGACCCGGTTGCTCCAGCGGATCACGCCCTGCACGAAGTCGAACAGCGGCCGCGGGTAGCGCCCGGTGAACAGGATCGCGAACCAGGCGATCACCACCGCCAGGACCGCGGCGATGCTGAGGAAGAACAGGACGATGTAGTGGGGGATCGCGAGGAACCACTTCACCAGCGGCAGCCAGCGGTTGAGGTCCTGGGGCACGTCGGGATAGGGGAAGTCGAGGTGCACGGACTGCTCCTCGTCGGTCGAGGGGTAGCGGTCGTCCATCAGGGCCAGGTACACCGAGACGCGGTTGGTGAAGCGCATCAGCTCGCGGTTCCAGTCGAACCACCAGCGCGGGTACTTCTGCCGGAACAGGATCATCAGCAGCGGGGCCCCGAAGAGGAGGCCGGCGGCGCCGACGGCGACGGCCGTGGAGTCGCCGCCGCCCGACTGCCACACGCCGCCCGCGAGGACGCAGAGCACGATCGCGATCGGGACGACGGTGAAGATCCGGAGGGCCGTCGTGAGACGGTCGAGGGGATGGTCCGGGTAGTCCACCGAGAACTGGACCGGGTAGCCGGGGTGGATCATCTGAGTTGCTCCTTTCTGCTCGTCTGCGAGGCGATCGGGGCGCCTCTCTCAGCACGGCAGTCTCCCCGGCGGATGCATCGAAAGTGTGGCCCGGCTCCGCCGATTTGGCGCCAATCCACCCGGTCCAGCGCCCACGAATGGGCGATTTGGCGCCAAAGCTCCGGCGGGGGCTACGCCCTCGCCTTCCGGGGGGCTTCGCCGGCAGCTCCGCCGTGAGCTCCAGCGCTCGCTCGACCAGCGGCGCCACCGCCTGCGGGCGGTCGCGCCAGTCCGCGGGGACCAGGACGTAGCCCTTCATCGCGCGGCCCGCCATCGGCTCGAAGTCGCGGCCGCCGGCCTGGCGCACCGCGGCCGCCTCCTCGTCGGGCAGGCGGACGAACAGGTCCTCGCCGAACAGCCCCGCGAACATGTTCCCGTTCACGAAGCCGGCGAGGTTGCCGAACATCGGCTTCATGGTGACCGCCGGGGCGGCGGGGACGAGCCCCGCGAACGCCGCCTTGGCCTCCTCGGTCGGCTTCGGCATCTTCATCGAGTCCGGTGCCATGACCGTACTCTCGCAGAGATCAGCCGAACTTCGGCGCCGAGAGCTCCAGACGGGGTGCCGCCTCCGCGAACGCGGCGGGGAACACGACCTTCATCTGGTCGACCGCCTGCCACTGGCCGACCACCGCCGCCGTGCGCAGGTTCTGGCCCGCGTCCGGGTTGCCAGGCGGCGAGAACCTCGCGCCCCCGCCGTTGATCTCCATCCCGGCCGGGACGTCCACCGTGTCGGCCGCGTCGCGCAGCGCGTCGCTGGTCACCTGGCCGTGGACCGCCGGCAGCACGTCGTGGGCCAGCACCCAGCCGCCGACGAAGCCGGCGACCGCCGGGATCGGCATGTCAATGGCCCCGGTGACCGAGCGGTACGCCCGCTGGGCAACCGCCAGCTGAGCCCGGGCCGCCGGCTGCAGCGCGTTCGACGGCACGGTCCCGGCCGGTTTGTCCGCCGCGTACAGGCCGACCGCCTGGGCGCCCAGCGTCTTGCCGAAGTCGTCCATGCAGAACGCCGAGCTCGTGCCGATCGCGGCCCGCAGCGGCACCCGGTGGTCCAGCATCGCCCGCCAGATCGCGATGCCGTCGGTCAGGTAGCTGACGTCCCACAGGAAGTCGGGCCGGGCCGCCGCCACCTCCTCGGCGATCGCGCTGGGGTCGTACGCGTACGGGCTGTACCGGACCCGGTCCACCACCTGGATCCCCGCCGCCCGCGCGCCCGCCTCCTCCGCGTCGGCCACCGACTGGCCGTACACGTCGTCCACACCGACGATCGCGACCCGGGCCGCGGCCGGCGCCAGGCCGGCGGCGCCGAGCAGCACCTGCTGCGTGAAGCCGACCGCCATGCGGCCGAGCGAGCTGCCCGTGGCCACGGTCCGGAACACGTACCGCCGGCCCACGGTGACCTGGTCGGCCACGGCGCCGGTCTCCCAGTACACGACGTGGCGCTGGTCGGCCCTGGCGGCGGCCGCCGCGGACAGCGTGCTGCCGTACGTCCCGATGATCAGCGGCACGTGGTAGCGGTCGATCAGCCGGTCGACCGCGGCGACGGCCTGATCGGGCGTCTGCACGTCCTCGACCTGGAGCCGCACCCGGTCCGCGCCCGGCACCCCCTGGTCGCGCGCCACCTGGAGCGCCGCGCGCACGCCGCCGAACTCCTCGTGGCCGCCCTCGGACTGCGGCCCGCTGAGCGGGTAGATGGCGCCGAAGACCAGCGCCGGGCCGCTCCGCGACGGCTGCGCGGACGAGCAGGCGGCGAGGGCGAGCAGGAGCACGGGAACGATCAGCCGGAGGGCGCGGCGAGGCATGCCTCCGGAGCGTAGCAGAGCCGCCGGGACGGCCGGCCGCGGCGCCGCGGCCGGCCTCACGCGGGTCTGGCGACGAGCAGCGTCATCTCCAGCGGCAGGCCCGCGGCGGACTCCAGCCGGAGCCCCGCGCCGTCCAGCAGGGCCCGGTACTGCGGCAGCGTGCGCTCCCGGCCCCCCGCGGCCATGAGCAGGTGGAGGTCCCAGAGCAGCGAGAGCGCGCCGTCGCCGCGGGCGGCCCGGTCCTCCGGCGGGATCACCCGCTCCAGGATCAGCAGCGCGGTCCCGGGCGCCATCGCGTCGCGGCAGTTGCCGAGCGCCCGCGCGCAGCGGTCGTCGTCCCAGTCCTGCAGGACGCGGGAGAGGAGGTACGCATCCCCGCCGGCGGGGACCGACTCGAACAGGTCGCCGGCCACGATCTCGCAGCGCTCCAGGCCGGGCAGCCGGCCCACCTGCTCCCGCGCGATCGTGGTCATGTGGGGCAGGTCGAGCAGCACGCCCCTGGCGCCCGGGTTGGCGCCCAGGACGGCCGACAGCAGCGCCCCGTTGCCGCCCGCGACGTCCACCACCGTGCGGCAGGCGGAGAAGTCGAACGCGCGCGGCACGTCCGCGAAGAAACGGCTGCCGGCGCTCATCGCGCGCTGGAACCGGGCGCCGGTCTCGGGGTGGCGCCGCAGGTACGCGGCCAATGGCGCCCCGAACGCGCGCTCGAACCCCGACTCGCCGGTGGTCACCGCGTGGGCCGCCTCGCCCCACGCCCGGTAGAACTCGTCGCCGTAGATCAGGCACAGGTCGCGCATCGACCCGGGGCGGTCGCCGCGCAGCGCGTCGCTCACCCCGGTCAGGCGGTAGCCCGTCCCCTCCGTGCCGGCGAACACGCCCATGCCGGCCAGCAGCCGCATCAGGCGGCGGACGCCGTCCGTGCTGGCGCCCGCCGCCGCCGCGATCTCGTCCACCGAGCGGTGGCCGGCCGCGACGTGGTCCGGGATGCGCAGGGCGGCGGCGGTGTACACCGCCTGCGCCCGCCACGACCCCGTGATGAGGTCCACGACGCTTCTCGACGGGTCCCGGTCCGTCATCCCGACACCTCCGCGGCGGCGGTCGCCAGCCGCCCGGCGCCGTCGCGCCCCGCGATGGCGACGCCCCGGCCGGGGCCCTCGCCGAGCAGCGCCCGGTGCCGCTCCCGCAGCTCCCGCTTGAGCACCTTGCCGGTCACGCCGACCGGCAGCTCGTCGCGGGAGCCGGCGACCACGAGACCGCGCAGCTCGGCCAGGCCGCGGCCGCGCAGCGCCGCGTTGCAGTCGGCCAGCAGCTCCGCCGGCCCCCGCCGCGGCGGCTCGTCGAACAGCAGGACGGCCGCCGGGCACGACGCGCCCCCGGCGTCCGGGTCGTCCACCGCGATGACCGCCGCGTCCGGCGCGCCGGTGACGAGCAGGACCACCTCCTCCAGGGGGAGGCTGTACACGGGTCCCGCCGCCGAGTGGATCACGTCCGGCACGCGGTCCAGGTGGAACCAGCGCCCGTCCGCGCCCTGCCTGACCACGTCGCCCGTGAGCCAGTAGCCCCGGCGCAGCGAGCGCACGTTCAGGTCGGGATCGTCCCAGTAGCCGGGCGTGGAGCTGGGTGTGCGCACGCCCAGCGCGCCCGCCTGGCCGGGGCCCAGCTTGTTGCCCTGCTCGTCGAGCGCCGCGGCGTCGCGGACCACCCGCGCCGGGCGGCCGATGTCGCGCCCGAACGACGAGGTCGCGGACGTGTGGACGCGGCTGAACAGCACCATGCCCATCTCCGACGAGCCCAGGCCGTCCAGGTACGCCGCGCCGACGCCCAGGAGCGGCCGGATGTGGCGCTCGTGCGACGCGTCGCCCATCCCCATCCACATGCGCACGCTCCGCGCCGCCTCCGGCGACAGGTCGCCGATCGGCAGCTCCGCGAGCGTCAGCGGGAACCCGATCACCACGGTGGGCAGGAACTGGTTCATCGCCCGCGCCAGGCGGGGGCCGTCGGCGCCGTCGAGCACGAGCGTGGGCACCCCCACGAGCACGGCCATCATCAGGTAGCTGATGCCCGCCGAGTGGCTGTGCGGCAGCGCCGACACCATCCGCTCGGTGCTGCTCTGCGGGAACGTGAACAGCCGCTCCCGCTTGCCCACGAAGAACGAGCGGTGGCCGAAGACCGGCGCCTTGGGCCGGCCGGTCGTGCCCGAGGAGTGGGAGATCATGACCAGGTCCGCGTCGTCGTGCCGGTACGGGAAGTCGTCGAGCGGGCGCGGCGGCGCGACCGCCTCGGCGTCCATCGCGTCCACGTCCACCACCACGGCGGGGGGCCGGAACTCGGCCGCCCCGGAGGCGGCCAGGCAGTCCGTGATCAGGTCGGGATCGCCGATGAGGGCCGCGACCTCCGTGCGCCGGAAGTAGTCGGCGGCGACGGCCGGCGCCATCCTCGGGTTGGCGTGCACGGCGATCGCGCCGAGGCTGGTGATCGCGATGTGGTTGAGCAGCGTCCGCATGCCGTCGCGCGTGTACACGCCGACCCGGCTGTAGGCGGTGACGCCCTGGCTGCGGTACCAGTGCGCGTACCGGACGACGGTCGCCCGCATGCTGTCGAGGGAGTGCCCGGGCGGCTCGGCGGCGTCCCAGTCGGGCCGCCGGACGTCGGGGTGGTACAGGAGCGGCCGCTCGGGGTCGCTGGCCACGGCGCACGCGCGCCAGAAGAAGCTGCCGGCGCCCAGGTCGCGGTCCATCGCGAGCCGCAGGCGCTGGGTGATCGGTCGTCGGGTGCCGAGGATGTGCATCAGGGATAGACCTCCTGACCGACGTCTCGCTCGAACTGGGCCAGGCCGACGAAGACGCGCGCCGACGGCCACACGCCCCCGTCCGACCACGTGTCGATGTCCTCGCGCAGGCTGCGGAACCTCACGCCGCGCCGCTGGAGCTCCGCGACGGTCTCCACCAGGTGGCGGAGCGACCGTCCGACCCGGTCCAGGCTCGAGACGGTCACCGTGTCGCCGGAGCGCACCTCGCCGAGCATCGCCGCCAGCGCGGGCCGTTCCTCGAGCGTGAGGTCGCCGCGGTCCACCACGACGCGGGCGCAGCCGGCGGCCTGCAGGGCCTCGACCTGGTGGTCGAGGCCCCGCTCGGCGGTGGCGCAGCGCGCGTAGCCGATCTGCTGCGGCGGGCGGCGCGCCATCAGCCGCCCTCCGAGGCGGCGGGCGCGCGGCGCGGGCCGGTGTCCCGCCGGGCGGCCCGCTCGCGGATCGCCAGGTACGCGGTCACGGCGCCGGCCAGCGTGGTCAGCGCGAACAGGACCACGACCACGGTGAACGCGTGGACGGCCGCCTGCTGGCCGGGATCGGGGGCCAGGCTGAGGTAGACGGTCCCGAACGCGGCCACGCCGATCACGCTGCCGATCCGCATGACGGTGTTGACCAGGCCGCTCATGTCCGCCGCGTGCTCGCTGCCGACCGAGCCGGTCAGGTGGCCGACCGTGCCGGCGAACTGGATGCCGAACGTCAGGCCGCCGAGACCCAGCAGGGCGATCAGCAGCCAGCCGCTGGTGGCGCCGGCGGCGAGCGCGATCGCGATCGCCACGTACGTGAGGCCGAGGGCGAGGGAGCCCACCGGGGCGGCCAGGCCGCGGGCCCGCGCCGGCAGCCGGCCGAGCACCGGTCCGGCGACGCCGAACAGCGCGACCCACGGGACCAGGGCGAGACCGGAGTACGCGGGGCTCAGGCCGAAGCCGCGCTGCAGGTAGAGCGCGACCACGAACAGGATCGCGAAGTACGTCGCGAAGCTGCCGACCTGCGTGAGCAGCGCCCACGAGATCGCGGGCCGGGCCAGCAGGTCGATGTTGATGACCGGGTTCGGCGCCCAACCGGCCTCGGGGCCGAGGACCAGCGGCACCACCACGAGCAGCAGCGCTGCGGAGAGCACCGCCACGCCCGTCAGGTCGAGGCGCTGCCGGCCGCGGGGCTCGTCCGCGGGCAGGAACCGCGCCGCCGCCAGGATCACGATGATGCCGATGGGCAGGTTGATCAGGAAGATGGGGCGCCACGCGGTGCCCAGGATGTTCGCGGCCACCAGCAGGCCGCCCAGCGCCTGGCCGACGACGGCGCTGCCGGCCAGGACCAGCGTGTACTGGCCGATCGCGCGCGCTCGCGCCTGGCCCTCGAAGTGCAGCTGGATGCCGGTCAGCACCTGCGCGACCATCAGCGCGGCGGCCGCGCCCTGCACGATGCGGGCGAGGACCAGCACGAGGCCCGTGGGCGCCAGCCCGCAGACGACGGACGCGATGGTGAACGCGGCCATGCCGAGCAGGTACATCGCCTTGTGGCCGTACATGGCGCCGAGGCGCGCGCACGTGATGAGCAGCGTGCCGTAGGAGATCAGGTAGCCGGAGACGATCAGCAGGAGCTCCGCCCTCGACGCGTTGAGCGTGCTGTGGATCGACGGCGTGGCGATGTTGACCACCGCGGTGTCCACGTTGGCCAGGAAGATCGCTCCGAGCAGCGACAGCAGCAGCCAGCGGTGCCGGCTGTCCGTCGATTCGGTATGTGCGTCGCTCGCGGTCCGTTCAGTGGCCATGCCTACCTCCTCGTAGTCGATCAACGCATCTGTGATCCATGCTGCGGGATCGACCGCCACGTTCGCTTGCTGGATGTTGCGGTTGTTCTCAGTGCGGAGACACCGGTTCGCCGCCGAAGCGCTCGAGGTAGGCGAACTCCGACACGGGCTTCCGGCGCAGGCGGGAGGCGAACCGGCGCGGGTAGCCGAGCGTCATGACGCACACGAGGCCGAACTCGTCCGGCGCCTGGAGCAGCGCTCGCACCTCCGGCTCCTGGCGGACCAGGAGCGTCGTGATGGCCGTGCCCAGGCCCTCGCGCCGGCAGGCCAGCGCGACGTTCTGGACGAGCGGCCAGACCGAGCCCCCGCCCACGACGCTGGGCCGATCCAGGTCGCGGTCGGTGAACTCGATGGTGGGCATGTCCGCCCAGAACGTGAGTATGACGGGGATGTCGTCGAGGCACTCGACGAACCGGTTCATCACCCGCATCCGGTGGTCGCGACCGGGGTCGCGCTTGCCGATGTACGCCTGCCACGGCTCCCGGTAGAGGTCGCGCAGCCGGCGCTTCACGGCCCGGTCGCGGACCACGATGACGCGCCAGCCCTGCCGGTTGCCGCCGCTGGGCGCGAAGCGCGCCCCGTCGAGGACCCGGTGCAGGACGTCGTTGGGAACGTCGCGGTCCTCGTACTCGCGAATGGCGGCGGTCGTCCGCATCACGTCGTACAGATCCATCGTCATGACAGTCGCTCCTGGTAGCTGCTAGTGACCGCGCGGCTGCGCGAGCGCCACTGGCGGCGTGTTGCCCCCGGTGGCACCGAGCGCCAGCTGCGGCGTCACGATGTACACGAACTCGAACACGCCGTTGCCAGCGAGCTCGTCTGTCAGCATCGACTCGCCGATGCGCACGCCGTGGTGCGTGAGCAGCTCCTGGTGACAGGGGAACGCGTTGGTCCCCGTCACCGGGTTGCCGACGACCTCCAGCGCCCAGTTGTCGGCGCCCACGAGCGCGGGCCGGTGCGAGGCGAGCCAGCGGGCCTCGCGCAGGTAGATCCCGGGCTCGCTGGCCAGGTACTTGACGTGGTCGGGATGCCCGGGGTGGGTCGGGTCGTCGGGATCGTGGCCGGTCGGATCCTTGGGGTTGACGAGCTGGTCCCAGCCGGTGCGGATGAGCACGGCGTCGCCGGGCTCGATCCTCGCGATCCGGCCCATCCGCATCGCCGCCTCGAGGTCCTCCAGCGTGACGCGGTACGTGGCGGCCAGGTGCGGGCGCCCGTTGCCGGCGACCTCGACGACGCCGCCGCCCTGGGCCAGCTTGACGCCGAGCACGTCGAGGAGGAGGCCGCGGGTGACGATCGGGCCCATCACCTCGGCGCCGACCTCGCTGGTGCCCCACGACCGGGCGATGTCGGGGCCCCGGCGGCCACCGTAGAAGACCGGGCCGACGCCCACGTGGTTCAGGTTGTCCACCTGCGTCGCGATCTGGTAGGTGCCCGTGTACGGGGCGGAATGGTCGGTGGTCCTGAACCGCTCCTCGTGGGCGCTGGCCTGGTTGGTGCCGAGCGGCGTCGGGGACTGCAGCACGCCGCCGAAGTCGGCGGGCGGCTGGTAGCCGAGCACCGTCAGCACCTGGAAGTAGTAGCGAGCCGGCGTCGCCTTGAACGCGGGGAAGCCGTTGAACAGCGGCTCGCCACCTCCTGGAACGTGCCCCGCTGGTCGCCGCGGTGGTAGAACGCGGTGTCGTCCCAGGCGCCCGCCAGGACCGCGGCGACGTCGAAGACCTGGTCGTCGAACCCGCCGGCGGCGGCGGGGGGCGGTTGCTCCTCGGCGGCGGCCGCCGCCGGCGGGCCCAGCCCGGCCAGGCCGGCCGCGGCGAGGCCGGCGCCGCCGGCCAGCCGCAGCGCGTCCCGGCGGGTGACGCCGTGGAGCGCGAGGTGGGCGCGAAGCTGGTCGCCTCTCATTGCGTTCCCTCCCGGTGGTTTCGCGGCGCGACGCATGACGTCGCCGAGCGAGGCCTGTCGGCCCCACCCGGGCGGGGCGTCGAGCACCGATGCGACAGGGCGTCCGCCAGCGCCGCTCATGAGCCCGGTCCTCAGTGGACGAACAGTCCCGCGTCCACCGCCAGGACCTGGCCCGTCGCGCTGTCGGTCCGGCAGAACGGGACGACCTCCTCCGCCACGTCCACGGCGGTGGCCCCGCGTTCCAGCACCGCGCTCCCCAGCGCCTTCTTGATCGACTTGGCCGGGATGCGGTTCGACATCCGCGTCCCCTCGACCAGACCCGGCGCGACGCAGTTGACCAGCACCTCGGGCGCCAGCGCCACCGCCAGGCAGCGGGTCAGATGCATCACCGCCGCCTTCGTGCACGAGTACGCGATGCTGCTGCTGATCGGGTGGGTGCCGCCCGCGGACGAGATGTTCACGATCCGGCCGCTGCCCTGCTTCCGCATGGGCCGGGCCGCCGCCCGCGCCAGCAGGTACGGGCCGCGCAGGTTGGTCGCGTACAGGCGATCCCAGACCTCCGCCGTCAGCCCGTCCAGGTCCTTGAACGGCACGCCCTGGTTCGTCGCGGCGTTGTTCACCAGCACGTCGAGCCGGCCCAGCCGCGCCACCGTCTCCTCGACCACCCGCTCGGTCTGGGCGATGTCCGACTGGTCGAGCCGCACCGCCCAACCCCTGCCGCCGGCGCTCGCGACGTCGGCGACGACCGCCTCCGCGCGCTCCCGCTCGCCGAGGTACGTGACGGCCACCGTCATGCCCTGGCGGCCCAGCGCGCGGCAGATGGCGCCGCCCAGGTCGCCGGATCCGCCGGTGACCAGGGCAACCTTGCCTTCCAGCTCCATGTCATCCGATCTCCTTGCTCAGTCCCGGCTGCTCTTGACGACGCGGCCGATCAGCGACCGGGCGGTCGGCTCCAGGTCCACTGCCGCGAGAGCTCCAGCCTGGCCAGGTGCTCGCGGTGCTCGTCCGGCGTCTCGAACGTGGCGAACCAGACGAAGTGGTTCTGGCCCGTCCGGAGCGGCAGCCGCGGATAGGGGTTCTCCGAGTGGTCGGTCTGGAAGCTCGCGATCGGGGCCGCCCCCGACTCGATCATCGCCAGCCGGACGTGGCCCTCGAAGAAGCGCACGAACTCGTCGTCCACCGGCGCGGCCAGCTGCCAGACCGACGCGACCACCAGCGATGCCGGCGGCAGCTCGACGTCCGCCGGCGGCTGCTCGCTCGGGACGTCGAACCCGGAGCGCGCGTGGTTGCGCCGCAGCTGCAGCGCGTTGTCCCAGGCCTCCAGCGTGGCCAGCGCCGCCTCCTTGTGCGCCTCCCAGGCGGCGCTCTCGTAGAACCCGGCCAGCGCGCGGCCGCGCGTCTCCGGCTCCGGGAACCCGCGGATCCACACGAAGCTGTCAGGCGCGTCCAGGTCGCGGAACTGTCCGATCTGGCGGATGCCGACCGCCTCGTGGGCGGCCACGAACTCGCGGTCGAACAGCTCGATCAGCGCGTCGCGCCGCCCGGGCTTGCACGTGTACTGCCTGAGCTCCACGACCGGGGCGCAGTTCGTCCCGACGGCGGAGCGCGTTCGCACGGCGTCGTACATGGCGCATCCTCCCCATCTGGTTCAGCGTTTCGTTCGGGGAGCACCCTCGACGCGCGGCGCGTCGAGGATGCTCACATCACTGGCGGCCGGCGCGCCGTCAGGCGCCCGGCGGAGTCAGGTGGACGGGCTCGAGGTTGTCCACGAACTCCTCGCGGCGCGACTCCCACCACGTCGGCATCTGCAGCGTCATGCCGAGCTGGTGCTCCGACTCGTCGCGCATCCACGCGGTCGGGCTCGCGATCTCGACCAGCACGCCGCTCGGGCTGCGCACGTAGATCGACCGGAAGTAGAAGCGGTCCTTCAGCTCCGAGAAGTCCACGTAGCCGTCGCCCACCAGGTGGTCCTTGATCTGGTACTGCTGCTCCTCGGTCGGACAGTACAGCGCGAAGTGGTGGGGGATGCCGATGGCGTGCGTCCACGTGCCCGGCGGCAGGTCGGGCTCGTGCAGCAGGTCCACCCGCTTGCCCGGGCCGCCGCCATCGATCTCGAACCGGCTGTACTTGCCGTCCTCCGCCGTCTGCTGGAAGCCGAGCAGCGTCAGGAACTCCTTCATCGTCTGGAGGTCGATCACGCTGATCGTCACGCTGTGCAGTCCGCGCAGCGCCAGCTCGCCGTCGTCCACGCCGTCGCCCAGCCAGGGCTGGCGGTCGTCCTTGGCCTCGATGATCTCGAGGTCGAGCCCGCTCGGGTGCTGGAACTCGACGGTGGGCTGCCCGAACCGCTCGCCGAGGCCGTTGCTGGCGGCGCCGGCGTTCTTCAGCCGCGCGTGCCAGAAGTCGATCGAGTCGGGCGGCGCGCTGAAGACAGTGCGCTTGATCTGGCCCGAGCCGCGGCGGCCCTGCAGCCCGATCTTGCGCCACGGGAACGTCGTGAACACGGTGCCCGCGGTCCCGACGCGGTCCGCGTAATAGAAGTGGTAGACGGGCCGCCGCCCGTCGAACAGGACGGTGGACTTGATGAGCCGCAGCCCGAGGACCTGGCGGCAGAAGTCGATGTCGTCCTGGGCTCCGTCGACGCCCACGGAGACGTGATGAAGGCCTTTGATGCAGCCGTCGAGTGGACCCATGGGTCTCTACCTCCTTTTCCAGTTGTCCGCGCCCGCGGGCGCGGCGCTCGGCTCACGGCACGAGCAGCGCCGAAACCTCCGCGTCGTGCCCGTAGATCCAGGCGTTGTCGCCCAGCGGGTCGAAGCGCGCCAGCTCCTCGTCCCGCCGGCGCTGCGCGTCGCCGTCCGGCAGGTGGTTGAAGTCCTGCCGCCGCCGGCTCAGCTCCTGCACCCTCGTCGCGCGCTCCTGGCGCACGGCCTCGTACTGGAGCAGCGCCGGCGGCGCCGTCTCCCGGGTCGCGTGGCGCAGGCAGCCGGCGAGCACCGCGGCGTCCTCGATCGCCTGGCAGGCGCCCTGCGCGAGCGCCGGGAGCATCGGGTGGGCGGCGTCGCCCAGGAGCGCGACGCGCCCGGCCACCCACCGGTCGAGCGGCTCGCGGTCGTACATCGCGTGGAGCAGGGCGCTCGGCGCGGCCGAGACCAGCCCCGTCACCCGCTCGTCCCAGCCGCCGAACTGCGCGGCGAAATCGTCCACGCTGCCCTCGGCGGTCCACGACTCCGCCCGCCAGTCGCCGGCGGGGACGGCCGCGACCACGTTCACCTCGCGGCCCCCGGACACGGGGTAGTGCACGAGGTGGCGTCCGGGGCCGATCCACGACGTGAACACGGGCCGTGCCGCGATGGCGGGCGCGCGGTCCGCCGGGACCAGGCACCGGTACGCGGCGAGGCCGGAGAACGTGTGGGGGACGGGCGCGGTGACGGCGCCCTGCACGATCGAGTGGATGCCGTCGGCGCCGATGACGACGTCGGCCGTCTCGGTGCTGCCGTCGACGAACGAGAGCCGCACGTCGTCCGCGCCCTGGCTCACGCCGATGCAGCAGCGGCCGAGCTGGACGTGCTCCGGCGCGTCCACCGCGAGCAGCTGGAGCAGGTCGGCGCGGTGCATCACGTAGTAGGGCGCGCCGAACTCGCGCTCGCAGCTGTCGCCGAGCTCCTGCCGGAACAGCACGCGGCCGTCCTCCCAGCGCCGCAGCTCCCAGCCGACCTCCAGCCGGACGGCCGTCGTCTCGAGCGCCTCGCGCAGTCCGAGACGGGCGAGCAGGCGCACGGCGTTGGGCGACAGCTGGATCCCGGCGCCGATCTCTCTCAGAGCGGGCGCCTGCTCGTAGATGGTGACGTGGTGCACGCCCGCGCGCCACAGGAAGCGCATCGCCGAGCGGCCGCCGATGCCGCCGCCCACGATGGCGACACGCAGCTCGTGTCGATCGTCACGGTTCACAGCACGTCACCTCCATGCAGACCAGTAGTACGAGGCGAGCGTCGTAGAGGCACTCGGAATGTTGCGGTCGAAACTCGCTGGCTACTCGGCGTCGTGGAAGATGATGCCGAGCGTGTGACGCCGTCCCGAGCGCAGCCTGCTCACGCCGTGCCGCAGCTTCACGCGATAGCTGCCTCGCGAGCCTTCGACCGGCCGCTCGTTCACTGGGAAGATCACCGCGTCGCCCTGCTCCAGCGTCACGACCTCGACTCGCGACTGCTGGCGTGGGCGCTGCTCCGTGAGCGCGAACTCACCGCCGGTGAAGTCGCGTTCGCGCACTGACAGGAGGAACGTCACCTGCAGTGGGAACACATTGGGACCGTACAGGTCCTGGTGCAGGCAGTTGAAGTCCCCTTCCACATAGCGCAGCAGCAGCGGCGTCGGCCTCGTCTGGCCCGCCCGGTGGCAGCGGTCCAGGAACTTCGCGTGCTCCGGCGGGTAGCGCACGTCCACGCCCATCGCCTCGTTCCAGCGATTGGCCACGGGCGCCAGCCGGGGATAGATCGCGGTCCGCAGGTCGGCGACGGCCGGGGGCAGCGGGTACGAGAAGTACTTGTACTCGCCGCGGCCGAACCCGTGGCTCGCCATGACGACCCGGCTCCGGAACGCCTCGCCGGAGTCGTAGCTGCCGGCGAGCGCGGCGCACTCATCGGCCGACAGCACCGAGCCCATCACGGCCGAGCCGTGCGCGTCCAGGCTGGCGGCGATCGCGTCCCAGTCGAGCGCGGCCACGCGATCCGCGATCGCGGGCGGGCGGGCGGTGGTTCGAGTCGTCGCGCTCATGACGCCAGCTCCCTGTCGAGCAGGGCGCGCTTGCGCTCGACGCCCCAGCGATAGCCGGACAGCGAGCCGTCCGTGCGGACCACGCGGTGGCAGGGGATCGCCACCGCGACCGGGTTCGAGGCGCAGGCCCGCGCCACCGCGCGCGTCGCCGCCGGCGCTCCGATGCGCTCGGCGATCTCGGCGTACGTCGCCCGGCTCCCCACGGGGATCTCGCGCAGCGCATGCCACACCCGCTGCTGGAACGCCGTGCCCTGGACGTCGAGCGGCAGGTCGAGCCCGACCGCGGGCGACTCGACGAAGCCGACGACCCGGGCCACCAGCCGCTCGAACTCCCGGTCGCCGCCGATCAGGCGGGCCTTCGGGAACCGGTCCTGGAGCTCGCGGACGAGCGCCTCGGGGTCGCCGCCCAGCAGGATCGCGCAGACGCCGCGGGCGGTGGCCGCGACCACGATCGAGCCCAGCGAGCACACGCCGGCGGCGAAGCGGATGTCCGTGCCGGCGCCGCCCGAGCGGTAGTCGGTCGGCGTCATGCCCAGCACGTCCGAGGCGGCCGAGTAGAAGCAGCCGTTCGAGTTGAACCCCGAGCTGTAGATCGCCTCGGTGACCGTCTCGGTCCTGAGCAGCTCCTCGCGCACCCGCTGCGCCCGGTGGGCCGCCGCGTACGCGCTCGGCGTGAGGCCGGTGACGGCCTTGAACACGCGATGGAAGTGGTACCGGCTCATGCCCGCCGCCGCGGCGAGGGCTCCGAGACCGGGCGTCTCCTCGGCCGTCGCGATCAGGTCGCACGCCCGCTTGACGGCCGCGGCGTGGCGCTCGGCCAGGTCGGCGCCGCCGGGCCGGCAGCGCCGGCAGGAGCGGAAGCCGGCCGCCTCGGCCTCGGCCGCCGTGGCGTGGAAGCGCACGTTCTCGCGGCGCGCGAGCCGGGCCGCGCAGCTCGGCCGGCAGTACACGCCCGTCGTCCGGACGGAGTAGTAGAACGCGCCGTCCGCGTCCGCGTCCCGCTGCTGCACCGCGGCCCACCGTTCGGCGTCGGTCGCGTACGCCGTTTCTTCTGTTCGCCCCCGCCGCACATATATCATGATAATTCTCCTGTCAGATTTTACCACTAACCCCAATATGACCTCATCCTCCACTACGGAGCCCGCGCCGGCACTCCCGTTCTTGCGGTGGAATTGGCTCGCGCTGGCGCTGATGGTCGCGGCGCAGTTCATGACGATCCTCGACTCGGCGATCGTCAACGTGGCCCTGCCGACCATCCAGCACGAGCTCGGGTTCTCGCGGATCGGGGTCCAGGCGGTGGTCACGGCGTACAACACGGCGTTCGGGGGCGCGCTGGTCCTCGGCGGCCGGGTCGCCGACCTCCTCGGCCGCCGGCGCGTCTTCGTGGCCGGCATGGCCGCGTTCGCCGCCACGTCGCTGCTCTGCGGCCTGGCCGGGAACGCGGCGTCGCTCGTCGCCGCCCGCGCGCTGCAGGGGCTGGCCGCCGCGGTCGCGGCGCCGGCCGCGCTGTCGCTGCTCACGACGACGTTCCCCGAGGGGCCCAGCCGGAACCGCGCGCTGAGCGTCTTCGGCGTGGCCACCGTGCTCGGGTTCGTCAGCGGCCTCGTCCTGGGCGGCGCGCTCGTCGGCTGGCTCGGCTGGCGCGGCGTGTTCCTCGTCAACGTGCCCGTGGGGGCGGCGGTGGCGGCGCTGGCGCCCCGCCTGCTGGCGGCGTCGCCCCCCCGCCGCGTCCCGCTCGACGTGGCCGGCGCCGCGCTGGTCACCGCGGCGATGGCGCTGATCGTGCTCGCCCCGGCCCGCGGCGCGGCCCTCGGCTGGACGTCGCCGCAGTGCTGGCTGCCGCTCCTGGCGGCGGCCGGGCTGCTGGCGGCGTTCGTGCGGGTCGAACGCCGGGCGCCGGCGCCGCTGGTCCGGCTGGAGGTCCTGCGCGGCGCCCCGCTGCGGGTGGGCAACGCCGTCACCCTGACATTGGGCGCCGCCAACGGCGCCGTCCACCTGCTGTTCAGCATGTACCTACAACAGGTGCTGGGGTACACACCGTTGCAGGCGGGTCTGGCGGCCGCGCCGATGGGCGTGGCGAGCCTCGTCGCCGGGGCACAGCACGCGCACGTGCCAGTCGTCCTGCAGAGCCAGCGTCACCGTCGTCCCGTCGCCGGCCCGCGCGACGATCAGCCACCTCCGTCAGCGCGACGATCGCGGCGACGACGGGCGTGACCGACGCCGAGCAGGGGCTGGCGGGCGGCCTGCGGCAGACGTCGTTCCAGCTCGGCATCGCGCTCGGCGTCGCGCTGCTCGCCTCGATCGCCGCCGGCGGGGCGGGCGGTGGGACGCGGCCGGCCGCGCTCGTGGCCGGGTTCCAGCTCGCGCTCCGCGTCCTGGCGGCGCTGATGGCCGCCACGTCCGCCGCCGCCCTGGTCGGGCTGCGCGGCGCGGGGGCCGGGGCCGCCGCGCCGGCCGCCCGCTGACGCGCTACTTCTCGAGCAGGAACTCGTCCACCGCCGTGCCCACGTGGCGCGGCTGCGGGTGGACGTACCCGAGCACCTTGCTGCCCGGCTCCAGGTCGGTCACGTTGGCCACCTCGCCGCCGGGGCACAGCACGCGCACGTGCCAGTCGTCCTGCAGAGCCAGCGTCACCGTCGTCCCGTCGCCGGCCCGCGCGACGATCAGCCGCAGCGGCCGGGACTCGATCTTCACCCGCCCCACCGTCACCGGCCGCGTCCGGCCGTCCGCGCTGACCGCCAGCACCTCGCTGCCCGACTGCAGCTCGCTCAGGTAGTGCGTCCGGTCGCCGGGCCGGAGCACGTACGAGTGCAGCGCGCCCGCGTTGACGCGGAACGGCCGCGTCGGCATGTAGGGCAGCGGGTGCGTCTCGCTGCAGCAGAGGATCATGCCCTGCGAGAAGGACCCGACGAGCATGCCCTCGTCCGGGCGCAGGTGGGAGCAGGTGTCCACGCAGGCCCGGTCGCCGAACCCGTTGTGGTCGGCGCTGACGACCTCCAGCTCCTGCAGCTCGAGGTCCGGCGTGACCTCGCGGCAGAGCGCGGCGAGCTGCGTCGTCTCGCCGACCGCCGACGGGCGGTACATGACGCCGTGGGGCCCCTTCTCGAGGACGCCCAGCACGATGTCCGCCTCCGTCAGGTCCTGGACGACGGTGATCACCTCGCCCGTGCTCCCGCCCGACTCCGCCAGCACGATCTCCAGCGGGATCTTGGTCGGGTCGCGGAAGTCCACGACGGTCGAGGGCAGCGTCCTGGCGCAGCGGCAGGCCAGGTCCAGCGTGGGCGCGTCCGTCACCTGGACGAACGCCGCCCGGTCGGTCCCGCCGTTGCCGTTCGGGTGGGCGATCCCGGCGATCTGGCGGGCGTCGGAGACCCGTTCGAGCACGAGGTCGGCGGCGTCGTGCTCCCCGTCCCCGTCGCCCGGGAACAGCACCCGGCGCACGGTGGGCGGCAGCGGCTCCAGGACCGCCGGGTCGTCCGCGACGATCGCCTGGACGCCGCAGTGGATCGCCTCCTCCACGACGGCCGAGGACTGCGATTCGGGCAGCTGCCTGACGTCGATCCATGCCAGCTTCATGTGCGTTCCCCTCCTGTCATCCGTGGCCGAGCGCGCGCCGGCGCGTCGCCACCTGGCCGCCCTGGGCCAGCGCTTCCATGTGGCCCATCACCCGGCACTGCGTCTGCATCACCCGCGGCTCGCGCGAGTGGATGATGGCGGCGACGCGGCGCGCCGCCAGCCCGGGGTCGTGCGCCCGGAAGATGTTGCGGCCGATGGCCACGCCCGCCGCCTCGGACTCCACGATCTCCTCGGCGTAGCGCTCGAGCGCGTCCAGCGAGGGGACCGCCGGTCCGCCGGCGACGAGGATCGGGATGGGGCAGCTCTCGACCACCTGCCGCATCGTCAGCGGCGAGCCGGTGTACGGCACCTTGACGAGGTCCGCGCCCAGCTCGGCGGCCAGCGTCGCGCAGTGGGCGACGTGGTCGGGGTCCGACGAGCTCGAGATCTTGTCGCCGCGCGGGTACATCATCGCCAGCAGCGGCATCTCGTAGCGCCGGCAGTCCTCGATGACGGCGCTGGCGTCGCGCAGCTGCTGCGTCTCGTTCGCCGCCCCCACGTTCGTGTGGATGGACACGGCGTCGGCGCCGAGCCGCAGCGCGTCCTCGACGGACGAGACCAGCACCTTGGCGTCGGGATCGGGCGCGACGCTGGTGCTGGCGCTGAGGTGGACGATCATCCCGACGGCCTGCCATCGCGCCGGCGCGATGTTGGCGGCGCGGCCCTTGTGGACCACCACCGCGTCGACGCCGGTCCTCTCCGACATCGCGAGCAGGTCGTCCACCTCCTCGGGGCGCGCGATCGGCCCGTCGCTCACCGAGTGGTCGAGGGGCAGGACGAACATTCGCGGCTGTATCGCGGCGCCGAGTCGCATGAGACGGACGATCCTGCCGGTCGTGAACGCTTCGCCGTGCAGCATGGTCAGAACTCCCAGTTGCAATTGCCTGCGCGGCGAACCCGTCTGCAGGCTCGGGAACCGTCGTCTCGCAACACCGTACGGACGATCGATTCCGTATGTCAAGGTGTTCGGCTTGGCGCAAATGGATGCGCAATTTACAGTCGCATCTTGCGATCGAATCAGTCAGCGAAGTCATTGCTATTAAACTGTCAGGATGTACGACTTGACACACAGCGACGTCCGGAGAGGTATGCATGACCGGCAGAGTGGTTCAGAAGTTCGGAGGTACGCTCCTGCGCGAGGCCGCGGACCGCCAGCGCGTGGTCGAGACCATCCGCGAGCGCCGGGCCAGCGGTCACCAGGTGGTGGTCGTCGTCTCGGCCATGGGGCGCGCGGGCGACCCGTACGCCACGGACACGCTGCTGCGCCTGGCGCACCAGTTCGCCGAGCGGCCCGGCGCTCGCGCGCTCGACTTCCTGCTCACGGCCGGCGAGACCATCTCGGCGGCGCTGCTGGCGATGGAGCTGGCCGAGGCCGGGGTGGCGGCCGAGCCGTACAGCGGGATCGACGCCGGCATCGTGACGACGGGCGAGTTCGGGCGGGCGGCCATCGTCCGGGTCGAGGCGGCGGCGCTGGAGCGGGCCTGCGAGGCCGGCGTCGTGCCCGTCGTCACCGGCTTCCAGGGCGGCACCGACGACCGCGAGGTCACGACCCTGGGCCGGGGCGGCAGCGACCTGACGGCGGTCGCCCTGGGCGGCGCGCTGAACGCGGACGCGGTCGAGGTCGTGAAGGACGTCAACGGCGTCATGAGCGCCGACCCCGCCATCGTCCCCGGCGCGCGGCTGGTCCCCGCCATCTCGTACGAGGACCTGGCCGTGCTCACGTCCATGGGCGCCCGGGTCGTGCAGCCGGAGGCGGTCGAGCTGGCGGCGCGGCACGGGGTCAACCTGATCGTCCGGCGGCTCGGGGCCGCGCACGGCACCCGGGTGGCGCAGACCGTGCCGAGGACGCCCGTGGTCACGCACCTCGATGACGCCGTCCTGGTCCGGCTCCGGGGCCGGCCGGGCGAGGTGGACCTCGACGGGGCGACCGAGCTGCTGGCGGCCGGCGTGGGCCACCGCCTCTACGTGACGTGCGACGCGGTCTCGCTGACGGCCTGCCTCCGCAAGGGCGCGCGGCCCCGGCTCGAGTCCGTCGCCGCCCAGCTGCCGGGCGCCGAGATGCGGACGCCGTGCAGCGTGGTCACGGTCGCCGGCCTGGACGACCGCCAGGCGGGCGAGATCCTGGCCAGCGGCCGGGAGCGGCTGCGCGCCGACGGCATCGCCGTGCTCCACGCCCACTGCTGGGCGATGGGCACGGCCTTCGTGGTCGAGCCGGCCCGCGTCCACCAGGCGCTGGCCCACCTGGACGGGCTGGCGGGCGCGCTCCAGCCGGCCCCGCCCGAGGCGGAGGACGCGGAGGACGGCGCGGCGTGAGGCGTCCGCGGCTGGTGGTGGTCGGCCACGGCATGGCGGCGGCGTCGCTCCTCGAGCACCTCTCGCACCTGGACGCGCGCTGGGACGTCGTCGTGTTCGGCGACGAGCCGTGGCCGGCGTACGACCGGATCGCGCTGAGCGCGGTCGTCAGCGGCGAGCGCGGGCCCGGCGGGCTCGAGATCCGCGACCCGGGCTGGTACGCGGAGCGCGGCATCGAGGTCCACACCGGCGTCGGCGTGCGGTCGCTCGATCCCGCGGCCCGGCGCCTCCGCGCCGATCGGTCCGAGATCGGCTTCGACGCCTGCGTGGTCGCGACGGGCTCCGTCCCGGCGGTGCCGGCCATCCCGGGCACCGACCTCGACGGCGTGCGCACGCTCCGCACCGCCGGCGACGCGCGGGCGATCGTGCGGCGAGCCGGCGCCGGCGGCCGGGCCGTCGTGCTCGGCGGCGGCCTGCTCGGCATCGAGACGGCGTGCGGCCTGCTCCGGCGCGGGATGCGCGTCACGCTGGCCCACCGCGGCGCCCGGCTGCTGGACCGCCATCTCGACGAGCCGGCCGCGCAGCTGCTCCGGCGCGAGCTGGAGTGGATGGGCGTCCGCGTCCTGCTGGGCGCGTCGGTGGAGGGGATCGAGGGCCGCGGCCGGGTCGAGTCGGCCGTCCTCGCCGGTGGCGCCCGGCTGCCCGCGGACCTCCTCGTGGCCTGCGTGGGCGTCAGGCCGAACGTCGGGCTCGCGGCGGCGTCCGGCCTCCGGATCGGCTGGCGCGGGGTGGTCGTCGACGAGCGCCTGGCCACCTCGTCGCCGGGCGTGTTCGCCCTCGGCGAGTGCACGGAGCACCGCGGCCGGACGTTCGGGACCGTCGGCCCGGTGTACGACCAGGCCCGGGTGCTGGCGCGCCGGCTCGCCGGCGACCCGGCGGCGCGCTTCACGGACCGTCCGCACGTGGCGCGGCTGAAGGTGACGGGCCTCGACGTCTACTCGGGCGGCCGGACGCTGCCGTCGCCCGGCGACGACGAGGTGGTGCTGCGCGACGACGGCTCCGGCATCTACAAGAAGCTCGTGACGCGCGACCGGGCCGTCGTCGGCGTCGCGCTGATGGGCGACCTGGCGGCGATGCCCGGGGCCGGCCACGCGCTCGCGCACGGCCGGGTCGTCGACGACGGCGTCGCGCTCCTGGGCGGGATCGCGCGGTCCGGGTCGGGACCGCCGCCCGCCGCCGGCCTGCCGGCGGACGCCGTCGTCTGCGGCTGCAACGGCGTGACGAAGGCGGAGATCCTGACCGCGATCGGCGCCGGCCACACCACGCGGGAGCGGATCGGCCACAGCACGCGGGCCGCCACCACCTGCGGGCAGTGCGGGCCCGCGGTCGACGGCCTGCTCGCGGAGGCGGCGGCGTGAGCGCCGTGCGCTCCATCTGCCCGTACTGCGGCGTGGGCTGCGGCGTCGTGGTCGAGGTCCGGCGGGGCCGGATCGAGGCGCTGCGCGGCGATCCCGACCACCCCTCGACGCGCGGCGGCCTCTGCGCCAAGGGCAGCCGGCTCGCCGGGACCGTGCGCACCGGGGACCGGCTGCTGCACCCGCTCCTCCGCGCCCGGCCGGCTGAGCCGTTCCGGCGCGCGACGTGGCCGGCGGCGGTCGCGCGGGTGGCCGGCGGCATCCGGCGCGCGACCGCCGAGCACGGCCCCGGGTCCGTCGCCCTGTACCTCTCCGGCCAGCTGCTGACGGAGGACTACTACGCGGCGAACAAGCTGGGCAAAGGCCTGATCAAGACCCCCAACGTCGACACCAACTCGCGGCTCTGCATGTCCTCGACCGTGGCCGCGTACAAGCGCGCCTTCGGCGCGGACGGCCCGCCCGGCTGCTACGAGGACCTGGACCTGGCCGCCGACGTCCTCATCGCCGGCAGCAACCTGGCCGAGACCCACCCGGTCCTGTTCGGGCGCCTGCGCGCGGCGCGGGCGCGCCGCTCCGCGCACTGGACCGTCGTCGACCCGAGGCGGACGGCCAGCGCCGAGGCCGCGGACGAGCACCTGCAGATCCGGCCCGGCACCGACGTGGCCCTCCTGCTGGGGATGGCCTGGACGCTGTTCGAGGAGGGCCTGGTCGACGAGGCCCGCGCCGGCCGCGCCTGCGCCGGCCTGGACGGGTACCGGGTCGCCGTGGCAGCCATGCCGGCCGGCCGGGCCGCCGCGATCTGCGAGGTGCCGGAGGACCGGATCCGGGCGGCCGCCCGCCGGTTCGCGCGCTCCCCGGCGGCGCTGTCGCTCTGGTGCCAGGGCCTGAACCAGTCCTCGGCGGGCACGGACAAGGTCAGCGCGCTGATCGACCTGCACCTCCTGACCGGCCAGATCGGCCGGCCGGGAGCCGGCCCGCTGTCGCTGACCGGCCAGGCCAACGCGATGGGCGGCCGCGAGGTCGGCGGCCTCGCGACCGAGCTGGCCTGCCATCGCGAGTGGGACGACCCCGAGGGCCGCGCGCAGGTGGAGCGGCACTGGGGGCTGGGCCGGCTGCCGGACGGGCCGGGGCTGACGGCGGTCGAGCTGGTCGACGCGATCGAGCGCCGGCAGGTGCGGGTGCTGTGGGTCGTGTGCAGCAACCCGCTGGCGTCGCTGCCGGACGGCGCCGCGGTCCGCTCCGCCCTGGCCCGGCTCGACCTGCTCGTCGTCCAGGAGCTCTACCATCCGACCGACACCGGCGAGCTGGCGCACGTCCTGCTGCCGGCGGCCGGATGGGCCGAGAAGACGGGCACGCTCACCAACTCGGAGCGCGTGGTCGGCCTGGCCCGCCGGGCCGTCCCGCCGCCGGGCGAGGCGCGCCCGGACTGGGAGGTCTTCGCCGACGTCGGCGCGGCCCTCGGCGCCCCGGAGGCGTTCGGCTGGCTCGACGCGAGCCAGGTGTTCGACGAGCACGTCCGGCTGACCGCCGGCCGCGACCTGGACATGACGGCGCTCTCGCACGCCGCGCTGGAGGCCGGCGGGCCGGCCTCGTGGCCCTACCCGGCCGGGGGCCGGCCCCGGGCGCGGCGGTACGAGGACGGCCGCTGCCACACTCCGGACGGCCGGCCGCGGCTCGTCGCGGTGACGTTCCGCGAGCCCGCCGAGGAGCCGTCCCCGACGTACCCGCTGCGGCTCCTCACGGGCCGGGAGCCGGACCAGTGGCACACCAGGAGCCGCAGCGGACGCGTGGCCGCCCTCCGGCGCTCGGCCGCGCCCCGGCTGGCGCTGCACCCCGACGACGCGCGGCGGGCGGGCGTCTCGCCGGGCCAGACCGCGCTGGTCAGCTCGCCGCGGGGCAGCCTGCGCCTCCCGGTCGTCACCAGCCCGGCGCTTCGCCCGGGCTCCGCGTTCCTCCCGTTCCACGCGGGGCCCGTCGAGCAGCCGGCGGGGTGGCCGAACGTGCTGCCGGGGCGGGCGCTCGACCCGGTCTCCCGGCAGCCCGAGCTCAAGCACACCGTCGTCCGGGTCGAGCCGGCCGCCTCCGAGGTGGCGCTGGCCGGCGGGCCGCTGGCGGACGCGGTGGCGGCCCGCCTGGGCGCGGCCGGGGTGCGCGCCCGCCGCGTGAAGCCGGCCGAGCTGGCCGGCGCGGGGCCGGGCGTGCTCCGCGTGCTGGTGGCCGAGGCGGACCTGGACGGCGCCCTGGCCTGGTGGGACCTGGCGCCGGGGGCCGGCGGGCCGGTCCTGCTCGACCTGGCCGCCGGACCCGAGCCGCTGGCGCTGCTGCCCTCGCTCCTGGCGGCCGGCCGCCCGGTGGCGTGCCGCGGCGAGCGCTGGCTGCCGGCCCCCG
>VBJR01000158.1:0-4854 GCA_005880175.1 Chloroflexota bacterium
CTGGTTGGCATGGAGGAACTGCTCGAGGTCTGTCACGAAGGTGGCCATGGAGCCGATCAACGCCTGCATCTGAGGAGCCACGTTGCTGCCCTTGGACAGCGTCACGGCCCGCAGCATCTTCGCGTCCACCGGGGGCATGGCCGCCAGCGCTCCCTGGTTGTCCTGGCGGTTGAGGATGGGCGTGACGGCGTCCAGCGCGATCGCCGCGTCCAGCATCGCTGAGAAGACGGCGACCTGGTCGCTCGCCACCTGCAGGGCGTCGCGCTGGGCGGCGAATGCGGTGGCGACGGCATCGACGCGGGCTCGCACGGAGTCGTACGACCCGCGCTGGGTGACGACCAGGATGCTGCCGGACTGTTCGCGCAGCACGGCGCCCGCCCGCCGCAGCCTGGCGAGATCGGCGTTCACCGTTCCCTGGGCCTTCCGTAGATCGGAGGTGATCCCATCCATGGCCGTCCGGGCCTGAGCCGGGTCCTGGCTGATGGACGTGGAGCCGTCCGGGCTCGACGACCTCGGCGGCCTTCCGGTCGATCCCTGCGGTCACCGCGCCGGCGGCCAGGTAGCCGCCGCTCGCGAGGATCACCACGAGGACGGCCACCCCCGTCCAGACGAGTGGGGCGACCCGCCGCCGGGGCGGCACGGAGCCCGCGTTTTCCAGTGGTGTCTGGCTCACGTCAAGTCCCTCCCTGTCACAGTCGTGCGCGGTCTCGGATCCTGGTACGGGGGGCCCACCGACTGCCCGTCGGGCCTGTAGTGGACGCGCTGCTGCTGTTCAGTCCGCTGGTTCATGATTTCTTCCTCAGTGGGTCAGTACGAGGTATGTGACCGCCACAGCGAACGTGTTCTGCGTGGCGTGGAGCGCGAACGAGTTCAGGGTGGAGCCAGTCCACTCCCGCATCATCGCCGTCGCGATGCCGAACATGAACAGGGCGGGGAGGAGCGCCGGCAGCAGGTGCGCGCCGGCGAAGACGGCGGCCGTGACGGGGATCGCGAGCCCCAGCGGCACGCGGCGACGCAGCCAGCCGTAGAGCGCACCCCGGAACAGCATCTCCTCGCAGGCCGGCCCGAGCAGGCAGACGGTGGGCACGATGATGCCCACGAAGAGGGGGTCGAACGATGTGCCGAGCAGCTGGTCGGTGTTGCTCTCGGGAAAGCCCAACCATGCGCTGAGCGTGGCGGTAGCCAGCAGGCCCGCCACCAGCGTGCCCAACCAGATCGGCAGGACGAGGGCGAGGTGGCCTGCCGATGTGAACCGGAAGGCCAGGCGGTCCCGCAGGCCGGCTGGGCCACCGAAGGCCAGTGCGAGAGCGGCCAGGAGGGCTACGTAGACCTCAGCCATGATGATGGCAGTGAGGTCGGCGTCGTGGCCGGCGACCCAGGCGCCCGCCAGGACCTGCAGCGCCAGTATCGTGGATGCCACGGCGGCCACAGCCAGCACCGGCCACAGCCCGAGCGCCAGCAGCAGCCTCGCTCCACCGACGCTGTTCCCACCCACCGGCCGTGACGCGGGCCCCGAAGGGACCGGTTGCCGCCGCGTTGCGGGGAGAGCCAGGTCCACGGTTTCCGTGAGCCACGACCGCTGAGGACTGATGGCGGCCGGGGCCGGAGGCAGCAGGAGCCGCGTGGCGGACTCGCTGGCGCTCCGCTGCGAGCCGCCAGCGGCGATCGATTGGAGCGCAGCCCGCGCCGCCTCGTGGCAGCGCGCATCGGAGAGGCGCAGGTTGTCTTTGGCCCAGATGAACCACTCGACGTAGCTGTGGTCGGAACCGTAGCTGGCGCTGGTCCAGCCGATGGCTGCCTCGTCCATGGCCGCGCCTCGGGCCGCCACCGCCGCGGCGTCCCGTCCGCCGCCCGCGGCGAGCGCGTGCGTCGCAGCTCCTGCCGCCGCATGGCAGACCGTGGCATCGCGTACCAGGTTGGTCCTGGCCCAGGAGTACCAGGCCACGTACTCATCGAACGTCGCCCATGCGTCAGCCATGGCGGTGTACCTCTCGCAATTCGTCGCCTCGCCTGCCCGGTGACTCTCAGTCAGGGGTTGAAGAGGCGACCTTTGAACTCGAACCAGCGCTCGGCGGCCGCCTGCGGCGGGTGCTGTGACCACCGGCGCTGCGCCCCGCTCACCTGATCTGACATGGACCCTGGCTCGATGGATCGGGCGACCAGCACCGCGCGTGCGCGCCGTCGACGATCCTCTGCAAGCGCAGCGCCTCCTCGTTCAGGACTGTGGGGATGTCCTCACCCTGCAGAACGATCCTCGCGAAGGTGTCCTGGTAGACGCTCGTGAAGTCATCGACGCGGCCGCCGAGGCCGGCCGGAGGCACGCTTTCCACGCCCGAGTGATCAGACTGATAGATGCTCGCAACCCGCGATTCGGCCGATGGTGCCCCGGAGAGCCCGACGCCCTGGATGACCGGCGAGAAGTTCAAGCTGACGCTCGCCGCTGCCTGCTGCTTCGGCCTGGTCAGCCAGTCGATCAGCGCCTCCGCGCCGTGGCGGTTCGGGGCGTTCTTCGGGATCGCGAGCCCGACCACCGCCGACATGTATCCGAGCCCCTTCGGCCCGGTCGGCGCCGGGACCGCCAGGTAGTGCCTGTCGTCCGCCAGGGCCTGTCCCAGGCGGGCCTGGTGGTCCCAGGCGATCCAGACCTCTCCGGTCGTCAGGGGATCCTGCATGTTCGTGTAGGTGGTCGAGAGTGGATTCGTCACCGACCACAGGCGCCGGAGCGTCTGCCACATCTGGACGGCCTCCGGCGACCTGAAGCCGGTCAGGGTGGTCCCGGTGAAGGAGGGATAGGCGTATCCCTGCAGGAAGCGATACACCAGACCTCCCCTGAGGCCGTTCAGGTCCGCCGGCAGACCGATGACTCTCTGCCCGGTCGCCGCCTCGATGTTCTGGCCCCAGGCGATGAGCTGGTCGTAGGTCAGGTGGGTCACGTCGGCGCCCGGGGGCAGGTACGGCAGGGCCTTCTTGTTGATGGCCAGCATGTACGTGGCCTGCAGCCAGGGGATGATGTATTGCCTGTCTGTGTCATACCGGCCGTTGTCGACCAGCTGCTGCGGGAACCGGCGGTCCCGCTGCAGCCGCTGGAGGAGTGGTGTCAGGTCTTCCAGGGCACCGCTCCCCTGGAGGGTGAGCATGTCGCTCTGGGTCATTGCGATCAGGTCCACCGTCGACCGGCCGACGGACTGCCCGTCCAGGATCGTCCGGATGTCCTCGGCCGCGGTTGGCTGGCTTGTGAAGTCGGGCGTGCCGTTGAAGCCGGCCAGCACTTTCTCGATCATCGCGCGGTATTCAGACGCCGGCTGAGCTTGCGAGGACAGGAACTCCACCTGGCCGAGGAACTCGACCCGGCCTGCGGCCTGCGCCTGCTCTGCGATCAGCGGTCCGGCCAGGACCGCAGCCGCGACCAGCGCCGCCAGCGCCGGCACCCAGGTACGCGGGCGCAGGTACAGGCGGGCCGCCGAACGGCGGCGGGCCCCGGCCGAGACATCAGCCATGATTCGTTCGCTCAACCGGGCGGTTGGGAAGCCGGGATCGGCGTCCAACGCGTCGCGCAGCTGGCGACGCAGCCTCTCGTCAGGGTTCACGCCTTCATCACCTCTCTTCCTTCAGCGCCGCGCGCAGGCCCTGCTTGGCCCGGTAGATCTTCGACTTGACGTTCGAGACGCTGATCTTCATGATGTCGGCCACCTCCGCATGAGTGTGGTCCTCGACTAGGAACAGGTAGATCGCCATCTGCTCGCCCCTGGGGAGGCTGGCAAACGCTCTCCTGAGCTCAGCGCCTTCCAGATGGCGCTCCAACCAGTCGTCCTCATCCGATGGATCCCAATGCCTGTGGTACACCCGTCGGGTCACCCAGCCACTGCGACGTTCGTCCTGGCACTGCCGCACCACGATGCCCAGGAACCAGGGCCGGAAGGGCAGCCCCGGCTTCAGGTTCTTCAGGCGCTCCCAGCCACGGAATGCCGCCTTCTGGACGCAGTCCTCCGCCGCACAGTTGCTGTGGAGCTGGGAGTAGGCCAGCCGCCAGGCAATTGGCAGGTGCGGCTTGACGATTCCGGCGTACGCCTCCGCGTCCCCGCCCAGCACGCGCCGGATCAGGTCCGCCTCCCGCTCATCCCCCATGCTCTCTGTGCCCACCTCCTTCAGCGACCAGACTGCGCCATCATGCACCGTCTCGGCCCGATGCCGGGAGGGCACGGGCGTAAGCGAACGGTCCGGCTCCAGGTTCAGGAGCGGCTGCCGGACCGGGCTCGCTATGGTCGTGGGCGGCATCGAGACTTCGAACGCCACCGCCGCGTCCGTTCGGGCCCGATCGATTAGTTTCCCGTCCCCGTCCATCCAGCCATACCTTCACAAGCGCTACGGGCTGACGAAGGCGAAGGTTGCAGGTTGCAGACCGTCGAAAACAATCTCGTAACCCCACACGCACGCGGCGACGTCGATCGGCGGAACCGCGTGGACGGCGGCCTACGACGCGGCGGGGAACATGACCTGCCGGGCGCCGTCGAGCTCGACCACGTGCGCGGGGACACCGACGGGAGCCCAGCTCGGCTACAACAACGAGGGCGAGCTGTCGACGTGGCAGAACGCGCCGTCGAGCCCGAGCACGACGGCCCAGTTCCTCTACGACGGCCAGGGCCAGCGGGTGGAGCAGTCGGTGACCCAGGCCGGCACCACCGCGACCACGGTCTACGTGGGCGACGTGGAGGAGCTGTCGACGACCGGCGGCACGACCACCACGACGGCCTACTACTACCTCGACGGGAAGCGCATCGGACTGTCGGTGAACGGGGTGATCAGCCACCTGGCGTCGGACGCCGCTCTCGGCCGCCGCGTCCCGACTGTCGAAGT
>VBJR01000158.1:4910-23205 GCA_005880175.1 Chloroflexota bacterium
CTATGGTCCGTTCCATCCTGCGCAGCGTGGGGTTGAGTTCCTGGAGGCGGTAAGGGATCCGCCACCACAGTGGGAAACGGGAAAACGCGACCAGTTCGCTCGGTCTGTATTCCTTGACCAGTTCGAGCTTCGGCTCGAGCTGCTCGATGTCCTGGGGATCATCGAGGCCCCATTTGTAGGTCGCACCCGTGCCCCCGACGTTCGAGCCCGCTCGTTTCACAATGAAGGTATTGCAGATGTCGAAGATCATCTGGCCGCTCGGGAAGTGCGCTACCACCGCACCCAGGAGCGCCTTCACCTCCGCTTCGCTCAGGTAGTGCAGCACCCCCTCGGCGAGAAGGAGTCCGGGCCGGTCCCGTGGCACCTCTTCCAACCAGCGCAGGTCCGAGAGCGGTGCACCGACCAGGTGGCAGGAGCTGCGTTCGGGGAACAGCTGGCGGCGCAGGTCGATCACATCGGGGTAGTCCACGTCGAACCACTGGACGGCGGCTGGCGGATCGATTCGGAACACACGGCTGTCCATGCCGCAGCCGACCTGGAGCACGGTCGCGTCCGGGTGATCTGCCAGGTAGCGGTTCGTGAGCAGATCGAAGGTCGCGGCTCGCGTGGCGACGATGGTGGGTCCGATCCTGTTCCAGATGCCCCAAGAGCTCACTCCTTTGAGTGTCCTGCTGATGTCGTAGTCGATATGCCGCATCGCTTCCTCTGCCCAGGGGTCGCGCAAGATGGGATCCTTCCACTGGCTCTGGACAGCTCGACCGTTCAACGTCATGAGCATCGTCTCTTTCTCTTCGGTAAGGTGGATCTTGTCTGCTGTCATCGGTTGCTCCTTTCAGTCGACTGTACGTGCGTACCAGCTCGTCGAACGATGGTTGGTCGGCCTGTGCATCGGCAGGTCGCCGCCCGAGCCGGGAGCGGGGTTGGACGGCGTCGCCGATGACCGTCCCCGGGGTGGTGCGCTCCAGGCCGGCATCGGCGCCCCGGTTCGGTCCGCTCGTGCAGCGGTGCCGGACCCGGACCGGCGCCGCCACCGCCGTCGCGGATCGTTCCGCTCGGCGGGAAGGCGTCGTTGACATTCGTCTCTGAATGTGCCGACACTCGATCGACGCCCCGCGCTTGCGGACGACCGGGAGAGAGACCGAGGAGGGGACGATGGCACCAGCAGGGCCAATCGGCTCGTTGCGGCGGCTCGCGGTGGCGACCGCCACCCTGGCACTGCTCGTCGCGGCCTGCGGAGGCGGCACGTCGAGCTCCACCGGCGCGACCCAGGCGGGGCCGCCGCAGCGAGGCGGGTCGCTGAACTACCTGGTGAGCGGTCCTCTCGCGAACTGGGATCGTGGACTCGACACCGCGTCCGGCGGCGCCGCCCCCTCGATCTTCGAGGACGCCATCTACGGCCAGCTGTTCCGGCTGAACGCGACGGGCGACGTCGAGCCCGTGCTGGCCAGCGCCTACGAGTTCTCCGACGGCGGCAAGACCGTCACCCTGTCGCTGCACCAGGGGATCACGTTCCAGGACGGCACGCCGCTCGACGCAGCCGCCGTCGCCTGGAACATCAACCGGGACCTCGCCACCACCTGCGTGTGCAGCCCGATCACGTCCTGGCCGAAGCTCGGCCCGGACGGCATCACGACGCCTGACGACCACACTGTCGTCATCCACTTCACCCGCTCCTACGGCGCCGCGATCAGCGCGCTCATCACCTCCAGCGTCAACCACGTCGCCTCACCGGCGGCGGTCCAGAAGCTCGGAGACCAGTTCAAGCTGAAGCCGGTCGGAGCCGGTCCCTTCGAGGTGGTCAGCAACGTCGTCAGCTCGCAGCTGGTGCTCAAGCGCTACGACGGCTACTTCAAGAAGGGACAGCCGTACCTGGACCGACTGACGTTCACGACGATCGGCGGCGACCAGCCCGCGTACCAGGCGGTCCTGACCGGGCAGGCGCAGGCCGTGGGGCTGACGACGCCCGCGCTCATCCAGCAGGCCAGGCAGAACCAGAGCCTGACGGTCGCGCTGACGCCCTCCACCGCGCCGTGGGTGATCCAGCTCAACACGGCCATCCCGCCGTTCAACGACAAGCGGGCGCGCGAGGCGATCTACTACGCGACCGACCCGGACGCGATGCGCGTCCACCTCTTCGGCAACCTGTTCGCCGCGACGCAGTCGTTCACCGGTCCCGCGGGCCTCTTCTTCCAGGCGAAGGTCCCCGGCTACCGGACCCACGACCTCGCCAAGGCGAAGCAGCTGGTCGACCAGCTCGGCGGTCTCACCGTCGACCTCTTCGCCGGGAACGACAACATCAGCACGACCACGCTGCAGGCGCTGCAGACCCAGTGGGCCCAGGCGGGCATCCACACCACGATCCGGACCCGGCCGTCGGCGCCGGACTGCCCTTCCGCTACCTCTCGACCGCCGTCTACAGCGGCGTCCACGACACGGTCCTGGACCAGATGCTGGACGATGCCGCGTCCTCCACGGACAAGGGCAAGCGGGCCCAGCGCTACGCGGACATCGCGAAGTACATCAGCGACCAGGCGTACTCGCCCTACCTCTTCGGCGCGGTGACGGGGGCGGTGGCCCTGAAGTCCGTCCACGGACCAGGCCTGACCAGCAGCATCCCGCTGCCCGGCGGCTTCCCCGCGCCCGACTGGGACGAGGCCTGGATCGCGAAGGGGTGACCGCGACCGCGGCCCCGGCCGTCTCCGCCGACCGGCTGATCGGGCGCGTGGCCGCACTGGCCACGTCGCCCAGCCTGCGCCTGGCGGCGCGCCGGCTCGTGATCGCGGTGCCCGTGCTCTGGGGCGTGAGCGCCCTGACGTTCATCGTGATGAGCGTCCTGCCCGGGAACGCCGCCCAGCAGATCCTGGGCGTCCAGGCCACGCCGGCCCAGGTCCACCAGCTGGAGCTGGAGCTCGGCCTGGACAAGCCGGCGTGGTTGCGGTACGCGAGCTGGATCGGCGGGGTGCTGACCGGCAACCTCGGCCGCTCGCTGGCCAGTGGGCAGCCGGTGACCGCGATCATCGGGCAGCGCCTGCCCATCACCGTCGAGCTGGTGGTGTACGCGCTCGCCGTCTCGGTGGCCCTGGCCGTGCCCGTCGCGCTGCTGGCGGCCCGCCGCCCCGGGGGGCTGGCCGATCGGTTGAGCATGGGGATCAGCATGGCCGGCCTGTCGATGGCCAACTACGTGCTCGCCCTCCTGCTGGTGATCGCCCTGGCCGTCTACCTCCCGGTCTTTCCCGCGATCGGGTTCGTCCCGCTGACGGAGAGCGTGGGCGCCAACCTGCGCTCGCTGACGCTGCCCGCGCTGGCGATCGGGCTGCCCCTGGCCTGCTTCTACACGCGCCTGCTGCGCGCCGACATCGCCGACCAGATGCAGGAGGACTACGTGGTGACGGCGAGGGCCAAGGGCGTCGGGCCCTGGCAGGTCCTCGTGCGCCACGCCCTTCGCAACTCGCTGTTCGGCCTGCTCACGATCGTGGGCCTGAACCTGGGCACGCTGATCGGGGCGACCGTGATCATCGAGCAGATCTTCTCCCTGCCTGGAATCGGTCAGGCGTTCCTCCAGGCCATCAACAACCGCGACGTGCCCCTGATCGAGGCCATCGTGCTGGTGCTGGCGACGGCCGTGGTCCTGGCCAACCTCCTGACCGACATCCTGTACGCCGTCCTCGACCCCAGGATCCGGTATGGCCAACGTCCCGACTGACGAGCGCCTCCCGCTCGGCCTGGAGGCGCTCGCCGGTGCCCCGGCGCCCGCGCGAACCGGCCGGTGGGCGGGCCACCTGGACGTCGGCGTCCCGGCCGCGGCCATCGTCCTGCTGTTCGCGGCCTGCTTCGTCTGGCCGACCCTGCTCCCGCTGGCGAAGCCGGTGGGGGGGAACATCTTCGAGGCGAACCTCGGGCCGCTGTCGCCCGGGCACCTGCTCGGCACCGACACGGTCGGGAACGACGTGCTCTCCCGCCTCCTGTACGGCGGCCGCACCTCGCTGGAGACCGCGCTGGCCGTGAACCTGATCGGCCTCTTCCTCGGCGGCACGATCGGCGCCCTCGCCGCATACCTGGGCGGGGCCGTGGACGCCGTCGCCATGCGCGGGCTCGACGTGTTGATCGCGTTCCCGGCCCTGGTGCTGGCGCTGGCCATCGCCGACAGCCTGGGCCCCGGCCAGGGCCACACCATCCTGGCCCTCTCCTTCTTCGCCGTCCCCGTCTTCGCCCGCAACGCCCGCGCCGCCACGCTCCGGCTCCGCGAGCTGACGTTCATGACCGCGGCCCGGCTGTGCGGGACGCGCACGTGGCGCATGCTGCTGCGCCACATCGCGCCCAACATCCTCCCGCAGCTGCTCACGTTCGGGCTGCTGAGCATGGGCGCGATCATGGTCATCGAGGGCGCCCTCAGCTTCCTCGGCCTCGGCATCGCCCTGCCCGACCCGAGCTGGGGAAACATGATCTTCCAGGGTCAGCAGAGCATCTCGGCCACGCCGCTGCTCGTCCTGTTCCCCAGCGCGTTCCTGTTCGTCGCCGTGCTGGCCTTCAACCTGCTCGGCGACGCGCTGCGGGCGCGATGGAACGTCAGGTGACCCGGGAGCCGGGGCTCCTGCTGGAGGTCGACGACCTGCACGTCCGGCTGCGCCGCGGCGACCGCGAGATCCGGGCGGTGCGCGGCCTCACCTACCGCGTGTCCGTGGGCAGGACGCTCGCCATCGTCGGCGAGTCCGGCTCGGGCAAGACCGTCAGCTGCCGCGCCGTGATGGGACTGCTTCCCCCGACCGCGGTCGTGACCGGCTCCGCGCGGCTCGAGGGGAAGGAGCTGCTCGGGCTGCCGGACGCGGAGATGCGCGAGCACCTGGGCGCGGACCTGGCGATGGTCTTCCAGGACCCGGTCCGCTCGCTCAACCCGACGATGCGGATCGGGGCCCAGATCACCGAGGCGATCCAGGAGCACCTGCCCCTGAGCCGGGGCGAGGCCGGCCGGCGCGCGGTCGAGCTGCTGGAGCGGGTCCGGATCCCGCTGGCCGGGCGGCGCTTCCACGAGTACCCGCATCAGCTGTCCGGCGGCATGCGCCAGCGCGTCATGATCGCGATCGCGCTCGCCTGCCATCCCCGGCTGCTGATCGCCGACGAGGCGACGACGGCGCTCGACGTCACCACGCAGGCCCAGATCATGGAGCTCCTCCTCGAGCTGCAGCGCGAGCTGGGCATGGCCCTCGTCTTCATCAGCCACGACCTGAGCCTGGCCGCGTCCTACGCGGACGAGGTGATGGTGATGTACGCCGGCCGTGCGGTCGAGCGCGCCCCGACCCGCACGCTGTTCGCGCAGGTCCGGATGCCGTACACCCGGGCCCTCCTGGAGGCGATCCCGAGGCTGGACCGTCCCGCGCACTCGCTGCTGCCGGTGGTGCCGGGTCAGCCGCCTGACCCCTCGGCGCAGCACGTCGGGTGCTCGTTCGCCGAGCGGTGCCCGAACGTCCGGCCCGCATGCCGCGAGACCGCGCCGCCCCTGGAGCAGCACGAGCCGGACCACTTCTGGGCGTGCTGGAACCCGTGCCAGGTGGGCTGGGCCGGATGAGCTCCCCGACGGGACCGCTGCTGGCCGTCCGGGACCTGGTGCAGGAGTTCGAGGTCCGCGGCCGCGGCGGCTCCAGGGGCGGCGTCGTGCGGGCGGTGTCCGGCGTCTCCTTCGACGTCCGGCCGGGGGAGACGCTCGGCATCGTCGGCGAGACCGGCTCCGGCAAGTCCACGCTGGCCCGGGCGATCGTCCAGGCGCCGCGCCCTCGGTCCGGGTCCGTGGTCTTTCGCGGCGCCGACCTGGCCAGGCTGCGGGGCCGGAGGCTGCTCGAGGCGCGCCGCCAGCTCCAGATGGTGTTCCAGGACCCGTACGCCTCGCTCGACCCCACGTGGCGTGTCGAGGAGATCGTGAGCGAGCCGCTGGTGGCGCACCGGGTGGGGGACGGCGCCTCCCGCCGGAGCCGTGTCGCCGAGCTGCTGGACCTGGTCCGGCTCGACCCGCGCAGGTACAGCGGCCGCCGGCCCCGCGAGCTCTCGGGCGGCGAGTGCCAGCGCGTGGCCATCGCCCGGGCCCTGGCGCTCTCGCCGGCCCTGATCATCTGCGACGAGGCGGTCTCCTCGTTCGACGTCCTCATCCAGGCCCAGGTGCTGAACCTGTTCGAGCGACTGCGCGTCGAGCTCGGCCTGTCCTACCTGTTCATCGCCCACGACCTCGCCATCGTCAAGCAGGTCAGCGACCGCGTCGCCGTCATGTACCTGGGGAGGCTCTGTGAGGTGGGGCCCCCGGACGCGATGTACCGGCGCCCGCTCCATCCCTACACCCTCGCGCTGCTGGCGTCCATCCCCGAGCCCGACCCGAACCGGGAGCGGAGGCTCCACCGCACCATCGCGGGCGAGCCGCCGTCCCCGATCGACCCGCCCAGCGGCTGCCGGTTCCGCACCCGCTGCCCCCGTGCCGAGGGCCGCTGCGCGGAGGAGGTGCCGCCGCTCCGGGTCGTCGCCGGCGACCGGCAGGTGGCGTGCCACTTCCCACTCGAACAGGAGGCGAGCCCATGAACGACCGCGACGGGACGTCGCTGCGGTTGGCGATCGTCGTGGACGAGGCGTGCGCCAGGGTCTACGAGGCGTGGGAGGGCCGCGCTCGGGTCACCGCGCTGCGCGTCAACCCGGCCGTGTACGAGGCCGTCGCCGTGGCGAGACCCGGCGAGGTCCGCCGGGGCTACCCGCTGATGCTCCTCGGCATGGAGCTGGTCCCCGACGAGGGAGTGGCCACGTACGAGCCAGCCGTCGTGAAGGAGGAAGCATGCTGACCGCAGAGGAGAACGAGAGGCTGTGCCGGGTCGGGCCGGACACGCCGATGGGCAAGGTGCTCCGGCGGTACTGGACCCCGGCCTTCCAGCTCGGCGACCTGCCCGAGCCCGACTGCCCGCCGATCCAGGTGCCGCTCCTGGGCGAGACGTTCGTCGCCTTCCGGGACACCAACGGCACGCTCGGGTTCCTCGACGACCTGTGCCTGCACCGCGGCGCGTCGCTCGCCCTCGGGCGCGTCGAGGCGTGCGGCATCCGCTGCCTGTACCACGGCTGGAAGTTCGCCGCGGACGGGACCATCCTGGAGACCCCGAACTTCCCGGGCTCGACGTTCAAGGACCGCGTGAAGCAGGGGAGCTACCCCGTGCGCGAGAGCGGCGGCCTGGGCTGGGTGTACCTGGGGCCGCCGGGGACGGAGCCGCCGTTTCCGAGCTTCCGCTGGGCGGCCGCGTCGCCCGATCAGATCGCCGTGAGCGAGATGATCATGGACTGCAACTGGATGCAGGTGCAGGAGGGCTCGATCGACTCGTCCCACGTCGGCATCCTCCACCTGGACACGCTGGCGGTGACGGATCCGCGGCCCCGCGCGGTGGGCTCGTTCGAGTTCGCCGGGCAGCCGTGGGACACCGGGATCGCCCCCCAGTGGCGCAGGCAGGGCCTGGGCTGGCCCAGCCACGACAACGGACCCAAGATCGAGGTCGAGCACACCCCGTTCGGCTTCCACTACGCGGCGCTGCGGGACGCCAGCGAGCCGGGCAAGCAGTACGTCCGGGTCACGGCCTTCGTCATTCCCTATACGGCGTTCATCGCCGGCACGACGGGCTCGGTCATCGTCGTTCCCAGGGACGACACCAGCTGCTCGCTGTACCTCGCCGCGAACGTGCCCGCGGGCGCCAACGGCCGCTCCGGCGGTGGGGGCATGAACCAGGGCATCGACCCCTCCGTCTGGGGCCCGGAGCGGGGCAACCGGCGCCTCCGGATCCCCTCCCAGGACCGGGAGGCGATGGCCTCCGGCAGGAGCTACGCCGGGTATCGGGGCGGCAACCGGATCCAGGACGCCGCCGTGCAGATGTCCGAGGGCACGATCTACGACCGGCGCAGGGAGCACCTGGTCCCGGCCGACCTGGCCATCATCCGGATGCGGCGCCTGCTGACCGACTCCATGAAGCTGGTGGAGGAGGGCAAGCCGCCGCTCGGGCTCGGCGAGGGGTACGACTTCTCGCTGGTCAGCGGCGCGGCCGCCGTCGTGGACGCCGGCACCCGCTGGCAGGACCTGGTGCCCGGCAACCTCGGGGTGCCGGCCGGGACGGCGGTCGCGGACGACAGCCCGGAGCCGTGAGGTTCGCGGCGGGGGCCGGCGCACCGGCCCCCGCCGACGCGCGGCTCACGAGCGCGCGAAGTCTTTGGCCTTGATCTTGGCCCGGCGGCCGTCCGGGTGGTGGAACACGATCCCCTCCGCGTGGTGGCCGGGCGAGTACAGGCTGTCGGCCCCGAGCAGGAAGTCGCGCAGGCCCTCGTACGTGCGGGGGACGGTCGTCAGGACGGGGGCGCTCATGTCGAACGGCACGCACACGTTCGCCGTCAGGCCCAGCGGGTTGCCCTGGATGCTCGGGCCCAGCGCCTCGCACGGGTGCTCGCCGTCCGGCCAGCCGGCCACGTCCGTGCCGCGCACCGCCTCGTAGATCCAGCGGTCCTCGCGGCCGTACTCGTCCGCGTCCACGTACCAGCCGTCCACGATCCCCTGCTGCTTCTGGACCTTGCTCGGGTTGCGCCGCTTCTCGACGCGCACGACCTGGCCCTGCCGGACCGTCAGCCGGACGTTCATGCCGTCCAGCTTTTCGGTCGGCGTGCCCTCGCCCTCCAGCACCCACAGGCACTCGGCCCGGGGCCGGTCCAGGACGCGGAAGTCGGGGCCACGCTCGAACAGCGTCGGGATCTTCTCCATGGCGCTCGCTCCTCTCTTCACCTGCTGCAGCAGCTCCTCGCGGGTGATGACACCCGACGCGAGCCCGCTGGCCAGGGCGCGGATCAGGTCGGCCACCGAGGTGTCCGCCTCGACCGCGAACCGCTTGAGCGCCAGCCGTTCCTCCGGCGAGAGCCAGGCGACGACGCGCTTCCACCCCGGCGGTGGCACCCACGTCGCGAGCGCCTCCGGGTCCTTGCGAGGCCTTCCCCTCTGTGGACTCAATCCGAGGGCAGAGTGTGGCAGCAATTTTCTGTTATGTCAACAGATACAACAGAAAAGTTTCAGGGTCTGCCCTGATGTGCCGCCCCGCCGCCCGGGGCTAGCTTCGAGCGGACCTTACGGAGGGCGTTCACCGCAGGAACGGAGGTACTCGCATGACGCACGTGCTCGTGTTCGACAGCAGCTGCGCGGCCTGCTCCCGGGCGGCCCGCGCGGTCGCCGAGATGGGCATCGCCGGCCTCGAGGTCCGGGGCCTGTCCGATCCCGACGTCCTGGGCCGGCTGCGCGAGGCCGGGCTCGAGCCGCCCGACCGTCCGGCGCTGCTGTCCGGCGACGGGACCGAGGCCCGGCTGGCGACCGGGTGGACCATGCGCCGGCGCCTGGCCGGGCTGGTCGGCTGGCGGCGGGCCCGGCTCATCGTGCGCCTGGTCTCGATCGAGACCAGGGCGCGCACGGAGCGGTCGGGCTCCGTCTCCCGGCGGCGAGTCATCGGCGCCGGTGTCGCGATGGCGGCGGGAGCCGTCGCGTCGGGCCTGCTGCCCGAGGCCGCGGCGGCGGCCGCGTCCCCGGCCACCGGCCGGCTGGTGCCCGCGAGCAACGCCGAGGCGAGCCGGGCGCTCGGCAGCACCGCCGTCCAGGCCGCCGTCCGCACGTGGGGCGCCGCCCAGCCGGTCGGCGTGACCAGCGACGGCACCACCAGCGTCCTCGTGCTCGGCTTCGCGAACGCGCCCGACGTGGCGCTGCTGGTGGACAACGCGGACGGCAAGACGGCGCTGGCCGTCCGCAAGGACCCGAGGGGCGGAGCGCTCCAGTTCTTCGGCGTGGACGGCACCGCGTTCGGGACCGTGAGCGTCAAGGGCGGCAAGGTGGTCGCGACGCAGGCGTCCGGCGCGTCAGCCGCCGCGTCGTCGGCCGGCGCCGCCGTCCCCGCCGTCCACATCCCCACGGCGAAGATCCGCTGCTTCATCCACTGCCTCGGGGCGCACCTGCAGGCGTCCTGCATCCTGACCTGTCACACCTGCGTGACCACCCCGAACCCGTTCAGCCGGGTCGTCGCCTGCGCGCACTGCCTCGTCTGCGCCGGGCCCGAAGCGATCCGCTGCGCCAGGCACTGCTTCTGATCCTCTGATCCCCGGCGTTCCCCGGCGACCCCCCCTCCTCCTCGAGGGGGAGTCGCCCTTAGGAGTCGCGGCGGGCGGTCCGGCCCCCCAGCCGGCCGCCCACCCGGCTGACCAGCCACACGGCGACCGTGAGCACCGCGACCACGTTGCCGACGTTGTTCACCCACTGCCAGAGCAGCGAGCGCCCGTCCACCGTCTGGAGGAGCACCGCCACCACCGCGGAGGGCCGAGCCACCCCGGTGACCAGCAGCCCCGCCGACGCGCTCACCACGACCGTTGCGCCGGCAAGCGTCGCGGCGAGCGGCATCCGGGCCCGCCTCTACTTGACATGTGTCATGTCATAGTGCATACCAGTTAAGTGATCCGGTAATCGGCAGTTCTCGATGTGGGGAAAGGAGAGAACGCATGCGGAGGATCCCGATGCTCGCCGCGGCCCTCGCACTGGTCGCTGCGGGATGCGGCGGGAGCGGCGGCGGCAGCACCGCCACGACCTTCGACCCGGCGAAGGTGAGCGGCACGGTCGTCCTGTCCGGCTGGCAGGCCAGTCCCGAGGAGGGCGCCGCCCTCAAGCAGACCCTCGACGGGTTCGCGGCGAAGTACCCGAAGATCAAGGTGGACTACCAGCCCGTCCAGGGCGACTACCCGACCGTGATGGTGGCCAAGTTCAGCGCCCACCAGCCGCCCGACGTCTTCTACGTGGACTCGTCGGTGGCGCCCGACTGGATCAAGCAGGGCGCGCTGGAGTCGCTCAACGGGTACCTGAGCGACCAGCACTTCGACACGAGCAAGTTCTTCCCCGGCTATCTGGGCGCGTTCAAGAGTCCCGACGGCAGCACCACCTACGGCCTGCCCAAGGACGGCAACACCCTCGCGCTGGCCTACGACAACCAGATGCTCAGCAGCGCCGGCGTGCAGCCGCCGACCACGTGGGACGAGATGATCTCGGCCGGCCAGAAGCTGAAGGCGGCGGGCGTCAGCACCCCGTACTGCCTGGCGGACGACCTGGCCCGGGTCGGCGCGTTCATCTACCAGAACGGCGGCGGCATCATCGACGTCAAGAACCGCAGGGACCTGATCGACAGCCCGGCCACGAGGCAGGCCGTGACCTGGTACCTCGACCTGTACAAGCAGGGCCTGGCCAGGTCGGACAAGGACCTGGGCGTGGCGTGGTGCGGCGAGGCGCTGGGCCGGCAGAAGGCCGCCATGATCTTCGAGGGCGGCTGGCTGGACTCCTTCATGCAGGGGAGCTACCCCAACGTGAAGTACACGTGGGCGCCGATGCCGAAGGGCAAGCAGCAGGCGACGCTGGGCTTCACCGTCAGCTACTCCATCGGCAAGGAGTCGGCGCACAAGCAGGCGGCCTGGGTCCTGCTCAGCTACCTGACCGGCCAGGACGGCATGAAGCTGTGGACGCAGGGCGGCGTGGCCAACCCGACCCGGACGGACGTGCCGCCGGCGGCGGGCAAGGACGTGCTGGTCCAGGGCGCGAAGTACGCGCACCCGTGGAGCTTCGTCGCCGGGTTCAGCAAGGTGCTGGACGCGTTCAACAACGCGTTCACCGGCGCGGAGCAGGGCAACGGCTCGGCCGACACGGTCATCAGCGCGGCGAAGACGGCCATCGACCAGCAGCTCAGCGGGCCCTGACGGCATGATTCGAGCAGCGCGCAGGGGCCGGACCCAGCGGTCGCGCGAGGCGATCGCCGGCTACCTGTTCGTCGCCATCCCGCTCACGCTGTACGCCGTCTACCAGTTCGGAGCGCTCGGCTACGCGTTCTTCATCAGCTTCTGGAGGTGGGAGATCCTGGGCCCGACGGCGTTCGTCGGGCCCCACAACTACCAGGTGCTGCTGGCCGATCCGGCGTTCCACCGCGCCGTGGTCAACTCCGTCTACTACGCGGTGGTCGTCGTTCCCTGCCAGATGGCGCTCGGGCTGGTGCTGGCCGTCGTCGTGAACCAGATCTGGTTCGGCCGCGGATTCTTCCGGGCCGCGTTCTACTTCCCGGCCATCGCCAGCTCGGCGGCGATCACCGTGCTCTACATCTACATCATGGCCCCGGACGGCCTGTTCAACCATCTGCTCCAGCTGCTGGGCGCGAACCCGTCGCTCTTCTGGAACCGCGGCAACTGGCTGGGCAACGGCGCGACGGCGCTCCAGTCGATCATGGTCCTGAACGTCTGGACCACGTCCGGCACGATGATGCTGTTCTACCTGGCCGGCCTCCAGGCCATCCCGACCGACCTGTACGAGCAGGCCAGCGTGGACGGCGCCGGCACGTGGCAGCGGTTCTGGCGGATCACGTTCCCGATGCTGGCCCCCAGCCACTACCTGGTCGCCGTCACGTCCGTGATCGGCGCGCTCCAGCTGTTCGACCAGGCCTACATCGCCGGCGGCTCCGACGGGAACCCCAATCAGGCGCTGCTGACGATGGTGCTGTACCTGTACGACGTCGCCTTCCGGCAGTTCGAGTTCGGCTACGCGGCGGCGGTGGGCATCGTCCTGTTCGCCATCATCTTCGCGGCCACGCTGCTCCAGCGCCGGTTCTTCGGCGAGGTCAGCTGGGCGGCCGCCCAGTGAGCGCCGTGTTCGAGCGGGCGGCGCTGCGGCCGGCCGGCCGGGCCACCAGCCCGCGGCCCGTCGCCGCGGCGGCCCGGACCGCCGCGTACGTGCTGCTGGCCGCCTACACGCTGCTGGTCTTCGCCCCGTTCGCGTGGTCCGTGATCACGTCGTTCAAGACGCTGCCCGACTCGGTGACGCTGGGCCTGCTCCCGCACCCAGCGAGCACGTACGGCTACCAGAAGGCCTTCACGCAGCTCAACCCGCCGCTGCCGGTGCTGCTGCTGAACAGCACGCTGATCGCGACCACGGTCACCGTCACCAACGTCCTGCTGGGCGCGCTGGCCGGCTACGCGTTCGCCCGCCTGCGCTTCCCCGGCCGGGAGGCGATCTTCCTGGCCGTGCTGGGGACGCTGATGATCCCCGACCAGCTCCGGCTCGTGCCCGTGTACCAGATTCTCGCGGGCGCCGGCCTGATCACGCCCGGGCCCGCCAACTATGCGGGCGTCGTGTCGATCCTCGCGATCCGGGCGCTGAGCATCTTCATCATGCGCCAGTACTTCCTGACGGTTCCGTACGAGCTGGAGGAGGCGGCCCGGCTGGACGGGGCGGGGACGTTCGGCACGTTCTGGCGGATCATGCTGCCGGCCGCCCGGCCGGCGCTGGCGGCGGTCGCCATCCTCAGCTTCCAGGACGCCTGGAACAACTTCTTCTGGCCGCTGGTCATCCTGCAGGCGCCGGCCCACTGGACGCTGCCGCTGGGCCTGGCCCAGTTCCGCTTCCTGTACAGCACGGACTGGCCGCCGCTGATGGCGGTGACCGTGATCGCCACCGTGCCCGTCGTCGCGCTGTACCTGTTCTTCCAGCGCCACTTCGTCAGCGGCCTGGTGTCGGCGGCGGTGAAGGGCTGACACAATGTCCATGTGACCGATGACGGCCGGCTGGCCAGCCTGTTCGCCGGCGCGGGCGTGGACGGGTACCTGCACGCGGTGGACCTCGACACCGGGCGCGAGATGCGGCACCGGGCCGGCGAGCCGGTCGTCCTCGCCTCCGTGGTCAAGCTCGGCGTGCTGGTCGAGCTGTTCCGCCGCTTCGACGCCGGCGAGATGGCGCCGGAGGGACGGGTCCGGGTGACGCCCGCCGAGCGGTCGGCGGGGCCGACCGGGCTGTCCGTGATGAAGGACGACGTGGAGCTGTCGTGGCGGGACCTGGCGCAGCTGATGATCGCCGTCAGCGACAACGCGGCCACCGACGTGATCACGCTCCGCCTCGGCAAGGACCCGATCAACGCCACGCTGCGGGAGCTGGGCCTGGGCCGGACGGTGCTCCGCGGCACCTGCCGCGAGATCTACGACGGCGTGATGGCCGACCTGGGCCTGACGCTGGAGCAGCTGTCCAGCCCCGGCCGGCGCGCCGACCCGGAGCGGATCCGCGCCTCCCGCCAGCTGTCGCCGGAGCACGGCAACGCGAGCACGGCCGAGGAGACGACCCGCCTGCTGGGCCTGATCTGGCGGGACGAGGCGGCGTCGCCGGACGCGTGCGCGGCGATGCGGCGGATCCTGTACACGCAGGTCTGGCCGCACCGCCTGAGCTCCGGCTTCGGCGACGGGGTGCGCATCGGGGCCAAGACCGGGACGCTGTTCACGTGGCGCAACGAGGCGGGCGTGGTGGAGCTGCCGGACGGAGGCCGGGTCGCGGTGGCCGTGTTCACGCGCGACCACGACCCGGGGAAGCGGCACAATCCCGCCGCCGACGCGGTGATCGGGAGCGCCGCCCGGCTGGCGGTGGACGAGCTCAGCCGGATTCCACGGACGGAGGCGGACGTGGCGCCGAGTCGCTGACTGTTCGGTGGAATCCGGCTCAGGGCAGGCTCTCGGCCACCCGGACGAGGTCCTCGCGAGAGCATCGGCCGGCGACCATCCACCGCTGACCGTCGCGGCGGCCGACCAGCAGCACCTCCCAGCCGTCCAGGGCCGATCGGCACGCGATGCCGGTGCTGCCCCGCAGCTCGACGGCCTCGGGCTGGGGCGGAGGGCCGTCCTCCTCGCGCCAGCCGAGGAGCATCGGCGCCGCCGGCCGGTGCCAGGCGACTCGCAGCTCGCCCGCCTCGTCGACAGCCCCGAAGCCCTGGGCCTGGCGGACCGGGGTCAGGCCGGGCGGCAGCCAGGCGGGAACCGGGTCGCCGTCCTCGAAGGGGGTCGGGTCCGGCATCTTCGGGGGCGGCTGCGTCCGCGCCGCGAAGACGAAGACCCCGAGCTCGAGGTCGCCCACCTTCAGGCTCGCGGCCGGCGTCACCGCCGGCTGCCGGATCGGCCACCGGGCCTGCATGTCCGCCGCCCGCCGCCGGGCCTCAGCCAGCGGGGGCACGTTCCACTCCGCCCGCTCCTCGTCCGTCGTGGCCGGGTCCACCTCGTACAGCTCGTAGCCGTCGGCGGTGCCCCGGTACTGCGTGCCGTACTTCTGCGGCCGGCCCTGGTGCATCAGCCAGCGGTCGTACGCCGCCGCGGCCAGCCAGCGGCCGCGCCGGTAGCCGAGGTCGGCGGACCGCAGGGCCAGCTCGTGGGCCCGCAGGTAGTCGGCCAGGTCCTCGCCGTGCTGGAGGACCATCGCGGCGTGGTGGTGGTCCTCGCCCGTCTCGGCCGCGCCGGCGTCGAGCAGCTCGGTCACCCGCTGGCGCCGGGCGCGGTCGCGCTCCCTGAGATCGGACGGGAGGCCGTCGCCGGTCCGGTCGGCCTGGTCGGCCTCGTACAGCCGCCGCAGCTCCTCGTTCACGGCGGGGACGCTACGCGAGTGTCATCCTCGACGGATGCCGCGCCGGTCCACCACGAGCCCGGAGGAGGCGGCCGCCCTGCGCGCGGCCGGCGCCCGGCTCGTCCGCCACGCGCACGACATGGTGCTCGACCTGCCCGCGGCTGGCGCGGCGGAGGCGCGGTTCCCGGACGGGCTGGCGGTCCGCGCCGGGGTCGAGCCGTCCCCGTCCCTGACCCGCGCCGTGCTCGCCGCCTATCCGCCCGGGCACCCGGACGTCGGCCCGGCTGGCCGCAGGTACGAAGAGGCCGACCGCGAGCTGGCGGAGCTGCTGGCCGGCCGCTCGGCCGGCCCCGTGCTCCGCGACCCGTCCGCGACCGCCGCCGACGCGTCGGGCGCGGTGGCCGGCACGGTGATCGTGACGCGCATCGGGCCGGAGCCGTGGGGCTGGCCGGGCGGCGCGTGGGTCGCAATCGTGGCGGTCGTCCCGGCCTGGCAGGGCCGCGGCCTCGGCCGCGCCCTGCTGGAGCGTGCGATCGTCCGCGGCGCGGCCGCGGGCGAGGCGCACATCGGCCTGACCGTCACGGAGGGCAACCCGGCCGAGCGCCTCTACCGGGCGCTCGGCTTCGAGCGGTGGCGAACGCTGTACGTGCTGGAGGCGTAGGCCCCCGGCTCGTCAGCCGATGTCGCGGCTGCGGGTGAGCAGCGTCCCGATCGTTCCCGCCGCCACGGCGTACGCGACCAGGATCACCGCGCCCAGCCACTGCGGCGGGTTGCCCGGGATGTCGCCTCCGGTGATCATCAGCGACGACGCCACCGACGGGACCAGCACCGCCAGCTTCATCACCCAGTCCGCGTGCGTCAGGAGCGAGACCAGGGAGATGATCGCGGCCGCCACCTGGCTGGCGACCAGGTACAGCGCCAGCGCCACGATCACGGCCGCGAGCTGGTTCCGGATCAGCGTCCCGAAGCCGACGCCGAACACCGCCCAGATCCCGTACGCCAGCAGGTTGAGCAGCAGCGCCCGGACGACCGCCGGGTCGGTCAGCGCGAACGTCTCGCCGTCGATCTGCAGGAAGATCACGCCCGCGATGACGGCGAGCACCGTCAGGCCCACGCAGAGCACCGCCGCCGAGACGATGGTGGCGAGCAGCTTGCCCGCGATGACCCTCGTGCGCTGCGGGGTGGCCAGGAACGTCGCCGTGGCGGTCTGGTGGAAGTACTCGTTGGTCACCACGAGGATGCCCAGCAGGAGCACGAACAGCAGGCCGAAGTACTGGCCGGACGTGTACAGGTTGGCGGCCTGGACCGGGAGGTTCTTCCGGGCGTCGTAGGCGGCCCGGATCTGCTGCTGCTGGTCGGGCGAGGTGCCCGGCGGCAGCGCCGGCTCCGGCGCGTGCAAGATGCTGTGCGCCTGCAGGGCGTTGAACGCGAAGCTCACCGCCGCCAGCACGAGCACGGAGACCAGGAACGCCCACCAGATGTTGGTGGTGAAGATCTTGCGGAACTCGCTGCGCACCAGGTTCTTCACCGGATCTCCGCCCTCCCGCTCGTCAGCTCCAGGAACACCTGCTCCAGGTCGGTCCGCTCGTACGTCAGCTCGTGCAGCTCGATCCCGGCGGCGACGGCGGCCCGGAACACCGCCGCCGTGTCCACGCCGGTCACCCGGACCACGCCGTCCTCGCCGGTCTCCGAGCCGGCGCCGTTCAGCGCCGCCACCAGCTTGTCCGGGTTCGGCGTGCGCGCCAGCACCCGGGCGGTCGTCAGCGCGCCGGTCAGCTCGCCGACCCCGGCCTGGCGGACGAGCTTGCCGCCAGCGATGATGACCACGTCGTCGGCCAGGTGCTGCACCTCGCCCAGCAGGTGGCTGGACACCAGCACCGTGCGGCCCTGCTGCGCGAACCCCCGGAGGAGTCCGCGCATCCAGTGGATGCCCTCGGGGTCGAGCCCGTTCGCCGGCTCGTCCAGGATCAGCACCTGGGGGTCGCCGAGCAGCGCGGCCGCGATGCCCAGGCGCTGCTTCATGCCCAGCGAGTAGCCGCGCACCTTGCGCGTGGCCGCGGTCGTCAGGCCGACCAGCTCCAGCACCTCGTCGGCCCGCTCGGCCGGCATCCCGGCGGCGTCGCACAGGACCAGCAGGTGGTTGCGGCCGGAGCGGCCCCGGTGGAAGCTCGACGCCTCCAGCACGGCGCCGACCGTGCGCAGCGGCTCGGCCAGGTCGGCGTACCGCCGGCCGCCGATCGTGGCCGTCCCGCTCGTCGGCCTGACCAGGCCCAGGATCATGCGGAGCGTGGTGGTCTTGCCCGCTCCGTTCGGCCCGAGGAAGCCGGTGACCCGGCCCGGTCGCACCGTGAACGACAGGCCGTCCACCGCGCGAACCCGCCGGAAGTCCTTCGTCAGGCCATCCACGACGATCTCGTTGTCAGGCACGTCCCTTCCCTGTTGATTGCAAGTTGCCGTCGTCCTGCAGCCACCAACGCACACGAGGCGCTCGTTGCTCGCCGGATGATAGGGGGGAGCGCCGCGACGGCGTCAGGTGGAGGCGTCGTCCTCGCGCGGTTCGAGGAGGTCGCGCCACGGATGCACCGACTCGACGGCGGGGGAGTCCTCCGTGACCCCGGTAGCGTCGAACGCCTCCCTCAGGCGCTCCGCCTCGCGCTCCAGCTCGGGCAGCACCCACTCGGCCAGCCCGTCTCGCAGCCCGCGCGCCCAGCCGGAGAACAGCTGACGCCGGCTGACGGTCTCGTCGTCGCTCATCCCAGGACCGACACCACAGTACACCGCTCGGGCGAACGTGGCGGTAATCTTACTCACGGTAAGTTTGTCCACGGCAGCGTCTCCATGGAGGGAGGGAATGGCGGTGCAAGGACGTCTCCG
>VBJR01000388.1 GCA_005880175.1 Chloroflexota bacterium
GGTCGGCGAAGCCTATGAGCGCGGCCTGCTGGGCTGATCAGGCTCCGCCGGTCTCCCCGGTTCCCCCTACGGCGCCAGGTGGATGACGAACGGCGGCGGCTCGGGGTCCGGCCGCGTCCAGCCCAGCGCCTCGCTCATCTCGGCCTGGAGCGCGCGCGTCCGGGCGCCGTCGTGCGCCGCCACCCGCGGCGGCAGCTCGACGCGCCACTGGAGGTCCCCCACGGCCTCCAGCAGCAGCTGCTGGTTGCGGTCGAGCGCCTCCAACCGCTCGGTGAGCAGCTCGCTGAGCGCTGTCAGCGCGCTCAGCACCAGCTGCTCGCTGCGGTTGACCAGCTCGAGCCGGCTGCGCATCGCCTCGCTCAGCGTCGTGATCGCATCCGCGAGGATGCGATCGCCGCGATCGCCCGAGATGTATTGGCCGTCCATGGCGTCCTGCATCATGTCCCTCCGGTGAGATGGGAACACGGACGCGGGCAGGACCGTCGGGGTCGTCGCACCCCTGCTGGAAACCCTCGGATCCCTCACCACGAACCCGCGCCCGTACATCGTTGCAGGACAAGACGCGCCAGGGCCTCCGTCGCAGCCGCCGCGAAGTGCCAATCTGAACTCGGAAGTTGCCCCGCCGGGGTAGCCTTCCCCGCGGGGGAGAGAACGCAGCATGCCCGACACGCCTTCGATGCAGGACATCTTCAAGCGCCGGCACCAGACCGGGTTCATCGGTCGCCAGGCTCTGCTGGCCCGTTTCCAGGAGAATCTCGCCCTGCCGGTCGAAGACCCGCGCCGTCAGTTCCTGTTCAACATCTACGGCGAACCGGGCATGGGCAAGAGCTTCCTGGTCCATCGCCTGCACGCGCTCGCCATGGAGCGCGGCGCCCGCTCCGCGGTCGTGGACGACCGCGCCTTCGACGTGCCCGGGACGATGGCCGCGATCGCGGAGCAGCTGGGCACGCAGCACTCGCGCATGCGCAGCTTCGAGCGCCGCCACCAGCGCTACGAGGAGCGGCGGCTGGCGCTCCTCGCCGACATCCCCTGGCAGAGCGGCGCCCCCCTGCTCCTGGCCCGGCTCGCGATCCGGCTCGGGCTGCGCGCGGCCCGCCCGGTGCCGGTGGTCGGCCTGTTCGCCGAGGCCATGGAGCCCGAGGTCGTCGAGCAGGTGGACCACCTGCACGGCCTGCTGTCGCGTGTGCTGCGCAGCCGCGGGGACGCGCGGCTGGTGCTCACCCCGATCGAGGAGCTGACGCCGCTGTTCGTGCAGGACCTGAACCAGGTCGCGTCCCGCCACCCGGTGACGTTGTTCTTCGACGTCTACGAGCGCACGGCGCCGCTGCTGGACGCCTGGCTGGTGGACCTGATCGAGCACCGCCTGTACGGCGACCTGCCGGCGAACCTGACGATCACGCTGGCCAGCCGCGACCAGCTCGACCCGGTCCGCTGGGCCGGCCTGCTGGCGGACATCGAGGCGATCGAGCTCGACCGGTTCAGCGAGGCCGAGGCGCGGCAGCTGCTGGCCAGCAAGAACGTGCGCGACGAGGCCGTCGTCGAGGCGATCTTCGCGCTCACCGGCCGCCTGCCGCTCGAGGTCGCGATGCTGGCCGAGGGCAACCCGGTGGACCCCGCCGCGCTGGTGCAGCCGGGCAGCGACGCGGTGGAGCAGTTCCTGCGCCTGGAGACGAACGAGCGCCGCCGCGAGGTCGCCGTGCTGGCGGCGCTGCCCCGGCTGGTGGACGAGGACGCGGTCGCCGAGCTGACCGGCAAGGAGGAGGACGCGCCGGCCCTCTTCGAGTGGCTGCGCCACCGTTCCTTCGTCGAGCCGCACGACGGGGCGTGCACGTACCACGAGCTGGTCCGGACGCCGCTGCTGCGCCTGCAGCGGGAGCGGGCGCCGCAGCGATGGCGGCGCAACCAGCGCCGCCTGGCCGACCTGAACCGCGACTGCCGGCAGGACCTCGACCTGTCCGACGCCGAGGGCTGGGCGGCACCCCGCTCGCCGCCCTCCAGCCCGCGCTGGCCGGCGCCGTGCACGCGTACGCGTGGGCCGGGCGGCCGCTGGCCCGGCGCTGGGCGGAGATGCTGCGCCAGGCCGGCCAGGACGGCAACGCGTTCGAGGTCGCCCGCTGGGGCCGCGAGCTGACCGCCGTCGCGGGGGAGGGCGAGGGCTGCTGGTCCGACTTCGTCTCGCTCCTGATCGATCGGGCGCAGCTGCAGGCCGGCGACCGCGCGCTGGCGCTCGGCCAGCGCGCCGAGTGCCACGCGCTGGAGCGCCGCTTCGAGGAGGCGCTGGAAGACTTCGCGCGGGCGCTCGAGCTCGGGCCGGGCAACGCCAGCCTGTACGCCGCGCGCGGCCAGACGCTGCGGGTGCTCGGCCGGCTCGATGACGCGCTGCGGGACTTCGACCGGGCGATCGAGCTGGCGCCCGACAGCGAGACCGCCGTCGCCAGCCGCGGCGTGATCCGGCAGCGGCTGGGCCGGCTGGACGAGGCGGTGGCGGACCTGACCCGGGCGATCGCGCTGCGCCCGTCGGACGACTGGGCTGTGGCCCACCGCGGCGAGGCGTACCGGATGATGGGCCGGTACCGCCTCGCCGTGGCCGACTTCACCGAAGCGATCCGACTCGACCCGTCGTACGAGTTCGCGTACGCCAGCCGGGCCCTCGCCCGCCGCCGGCTCGGCCACCACCACGAGGAGCTGGCCGACCTCGACCGCGCGATCGAGCTCAACCCGGAGTACGAGTGGGCGTACGCCCAGCGGGGCGTGACGCACCGGGCGGCCGGCCGCCACGACCAGGCCGTCGCCGACTTCACCCGGGCGATCGAGCTCGACCCCGACTACGCGTGGGCGTACGCCAACCGCGGCGTCACGTACCGGCAGACGGGCCGCTACCCGGAGGCGCTGGCCGACCTGACCCACGCGCTGGAGCTGGACCCGACCAGCGCGTGGGCGCTGACCAACCGCGGCGTGACGCTGCGCCAGACGGGCCAGTACCGGGAGGCGCTGGCCGACCTGGAGCGAGCCACCGAGCGCCTGCCCCAGGACGCCTGGGCGGTCGGCAACCGGGCCGAGACGCTGCGCGTGCTGGGGCGCGACGCGGAGGCGCTCGCCGACTTCGACCGGGCGCTCGAGCTGCGGCCGAGCGCGTGGGCGCTCGCCCGCCGGGCGTCGGCCCGCCGGCGGACGGGCGACCTGGAGGGCGCGCACGCGGACGTGGACCACGCGCTGCAGCTGGACCTGACCGAGGGCGAGGCCCGGTTCGTCCGCGCGCTGCTGCTCCTGGCCGCCGGCAGCCGCGAGGCGGCGGCCGACGACCTGACCGTCGCGTACGAGTCGGCCCGGCGGAGCCTGGCCGAGCGGCCGGAGGACCCGGTCGGGCTGCTCCGGATGGCGGTCGTGGAGGCCGCCCGCGAGCGACCTGGCGCGGTGGCCCACGGCCGCCAGGCCCTGCTCCGGGGCGCCGCCGGCCCGCTGCTGGACGCGGCGATCCGGGACCTGCGCGAGCTGGCGAGCTGGGCCGGGGAGGACAGCCGGGCCCGGCGGGTGCTCGACGTGCTGGTGCCGGCTAGCTCGGCCGGGGGAGGCGCGGCAGACTGAGCGCGAGCGGGACGGCGACCACCGGGGCGATGACCAGCAGGAGGAGCGCGGTCCGCAGGCCGGCGTGATCGGCCACGAAGCCGAGCAGCGGCGTCAGCACGCCGCCGACGCTGACCGCCAGGCCGAGCGTGACCCCGGACGCCGTGCCGACGCGGGTGGGCAGGTACTCCTGGCCCATCACGACGAGCAGGCTGCTCGGCACGTACAGCACGAGCGCCAGCGGGACCAGCATCGCGTTGGCCGCGAGCGGCGCCCGCATCGCGACCAGGAGCAGCAGGAGCGGGACGGTCAGGGTGACGGCCACCGTCACGACCGTCCGGCGCGGGAAGCGGTCGGCCAGCCGGCCGCCGATCAGGGTGCCCGCGGCGCCGACGATCAGCAGCGTGGCGAGCGCGGCGCCGGCCGCGCCCGGCGGCTGGCCGAACACGCCGATCCAGTACAGGGGGATGAACGTGTTCAGCCCGTAGAAGAGGATGCTCCTGGCCAGGAGCACTCCGGTCAGCCGGAGGAACGCGCCCCAGCGATCCTCGCCTTCGCGGGCCGCCGCGGCCGGCGCCGTCGCCGCCGCGTGGAGCGCCCGGACCCGGGGCAGCGCCAGCGCCAGGGCGACGGCGACAGCCACCGGCACGAGGCCGACCACCCAGCCGCCGCGCAGGCCGAGCAGGAGGAGCGCCGGCGTCGCCAGCACCGGCCCGGCCGCGAAGCCGGCGTTGCCGCCCACCGAGAAGATGCTCATGCCGGTGGCCCGCCGGCTCCCCGAGGCGTAGCTCGCGTAGCGGGCGCCCTCCGGGTGGTAGGCGGCCACGCCGACGCCGCTGATCGCGATGGCGAGCCAGATCAGGCCGTACGTCGGCATGAGGGCGGCGGCCCCGAGGCCGACGCCGGCGACCGCCACGCCCGCGGCCAGCAGCCAGGGCGCCGGGCGCCGGTCGGTCAGCTGCCCGAACAGCGGCTGGAGCACCGACGAGGACACCGTCTGGGCCAGGACGAGGCCGGCGGCCGCGGCGTACGAGAGGTGGCGCTCGCGGATGAAGAACGGGAGCATCGCCGGGACCGCGCCCTGGCTGAGGTCCACGCTGAAGTGGCCGGCCGACAGCAGGCTCAGGGTCAGGCGGTCCATCACGCGCTCGGGACCGCGGAGCACGGCGGTGGTCATCGACCTGGAGTCTCGCAGGTCACCAGGTTGAGCAGCCGGTCCGGGACGTGGACCACCCGGGCCGGCGCCCGGCCGTCGAGGTGAGCGGCCACCGCCGGGGCGCCCAGCGCCCGGCGCACGGCCTCCTCCTCGGGCGTGCCCGCGGGGACGCGCAGCCGGGCCCGGACGCGGCCGTCCACCTGGACGACCAGCGTGACCACGGCCTCGGCCAGCGCCGCCTCGTCGTGGGCCGGCCAGGGCTGGCGGTGCACGGAGTACGTCTGGCCCAGGCGGGCCCACAGCTCCTCGGCCAGGTGGGGGGCCAGCGGCGCCAGCAGGAGCACCAGGGTCCGGGCGGTGCGGCCCCACTCGGCCGCGTCCATGTGGGTCCGGGTCTCGGACGCCCACCGGGTGAGCTCCATCAGGCCCGCGATCGCGGTGTTGAACTTGAAGCGGTCCAGTTCGTGGCCGACGTGGGCTACCGCGCGGTCCAGCGGGGCCAGGTCGGCGCCGCCAGGCCCGGGGCGGTGCGACGCCGTCAGGAGCGCCCACAGGCGGTGGGTGAAGCGGACCACGCCGCGCAGGCCCTCGTCGCTGAACTCGCCGCCCTCGCGCCAGTCGCCGCAGAACAGCAGGTACATGCGCAGGTTGTCGGCGCCGACCCGGCGGACGTAGTCGTCGGGGTTGACGACGTTGCCCCGGCTCTTGCTCATCTTGGCCCCGGCCTGGATGACCATGCCGTGGACCCGGAGCCGGGGGAACGGCTCGGCGAACGGCACCAGGCCCAGGTCGTGCAGCGCGTGGGTCAGGAAGCGGGCGTACAGGTGGTGGCGCACGATGTGCTCGGGGCCGCCCGCGTAGACGTCCACCGGCAGGATGCGGGCCGTGCGCGCCTCGTCCCACGGCACGTCGTCCCGGTGGCTGGACGGGTAGCGCAGGAAGTACCAGGCCGAGTCCAGGAACGTGTCCGAGACGTCGGTCTCGCGCCGGGCGGGGCCGGCGCAGCGTGGGCACGTGGTGGCCACGAACGACTCGACGGAGGCGAGCGGGGACAGCCCGGTGCCGGTCGGCCGGAAGTCGTCCACCTCCGGCAGCAGGACGGGCAGCTCGGCGTCGGGCACGCCGACCGGCCCGCAGGCGGGGCAGTGGACGACCGGGATGGGCGGGCCCCAGTAGCGCTGGCGCGAGATCAGCCAGTCGTGCAGGCGGTAGCGGGTGGCCAGGCGGCCCTGGCCGCGCTCCTCCAGCCAGGCGGCGATGCGCCCGCCGGCGGCGGCGGCGGGGAGGCCGGTGAACGGGCCCGAGTCGGTCAGCACGCCGTCGCCGCCGACGACCGGGCGGACGGGCAGGCCGTGGGCGCGCGCGAACTCGCGGTCCCGGTCGTCGTGCGCGGGGACGCCCATGACCGCGCCGCTGCCGTAGCCGGCCACGACGTAGTCGGCGACGTGGATCGGGACCGGTTCGCCCGTCGCCGGGCTGCGGGCGGCGCGGCCCGCCAGCTCGGCCGCCCGGGGATGGTCCGGCGAGATGGCCAGGAACGTGACCCCGAACAGCGTGTCGGCGCGCGTCGTGAAGACGGTCAGGGGCTCGCCGGCGCCGGGCACGGCGAAGTCCACCTCCACGCCCATCGAGCGGCCGATCCACTCGCGCTGCAGGCGCTTGGCGAAGTCCGGCCAGTCCAGGCCGCCGAGGCCGTCCACCAGCCGGTCGGCGTACGCGGTGATGCGCAGGAACCACTGCTCCATGACGCGCTGTCCGACGACCGTGGCGCAGCGCTCGCAGCGGTCGCCCTCCAGCTGCTCGTGGGCCAGGACGGTGAGGCAGGAGGGGCACCAGACCACGGGCAGGTGACGACCTCGTGCCGCCAGGCCCATCCGGCGCCGACGCTGCGCAGCTGGCGGCGGTAGTTGTCGACGGTGGTCCGGGTCAGGACGTCGGGCCGGACGCCCCGCTTGAGGGCGAAGTTCTCGGTGTGGATCCCGAACGCGTCGAAGCCGATGGGCTGGAACACGGCGCGGCCGCGCATCCGCTGGAGGCGGCCGTACGTGTCGGCGCCGCAGTACGTGTAGACGTGGCCGACGTGCAGGCCCTCGGCCGAGGGATAGGGGTACTCGACCAGGTTGTAGAGCGTGCGCGGGTGGGCCGCGTCGGGGGCGTCGAGGTCGAGCTCGTGCAGGCAGTCGGCCTCCCACCGCGCCTGCCAGCGCGGCTCGATCTCGGTGGGTCGGTACGTGGGCGATCTCTCTGCAGACAACAAAAAACCTCCCGATCGGTTCTCGATCGGGAGGTTCCAGGCGCCAGCGCTGCGGGTGCGTGCTAGGTCCTGGAACCTCCCGGGCGAAGAAGGAGGAGCCCGAGCTCCAGGGTGCCGAGCAGCACGGCGGCCATCGTGCGGGCCAGCATACCACCGGCCCGGAGCCGCGCCGGCACACACAACGGGGCCGATTTATGTATGATATGAACGCTATAAGCTTTCAATCCAATAGAGGGGAGGAAACACCAACATGACCCTCGATCACCTGCTGCTGATCATCCTGGTCGGACTCGTGGCGGGGTTCCTGGCAACGCACCTGGTGGCGGGCCACGGCTATGGCCTGGTCGGCGACATCATCGTCGGCGTCGTGGGCGCGCTGATCGGGTTCCTGCTGCTGGGCCCCTGGCTGTCACTCCACGTGCTGGCCCCGCTCGGCATCCCGGATGCCTCGATCGTGGGCCAGATCATCATCGCGTTCATCGGCGCGGCCATCCTCCTGGCGATCCTGCGCCTGATCGGCCGCGCCGGCTGGAGCGGCGGCCCGCGCCGCGCGTCGTACAGCGGCCGGCGCCGCTGGCTGTAGCGGCACCCCGACCCGATTCCCGGAACCTCGTCCCTCCGGGGGGCGAGGTTCCTTCGCGTTCAGGCGGGTCCGGCGATGCGCAGGTTGTCGGTCTCCCACTCCGCGGAGCCGCCGCGTGAGGTGTGGAGCGCCTGCTTCATGTGCTGGAGCGCGAGCGTCGTCTCGCCGCGCCGCTCGAGGATCTCGGCGTACGCCGCGTGGCAGCTGGCCATCCGGGCCGGCTGGTCCAACGGCCGCAGCAGGTCGAGCGCGGCGGCGAACTCCTGGTCGGCGAGGTCTCGATCGCCGGCGGCCTCCGCGAGCTGTCCTCCGAACTGGTGAGCCAGCGCCAGCGACGCCTGCTCGCCGAGCTCGCGGGTCAGGTTCTTGGCTCCCTCCACCCGCTCGGCGGCCGCCATGTGGTCACCCTTCATCAGGTGCAGCTCCGCCAGGCTGAGCAGGACGTGACCCTGGCCGCGATCGATGCCGATCTGCCGGCAGAGTTCCAGCGAGCGCTCCATGTGCATCTGCGCCGCGCTCAACTTGCCCAGGCGCATCAGGGCGACGCCCAGGTTGTTCTCGGCCCGGGCGAGCGCGAGCTGGTCGCGCAGGAGGTCGTACAGCACCAGCGCCTTCTGGGAGTAGGCGGTCGCGCGGGCTGGATCGCCCATCTCCGAGTACGCGCCGCCGAGGTCCATGTACATCTCCGCCATCCGGCGCAGGTCGTAGATGGATCCGGCCGCCTCGACCATGCTCTCGGAAAGCTCGACTGCCTTCGCCCATTCGTGCCGGGCGACGTACAGGGTGGCCAGGCGGGCGAGAATGCGCGTCTCGAGCGCATGCGGCCGCGGCTTGAGCATCCGGCAGCGTTCGAGGGCCTGCTCGGCCACCTGCAGCGCCGCTGGGTCCTCCTTGTGAGCCAGGGCCGTGGCCTCCCACTCCTGGCACTCCACGACCATCCAGCGGTCGCCGGCCTGCTCGAAGCTGACCATCGCGGCGCGCACCTCGGGCAGCGCGTCGTCCGGGCGACCGACGTGGATCAGGGCGATCCCATGGCGCAGCCTGAGCCACGCGTCGTCGTTCCGACCGGGTTCCGCTCCGAGCAAACGCTCGATGGTCTCCAGCGCCTCTTCGTAGGCACCGGACCGCAGAAGTGAGTCCAGGCTCTCCTCGTCGCCACCGGTCGCGCGAGGCGGCGCTACCGACGAGCCCGGAAGGAAGTACTCGATCGGCTTTCCGGTCCGCTCGGCGATCAACTGGAGCGTCTCCGGCGTCGGACGAGAGCGACCGACCTCGATCAGATAGATCGCGGTCCGGCTCCTGTCGTCCCCACCCACCTGCGCCATGGTGAGGCCGGCCTCGCGACGGGCCTGACGAACCGACCCCGGGCGCAGTTCTATCCCGCGCTTGACCGTCCGCTTTGTCTGCTTCACACCGACGCTTAATTTAGCGCATGAGGGAGTAAAGCGCTGTGCGTGTTGGTCCACGCCCTGACGATTCGCTGCGGTCGCGTGATCCGCAGGCGGCGCTTACCTGTGGTGTCCAGCAGTTACGGGCGCAGCCTGTTCACCGTGCGGCCAGAAGTCGGCGCTGGCCACGCCCGCACTCAGCAGCGTCGTCGACGACGCCAGCAGTGCGGCGAGCACGACCGTACGAAGCGTCCACCGCCCTCGCCGAGCCCAGCTCGCCAACGCCTCCGACACCCTTCCGGGCATGCCCTCAACCTCCCCTAGAGACATCCCGATTCAGTCCCGTGTGGTCGTCAAGACTAGGGAGGCGGGGCGACCATGTCAAGCACTTGACTTGACATGGTCCCGGGGCTCGAAGCGTGGTCTCAGGGCGCGGCGCCTCTACCTCTCTCGTGATGCCGGGACCTGCTCGTGCCCGCGCTCACGCCCACGACGGTGACGCCGGCACGCCGCCGGGGCCGCGGAACCGGCGTGCTGCGTGGGCGGCATCCAGCGGCCACGTCGAGACCGGACTTCGCCTGGGCACCGGGCTGGGCGTGGCCGTGGCCGCCGCGCTCTCCGGAACGGCGGAGGCCCCGGAACCCCGGCCCCAGCGAGTAGACTGCCCATCAAGCGCGACTTCACGGGCACGGCGCCGCCCTCTGCGTGCGGCCTGGCAGCGTCCCCACGTCAAGGGGCGACGACAAAGCTGCGACAGCGCACGGAATATTGGCCGATCTCTGGCCCTGTCAATCGTCGGCACGATCCGGTTTCATCAACCGCGTCGTGACGCGGATCGCATCGAGTGGGACTCCGACTCGTGGCTGACAACGGTGACCGGCGCCCGAACGAGCGGTTACGGCACCAGCGCCGGCTGCGGGGCTGGACGCTGGACGAGGTCGCCGAGGGGCTCCATCGCCTGTCGATGGGCGGGTCCGAGCTCGGCGTGGACGCACACATGGTGGGCAGGTGGGAGCGGGGGGTACGCCGTCCGGCGCCGCGATACGTGGCGCTGCTGTGCAGGCTCTTCGAGCTGCCCGCGGACGAGCTCGGGCTCGTCGACGAGGCGGTCGAGGCCGCCGAGACGGTCGACAAGGAGGACGACGTGAGAAGGCGCCAGTTCCTGCAGTACATGAGCGTGGTCACCGGCGCCACGATGCTCGACTGGGACCGGCTGGCCGCGATGCTGCGGGACCAGCTGGGACCGGGCGACCGGGTCCTCGTGGACGACCTGGAAGTGATCACCAGGAGCTATGCGCGCCAGGTCGAGACGGTCGCTCCCGGCGGCCTGCTGCCGGCCCTGCGCAGTCACCTGGCCATGCTGAGCGGATCGCTCCACGGCGGCCAGCCGGAGTCCGTGCGCCTGCGGCTGCTCTCCCTGACCGGCGAGACGGCCGTCCTGGCCGGCCGCCTGTCCTGGCTGCTGGAGAACCGCGGCGAGGC
>VBJR01000389.1:0-1915 GCA_005880175.1 Chloroflexota bacterium
GCGGGCGGCCGCCGTCATCGCGGCCGCGATCCCCGGCGCGCGCCTGCGCGTCGTGCCCGGCTCCGGCCACCACGTGGCGCAGGAGCGGCCGGCCGAGCTGAGCCGGGCGGTGCTGTCGGCATGAGGCGCGTGGTCTCGCTCGTGCCGGGCGCCACGGAGACGCTGTTCGCCCTCGGCCTCGGCTCGTGGGTGGTCGGCGTCACCCACGAGTGCGACCACCCGCCGGCCGCCCGCGAGCGGCCCCGGGTCACGCGCTCGAACCTGGCCCTGGAGGGCCTGGACGGCGGGGCGATCGACGGCGAGGTCAACGCGGCCCTGGCCGCCGGCCAGCCGCTGTACTCCGTGGACCTGGAGGCGATCGCGCGGCTGGAGCCGGACCTGGTCGTCGCCCAGGACGTGTGCGACGTGTGCGCGGTGGCGGCCGACGACGTGCGGCTGCCCGGCGTCCCGGTCCTGCGCCAGCACCCGCACACGCTGGAGGACGTGCTCGCCGACATCGGCCGCCTGGCCGAGGCGTGCGGCGTGGACGGGACGCCGCTGCTGGACTCCCTGCGCGCCCGGGTCGAGGCCGCCACGTCCACCCGGCGCGTGCGGGGCGTGTTCCTGGAATGGCTCGACCCGCCGTACGCGACCGGCCACTGGACGCCCGACCTGCTCCGGCTGGCCGGCGTCGAGGACCCGCTGGCGCGGCCGGGACGGCCCAGCACGGCGACGAGCTGGGAGGCCGTCCGGGCCGCCGCGCCGGAGCTGCTGCTCGTCGCGCCGTGCGGCTTCGACGAGGCCCGGGCCCGCCAGGAGGTCGAGCGGCTGGCCGACCGCATCGCGACCACGGGCGCCCGGCGCACGGTCGTGTTCGACGGCTCCGCCTACTTCAACCGGCCGGGCCCGCGGCTGGTGGACTCGCTGGAGCTGCTGGCCGCCGCTACAGCGCTGGCAGGCTGAACCAGAACCGCGTCCCGCCCTGGCCCGACTCGGCGCCGACCCGGCCGCCGGCCTGCTCGACCAGCTGCTTCACGATCGCCAGGCCGATCCCGGCGCCGCCCCGGGCCCGGTCCCGCGACTTGTCCACGCGGTAGAAGCGCTCGAACACGTGGGGCAGGTCGGCCGCCGGGATCTCCTCGCCGCCGTTGCTCACGCTGACCAGGACGCTGTCGGGCTCGGCCCCGGCCGTGATCGTCACCGTGCGGCCCGCCGGCGTGTACCGCTGGGCGTTCTGGAGCAGGTTGGCGAGCACCTGGCTGAGGTGGTCCGGCACGGCGCGCGCGCGCAGCCTGCCGCCGGCCGGCAGCTCCACCCGGACCCGCACCCCGGCCCGCTCGAAGCCGGGCCGGGCCAGCTCGACCGCGGTCCGGATCGCGGCGGCCAGGTCCAGCTCCTCGGCCGCCAGGGGGGCGTCGCCAGTCAGCGAGTCGAGGGAGCGGGACAGCCGCTCCAGGCGGTCCACCTCCTCGCGCAGCGACTCGAACACATCGGGGCTGGGCGCCATCACGCCGTCGCGCATCGCCTCCAGGTAGCCGCGCAGGTTCGTGAGCGGCGTCCGCAGCTCGTGCGCGAAGTTGGCCACCAGCTCCGCCCGCTCCCGCTCCTGCTGCTCCAGGGCCTCGGCCATCTGGTTGAAGGAGTCCGCCACCGATGCCAGCTCGCGCGGCCCCTCGTGGGCGACACGGGCCGCGTAGTCGCCGTCGGCGACCCGGCGGGCGGCGCCGCCGAGCCGGGCCAGCGGCCGGCTCAGGCGCCAGGCCAGGAAGCCGCCCAGGCCCACGGAGAGGAGCGCCGCCACCGCCGCCGTGACGGCCACGACCGTGACCACGGAGCCCTGCCACATGGACTCGACGGCGGCCTTGCTCTCGCCCGAGTCCGCCATCAGCTGCTGGAAGACGTACGCGCCGATCACGAGCACGCCGGCGGTGATCGT
>VBJR01000389.1:1961-10397 GCA_005880175.1 Chloroflexota bacterium
GCTTGGAGCGGAGCCGGCCCACGTAGACGTCCACGCTGCGCTCCAGCACGCCGTCGGAGTGGGGTCCGCCCAGCACGTCGAGCAGGCGGTCGCGCGACAGCACCCTGCCCTCGGCCTCGATCAGCGCGGCCAGGAGGCGGAACTCCAGCGGCGACAGCTCCAGCACCTCGCCCGCCCGGAGGGCCTCGCGGCGGTCCAGGTCGATCTCCAGGTCGGCGTGGCGGAGGACGCGCTGGTCCGGCCGCACGCGGCGGAGGATCGCCTGGACGCGAGCCACCACCTCGGACGGGGCGAACGGCTTGAGCAGGTAGTCGTCGGCGCCCTGGCCGAGCCCGCGGATCCGGTCGGCCAGGGCGCCGCGCGCGGTGAGCATGAGGATCGGGACGTCGGACTCGCGGCGGACCTCGCGGGTGACGTCCATGCCGTCCAGCTCGGGCAGCATCAGGTCGAGGACGACCAGGCGCGGCCGCAGGTCGCGGACCAGGCGCACCGCCTCGCGGCCGTCGCCGGCGGTGGCGACGTCGTAGCCGGCTCGGAGGAGGTACGCCTTGAGCAGGGCGACGATCTTCGGATCGTCGTCGACGACGAGGATCAGGTCACGCTTGCCGGCCATGGCTGCTGCCGCCGAGCGTAGCAGCCGTCCATGACGGCCGGGCGACCCGGCGCCCGGCCGGACCTAGTTCCCGATCCAGGTCGGGACGCCGCCGGCCACGTGCGCCGGCGTCGTCTGGGACTTCACCAGGTATTCCAGGGCGCCCAGCCGCAGGCCGCGGTCCACCAGCTCGCCCTCCGAGTAGTTGGACAGGATCACGACCGGGACCTGCGCCGTCCGCTCGTCCTTGCGCAGCGCCTCCAGGACGCCCAGGCCGTCCATCTTGGGGAGCCTGATGTCCAGGAAGATGATGTCGGGCGGGTTGCCCATCGCCATCTCCACCGCCTGGAGGCCATCGACGGCCACGTCCACCGCGTACCCGTCCAGCTCCAGCTTCAGCCGGTACATGTGCGCCACGGCGGGGTCGTCCTCCACGAAGAGGACGCGCACGTCGTCGTCGGTCGTCGATCCGGTCGAGCTCATGTCGGTTCCTCTGCGCTGCCCACGGCGAAGCATCCGCCGTTCACCGCATTGTCGGACTGGCCGCCGGTCAAAGGTCAGGCGTTTTTCGATGGGCTTGTAAAGCCTCACCGGCGACGCTCCGGCGATCCGGTACCCTGGGCGAGCTGGCCACCCGGGGGGAGAAAAGGTGCGCCGCCCCGGGGGTAGTCAGGGCGGCGCAGCCAAGGAAGGGGGTAGAGAGGACCGGTTTCCCGGCCTCTTCCGTCCACATAACGTTCCGACGTCGGGAAAAGTCACGCTGTTGACTTGTAAATCCGCCACGACCATCGCCAGAGTAGGTACCCCATGTCGAAGTCGAGCGTCGCGTTCGTCTGCCGGGAGTGCGGAGGGGAGTCGATCCGCTGGTCCGGGCAGTGTCCCCACTGCCGCGCCTGGAACACCATGGAGGAGTTCCGGGCCCCGCGCGGCACGAGTCGGGAGGCGCGTGGGGGCGCCCGGCCGGTGCCGATCACCGAGGTGGACGTGGACGCCGCGCCCCGGCTGGCGCTGGCCTGGGAGGAGCTGAACCGGGCGCTCGGCGGCGGCATCGTCCCCGGCAGCCTGGTGCTGCTGGGCGGGGAGCCGGGCGTGGGCAAGTCCACGCTGGTGATGCACCTGGCGGCCCAGGCGGCGGCGTCCGGGGGCCGCGTGCTCTACACCTCGGGCGAGGAGTCGGCCCAGCAGGTCGGCCTGCGGGCCCGCCGCCTGGGCGTCGCCTCGCCCGGCGTGCTGCTGCTGGCCGAGACCGACCTGGAGGCGGTGGTGGCCGCGATCGAGCGCGAGCAGCCGGCGGTCGCCATCGTCGACTCCATCCAGACGATGCACGACCCCTCTGTGGACGCGGCGCCGGGCAGCGTCAGCCAGGTCCGGGAGGCGGCCGCCCGGCTCCTGCGCGTCGCCAAGGCGTCCGGCGTGCCCACGCTCCTGGTCGGCCACGTGACCAAGGAGGGCGCGATCGCCGGCCCCCGCGTCCTGGAGCACATGGTGGACACCGTGCTCTACCTGGAGGGCGAGCGGGGGCAGGAGTTCCGCATCCTGCGGGCCGCCAAGAACCGATTCGGCTCCACCGAGGAGATCGGCATCTTCGCGATGGGCGAGGAGGGCATGTCCGAGGTCCGCGACCCGAGCGCCGTCCTGCTCGGCGACCACCGCGCCGTGCCGGGCACCGCGGTGCTGCCGGCGATGGAGGGGAGCCGGCCGCTGCTGGTCGAGCTGCAGGCGCTGGCCGGCACCACCCAGTACGGCCTGCCCCGGCGGTCCGCCAACGGGCTCGACCTGAACCGGCTGCACATGATCGTCGCGGTGCTGGAGAAGCGGGCGAAGGTCGAGCTGAAGGACAAGGACGTGTACGTCAACGTGGCCGGCGGCCTGCGCATCCAGGAGCCGGCGGCCGACCTGCCGGTGGCGCTGGCGATCGCCAGCAGCCTGCGCGACCGCGCCCTGCCGGCCGAGACGGTCGTGATCGGCGAGCTGGGCCTGGCCGGCGAGGTGCGCCGGGTGGGCCGGATGGAGCGCCGGCTGCAGGAGGCCGCGCGGCGCGGCTTCGTCCGCGTGATCATGCCCCGCGGCTCGGCGGCGGCGGCCCCGCCGGGCGTGGAGCTGGTCGAGGTGGCGGAGCTGATCGAGGCGGTGGAGGCCTTCGTCCCCGGACGGGAGGCGGCGCGAGCCGCGAGCTGAGCAGGACTGGGCAAGAGGAGGAACGGCTGTGGAGATTGGTGCCAGGAGCAAGGGGGGGCAGGCCCGCCCTTCCAGAACCCCCCCGTCTTTCCGGGACGTTGGGGGCGCCTGCGGCGCATCCCTCCGGGTCTGGAGATCGCGTCGGGCGATCCCGGGAAGACGGACTCACACACAGGGCGGAGCCCGTGCTCACGCCGACCTGGGGAATGCTTCGTGAGTCTCCAGATCGGAGCCATCGTGGCCGCCGCCGGCCTGGGCACGCGCCTGGGCCGCGGCGCCAAGGCGCTGGTGGAGCTGAACGGGCGCACGGCCCTGGCGCGGGCCGTCGAGCTGTTCCTCGGGATGGACGAGGTCGCGCGGATCGTGGTCGTCGGCCCGCCCGCCCGCCTGGAGCTGGCCGAGCGCGAGGTCGCGGCACTGGAGCCGGCCAAGCCGGTGATCGTCCGGCCGGGCGGCGACACGCGCCAGCAGTCGGTGCGGATCGGGCTGAAGGCGCTGGAGGGCTGCGACTACGTGCTGGTGCACGACGCGGCGCGGCCGATGGCGTCGCCCGCGCTCGTGCGCCGCGTGATCGCGGCCGCGGCCCAGACGGGCGCGGCCATCCCCGGCCTGCCGCCCCGGGACGCGGTGAAGCGCGTCGAGGGCGCCCGGCTGGTCGAGAGCCTGGACCGCTCGCGGCTGGTCCTGGCCCAGACCCCGCAGGGCTTCCGCTACGCGCTGCTGGAGCGCGCCCACTTCCAGGCCGCGGACGCGGGCCTCGTGGGCGACGACGACGGCCAGCTCGTCGCCGCCGCCGGGTACGACGTGGCGGTGGTGCCCGGCGAGCCGACCAACGTGAAGCTGACCACGGCGGAGGACCTGGCGGTCCTCGAGGCGCTGCTCCGCGAGCAGGAGGCGACGAGGGCGTCGGCTCAGGCGTGAGAGTGGGCATCGGGTACGACCTGCACGGGTTCGTGGAGGGCCGCCCGCTCGTCCTCGGGGGCGTGGAGGTCCCGTATCCGCGCGGCCTGCGCGGCCACTCCGACGCCGACGTGCTCACGCACGCGGTGATCGACGCGCTGCTCGGGGCCGCCGCGCTGGGCACGATCGGCGAGCACTTCCCGGACACCGATCCGCGCTACGCGGGCGTCTCCTCGCTGGTGCTGCTCGACGAGACCGTGCGCCTCGTGGCGGAGGCCGGCTACCTCGTGGTGAACGTGGACAGCGTGATCACCGCCCAGGAACCGCGACTCCAGCGCCATCTCGGTACCATGGCGCAGACTCTGGCCGGCCGGCTGGGGGTGGAGGCGTCCAGCGTGGGCGTCAAGGCCACGTCGCCGGAAGGCCTCGGAGCGATGGGCCGGCGAGAGGGCATCGCCGCGCAGGCGGTGGCCCTGCTGGAGACGAGGGAATGACGCTGCACCTGCACAACACGCTGACGGGCCGCAAGGAGGAGTTCCGGCCGCTGGAGCCGGGTGTCGCGCGCCTGTACACGTGTGGGCCGACGGTGTGGAACTACGCCCACGTCGGCAACTACCGCGCCTTTCTCGTCTACGACCTGCTGCGCCGGCACCTCCAGGTCGCCGGCTACCGGGTCGAGCACGTCACGAACATCACGGACGTCGACGACCGGATCATCCGCCAGGCCGCGGCCGCGGGGGAGCGCATCTCCGAGTACACGCGCCCGTACGAGGACGCGTTCCTGGAGGACCTGGGCACGCTGCGCGGACAGCCTGCCGAGCTGTATCCGCGCGCGACCGGGCACATCGAGGAGATGATCGCGCTGATCGAGCGCCTGATGGAGGGCGGTCACGCGTACGAGGTGGACGGCGACGTCTCGGGTGGCGACCGACAAGTACGAGAAGGAGTCGGCGACCGACTTCGCGCTCTGGAAGCGGGCCAAGCCCGAGGACGAGGAGGTGGGCGCCGCCTGGGAGGCGCCGTTCGGGCGCGGCCGTCCCGGCTGGCACATCGAGTGCTCGGCGATGGCCATGAAGTACCTCGGCGAGACGATGGACATCCACGCCGGCGGCGTGGACCTGCTGTTCCCGCACCACGAGAACGAGATCGCGCAGTCGGAGGCGGCGACGGGCCGCCAGTTCGCGCGCTACTGGGTCCACTCGGAGCACATCACGGACGCGACCGGGGCCAAGATGTCCAAGAGCGACGGCAACTTCGCGACGCTGCGCGACCTGGACGCCGCCGGCCACGGCCGGCTGGCGGTGCGCCTCTTCCTGCTCGGGAACGCCCACTACCGGACGGCCCTGCGGCTGACCGAGGAGGGCCTCCAGGGCGCGGCCGCCCAGCTGTCCCGGCTCCGCGACTTCGCCGACCGGGTGCGGCGGACCGAGCCGGGGCTCCGGGCGGACGACGCCGTGCTCTTCCAGTCGGTACAGGACGCGCGCGACGCGTACCGGGCCGCGCTGGACGCGGGCCGGGTCGGCCCAGCGGCGCGGGAGGCGCTGCAGGGGCTGCTCGAGGACGTGGACGCGCACCTGGACGTGCTCCGCGAGGACGAGGTCACGCTCGACGCGGCGGTCGAGGGCCTGATCGCCGAGCGCGAGGAGGCCCGGCGCAGCCGGGACTTCGCGACGGCCGACCGCATCCGCGACGAGCTGCCGACGGCGTGCGCTGGAAGGTCGCCAGGCGGTGAAGCGGCGGCAGCGGCCGGATCCTCCCCCGGTGCGGGGGAGGAGGCCTGGCAGCGGACCGGAGGAGCGTTCGGTCAAGCGGCCCGAGCGCGCCCCGCGACCGGAGCGCGCCGAGCGGCCCGAGCGCCCGGAGCGCAGCCCACGTGTCGAGCGTGCCGCGCGTCCGGAGCGCAGCCCACGCGTCGAGCGTGCCCCGCGTCCGGAGCGGCCCGAGCGGAAGGGGCGGTCGGGGCCATCCTCCGCAACCCCCCCTGCGGGTCGTGGCCGAGCCTCCTCCCCCGCGAGAGGGGAGGGGCAGTCGCCGGCGCCGGCCCGCGAGACGCGCAAGCGCGACGACCTCATCTACGGCCGCAACGCCGTGCTGGAGGCCGCGCGGGCCGGCCGGGTCAAGCGCGTCCTGCTCGCGGAGGGCCTGGACCCCGACCCGCGGCTGGACGAGCTCAGGACCGCCGCCCCCGTCCAGGAGGTGCCGCAGGCGCGCATCGCCGCCCTGGCCCAGGGCGCCCACCAGGGCGTCGTCGCCGAGCTGAGGCCGCGCGAGTTCCTGACCCTCCGGCAGCTGCTCGACGCCGAGCCGCGCCTGCTGGTCGCCCTCGACGGCATCGAGGACCCGCAGAACCTGGGCGCGATCCTGCGCAGCGCCGAGGCGGCCGGGGCCGACGGCGTCGTGCTGCCCGAGCGCCGGTCCGCGCCGCTGTCCGCCGCGGCGGTCAAGGCCAGCTCCGGCGCCAGCGAGCACCTGCGCCTGGCCCGCGTGGCCGGGCTGCCCTCGGCGGTGGCGGAGATCCGGCGGTCCGGGATCTGGTGCGTGGCCCTCGACCCGCGCGGCGACCTGCTGCCCTGGGAGTTCGACCTGACCCAGCCCGTCTGCCTGATCGTGGGCGGGGAGGGCCAGGGCGTCCATCGCCTGGTCCGCGAGCGCAGCGACGCCCGCGTCCGGCTGCCGATGGCCGGCCGGGTCGCCAGCCTGAACGCCTCCGCCGCCGCGGCCGCCCTGCTCTACGAAGTGGCCCGCCAGCGCGCTCGATGAGGCGGACCCGGATCGTCTGCACGCTCGGGCCGTCGAGCGCGTCCTCCACGGTCGTGCGCAGCCTCGTCAATGCGGGCATGGACGTCGCCCGGCTCAACTTCTCCCACGGCGACGCGGACACCCACCGGCGCACGGTCCGGGTCGTGCGCCAGGCCGGACAGACCTGCCGCCGCCACGTGGCCCTCCTCCAGGACCTGCAGGGCCCGAAGATCCGGACGGGCGCGCTGGACCCGCCGCTCGTCCGCCTGGCCCGCGGCCGCAGCGTGACGCTCACGGCGCAGGCGGTGACCGGGGGCCCTGACCTCGTCCCGGTCAGCCACCGCGAGCTGATCGCCGCCCTGCGGCCGCGCGACCGCGTGCTGCTGGCGGACGGCCAGATCGAGCTGCGCGTCCGGGAGACGGCCGGCGACACCGCGGTCTGCTCCGTCACCCGGGGCGGGCTGCTGGAGGCGCGCAAGGGTGTGATCGCCCCGGGCCGTCCGCTCGACCTGCCGGCGCTGACCGAGAAGGACCTGGCCGACATCCGCCTGGGCGCCGAGCTGGGCTTCGACTACGTCGCCCTCTCGTTCGTCCGTGACGCCGGCGACGTCGAGGCCTGCCGGCGGGCGCTGGCCGAGTGCGGCCTGCGGACCCCGGTGGTGGCGAAGCTGGAGCGGGCCGAGGCGATCCGGCACCTGGCCGAGATCCTGGAGTGCGTGGACGCGGTGATGGTCGCCCGTGGCGACCTCGGCGTGGAGCTGTCGCTGGCCCAGGTGCCCGCGGTCCAGAAGGACGTCATCGAGCGCTGCAACCGGGCCCGCGTCCCGGTCATCACCGCGACCGAGATGCTGGAGTCGATGGTCACGTCCAACCGGCCCACCCGCGCCGAGGCATCGGACGTGGCGAACGCGATCTGGGACGGCACGGACGCGGTGATGCTCTCGCAGGAGACCTCGATCGGCGCCCACCCGGTCGACGCCGTCCGCGCCATGGCCCGCATCTGCCAGGCGGCCGAGAGCCACCCCGCGTACCTGCGGTCGCGTGAGATACGCCCGGAGCACGGCTCGACGGGCGCCGCGATGGCGCATGCCGCCGCCGCGATCGCGGAGCAGGTGGGCGCCCGCGCGATACTCGCGTTCACCGAGTCGGGCGCCACCGCGCGGCGCGTGAGCAAGGCGCGGCCGGCCGTGCCGGTGATCGCGGCCAGCCCCCACGCCGAGGTGCTCCGGCGGACCGCGCTGTACGCTGGCGTGGTGCCGCTCGAGGTGGCGCACGGCGCCGATACCGACGACATGATCGCCAAGGGCACCAGCGCGGCCGTGGCCGCGGGGCTGGTCCGGCCCGGCGACCGCATCGCGTTCGTGGCCGGCGTGCCGGTCGGCGAGCCGGGCCAGACGAACCTGGTCAAGGTGGAGGTGGTCCGATGAGCGACCCCTGCGCCGACGTCCTCCGCGTGCTCGGCCACGAGCTGCGCCGCCCGCTCACGGTGATCCGCGGCGCCTCGACGCTGCTGATCGACGACTCGGACGCCCTGCCTCCGGAGAGCCGCAGCCAGATGCTGTCGATGATCGACCGCAGCGCGACCGAGATGTCCGACCTGATCGACGACGTGATGATCGCGGTCCACCTGGGCATCGGCGACGTCCAGTTCACGGTGGAGCCGGTCGACGTGGCGGCCCTGGTCGAGGAGGCGGTGGACGCGGTCCGGCGCGAGGAGCCCGAGCGCGGCCTGGAGATCGAGCCGGGGACCGGGCTGGCCGTCCAGGCCGACCGGGAGCACGCGCTGCGCGCGCTGCGCGCCCTGGTGCTGAACGCCCACCGCTTCTCGCCGAGCGGCCCGGCGGTGACGGTCACGGCCACCCCGGACGGGAACGTGGTCCGCCTGGCGGTGCTGGACCGCGGCCCCGGCATCCCGGCCGCGCAGCGGGACCTCGCGTTCGAGCGGTTCTCGCGGCTCGACCCCAACGCCGGCGGCGCCGGCCTGGGGCTGTTCGTCGCCAGGGGTCTCGCGCGGGGCATGGGCGGCG
>VBJR01000390.1 GCA_005880175.1 Chloroflexota bacterium
CAGTTCCTGGTCTTCGTGCCGACGGCCGAGCTGTTCCGGCAGATGCGGGTCGGCGTCGCGGCGCAGGACCTGCAGACGCAGTTCGGCGTGGACGAGGACGACAACGGCCTGGAGCGGTTCATCACGGCCACGCGGCGCCAGAACTTCCTGGTCCCGCCGCGCCGGCACCGATCGTTCCCGCTCCTCGAGCTCACCTAGACCTTCACGGTTCCTCGGCTGTGGGGGGGGCGCCGCCCTGCCATTTGGCGGCGTCCCCTCTCTTGCATTCCTCTGCTTAGCAGTTCCTTATTGGATGCTTACGGCCCGCAACCTGGACTCATTCCAGATTGCGGGCCATGTTAGCTTCGTTGCGGATTCGCGTCGAGTCCGCTCAGGTGGGGGAAAGAGGCAGCTCTGCTGCGATCGTGCGTCGATCTCTGCCTTGGCGGCACGGCGTCTGTCGCGTGTATCGAGAGGAGGGATAGGACACGAGATGGCAGTGGAGGACTTTCTCCGCAGGTCCATCAGCCGCCGCACCGCGCAGTTCGACATCGGCGCGTTCGTGCACCCGGCCCAGACGTTCAACGACGGGGCCGGCAACGTCGTCGCCCAGTTCGGCGTGACGTACACGCTGCTGCAGCCGGCGACGCTCACCCGCAACCCGACGAAGGCGGACCAGACCACCCTGTCGAACGCGCTGGCCACGATCGAGGCGCACTACCCGTTCAGCCCGTCGGGCGTGTTCCTGCACGTGCTGTACGGGCTGCCGTACTTCAACCGCCTGCCGGCGACCCTGGTGTCGAGCAGGATGCCCAAGCTGGCCTCGAGCACCAGCCGGCTCGTGCTCGAGGAGGTACCGGCCGGCGGCTTTCCGACGGACGTGGGCCAGGCCGGCATCACCAAGGACCGCTTCAACAACCGCGTCGTCATCGAGCGCAACGACGTCCTCTTCGAGCTCCGCAGCGACAACCTCGGCGTCCTGGTGGACATCGCTGCCTGGGTGGCCGGCAGCAACAGCCTGAACGGGCAGAGCGTGACGTCGCCGGCGTTCAACGGGCTGTTCAGCTTCCAGACTCCGCGGCTCCAGTTCGTCCAGCCGGGCCTGCCCCGCAAGGTGGCGGACGCGGCGTTCAGCAACATCAGCAACCAGCTGTACGAGTTCCACACGCGGATCAACCCGGACTCGTCGATGACGATGGGCTTCGTCGACCAGCAGACGAACGCCAGCGCGCCGCCGAGCGACATCATCTTCGCCAGCACCGGCGCCGGCGCCGGGCTCACCACCGCGAAGGCGGGCGACTACTTCGACAACGGGGCGATCGCGCACTTCTCGCACGTCATCGAGGACCTGTACCAGTTCTACGCGTTGGCGAACCAGGACAACCGGCACCCGGACGGCGAGCCGTTCACCGAGCGGGTCATGTACATGTTCCGGGCCAACCAGCTGGGGACGACGCACGGCCTGCCCAGCGAGGGCAACTCCGACCAGTTCACGAACGGCGGCGGCCCGGCGTTCATCAACAACGTGTTCCAGGGCAACAACTCGGTGATGAACGAGGCCCGTGACAGCGGGGGCACGTTCGCGCCGGGCAACCAGACGCAGGACGCGACGTTCACCGGCCTGGGCCGGATCGGCCACATCGCGGGCCTGCAGCGGTTCGGGCGGACGACGTCCGGCAAGCCGCTGCACATCCGGAACGACGGCCCCGGCTTCGACAGCATGGACGTCGGCGCGTTCCAGCTGTTCCCGGGCGGCGCCCAGGTGGGGGCCGGGAGCAACCAGTTCAAGCTCCAGTTCCTGGCCTTCGTGCCCACGGCCGAGCTGTTCCGGCAGATGCGGGTCGGCGTCGCGGCGCAGGACCTGCAGAGCCAGTTCAAGGTGGACGGCGACGACAACGGCCTGGAGCGGTTCATCACGGCCACGCGGCGCCAGAACTTCCTGGTCCCGCCGCGCCGGCACCGATCGTTCCCGCTCCTCGAGCTGACGTAGCAGCCGATCTCGCTCCTCGTGCGCAGAGGCCGCCCGTATGCCGGGCGGCCTCTCGTCTTTGTATACGCGGCGGTCCTTATATGGAATCGCTCCCGGGCCGGCCAAGTTCGTCAGGCGCACTTATTGATGAATTATCGAATGCTTATTGATATCTGCAACACGTTGCAAAGTGAAGTTCCTACAGCTAGCGTCTTCACTTGTGGGAGCGTTCCCACGGCGGATCGCCGGGGAGAGATCGAGGGGAGAAGAGAGGAGGTCGCAAGGGCACTGCAGCGCGCGCCGCGCGGCTGACGTTCGGGACGTCGCGCCACGCCGGGCGCCGAGAGGCTCGCCGCCTCCCGGGTTTGCCGCACACGCCAGGAGGGTGCTGACCCCGCACGTCCGCTGTTGCACCTGTTCTGTTCCCAAGGAAGGAGACGATTCATGTCACTGGACCTGAACCTGGAGGACTTTCTGCGCTGGAGGTTCAGTCGGCGAACGGCCCTCAAGGCCGGCGTCGGCGCGGCCCTCTCGTCGCAGGCGCTGCTGCTGCAGGACCTGGCGATCGTGCCGCAGCGGCCGGCCCTCGCGGCCAGCTTCTCCGACATCCAGTTCGACATCGGCCGGTTCCTCACCCAGGCCCCGTCGGTCTTCAACGACGGCGGCGGCAACGTCACCGCGCAGTTCGGGCCGATCTTCACGATGCTGGCGCCCGCCCGCCTGACGCGGAACCCCGTCAGGGCTGACCAGACGACCCTGAACAACGCGCTCAACCAGATCGAGGCCATCTACGCCGCGGCGCCGTCGGGCATCCTCATCGCGGCCGTGGCGTACGGCCTGCCCTACTTCAACCGGCTGAACCAGACGGTGGTTCGGGCCCAGGTGCCGAAGCTGGCCTCCAACACGAGCCGGCTGGTGCTGGAGGAGTCGCCCGTCTTCCCGACGGACGTCGGCGCGCCCGGCATCACCAAGGACCGGTTCAACAACCGGGTCCAGATCGAGACGAACGACCTGTTCTTCGAGTTCCGCAGCGACTCGACGTTCATCCTCAACGACGTCCTCACCTGGCTGCAGGGCAGCAACAGCCTGAACGGCAAGCAGATCGCGTCGCCGGCCTTCAACGGCCTGGTCCAGTTCGCGACGCCGCGCCTGATGTTCGTGCAGATGGGCATGCCGCGGCGGGTCGCCGACTCCGCCGCCCAGTCCAACCCGACGCTGTACGAGTTCCACACACGGGTCAACCGCATCTCGTCGATGACGATGGGCTTCGTGGACCAGCAGTCGAACGCCAGCGCCGCGCCCGGCGACGTCATCTTCGCCAGCACCGGGGCCGGCGCCGGCCAGACCACGGCCCGGCCGGGCGACTACTTCGACAACGGGGCGTTCGCGCACCTGTCGCACGACATCGAGGACCTGTACCAGTTCTACGCGTTGGCGAACCAGGACAGCCGGCACCCGGACGGCGAGCCGTTCACCGAGCGGGTCATGTACATGTTCCGGGCCAACCAGCTGGGGACGACGCACGGCCTCCCCAACGAGGGCAACACCGACCAGTTCACGGACGGCGGCGGCCCCTCCTTCCTGAACAACGCGTTCCAGGGCAACAACTCGGTGATGAACGAGGCCCGGGACAACGCCGGCACGTTCGCGCCGGGCAACCAGACGCAGGACGCGACGTTCACCGGCCTGGGCCGGATCGGCCACGTCGCGGGCCTGCAGCGGTTCGGGCGGACGTCCGGCGGCGCGCCGCTCCACATCCGCAACGACGGCCCGGGCTTCGACCCCATGGACGTGGGGTCGTTCCAGCTGTTCCCGGGCGGCCAGACCATCGCGGCCGGGAGCAACCAGTTCAAGCTGCAGTTCCTGGTCTTCATGCCGTCGGCCGAGCTGTTCCGGCAGATGCGGGTCGGCGTCGCGGCGCAGGACCTGCAGACGCAGTTCGGCGTGGACGAGGACGACAACGGCCTGGAGCGGTTCATCACGGCCACGCGGCGCCAGAACTTCCTGGTCCCGCCGCGGCGGCACCGCGCGTTCCCGCTGCTCGAACTCCAGTAGCGACCATCGGGTTCTCCGGACGGAGGGGGCACCGCCGCGTGGCGGTGCCCCTCTTCGCTCTGTGTCAGAGCGCGATCGGGAGGGCCACGCCGAACGTCTGGAGCAGCAGGTACACGTTGAGCGTGACGATCACGGTCGCGATCGCCGCGGCGGCGGCGGTCGTCACGCGCGAGTTGACCAGCGAGCCCATCAGCCGCCGGTTGCTGGTGAAGACCACCAGCGGCACGAGCGCGAACGGGATGCCGAAGGACAGGAAGGCCTGGCTCAGCACCAGCGCGCGCGAGGGGTCGAACCCGATCGCGATCACCACCAGCGCCGGGAGCATCGTGATCGCCCGGCGCAGGAAGATGGGGATCCGGCGGTGGATGAAGCCCTGCATCACCACCTGGCCGGACAGCGTGCCGACGCTGGACGAGGAGATGCCCGAGGCGAGCAGCGCCAGCCCGAAGATCAGGCCCGAGTGGTCGCCCAGGTACGCGTCCAGGCCGCTGAAGACCCGGGTGAGGTCGCTGCCCGCGTCCAGCAGGCCCCGGGAGTGGAACACCGCGGCCGCCGTCGCCAGCATCGCCATGTTGATCAGGCCGGCGACGCCCATCGCGAGGACCACGTCCACCAGCTCGAACCGGAAGATCCGGCGCCGCGCCTCGGACGTGGCGCCGACGATGCGCCGCTGCATCAGCGCCGAGTGCAGGTAGATCACGTGGGGCATCACCGTCGCGCCGACGATGCCGACGGCGAGGAACACCGACTCGCCGCCCGAGAACTGGGGGACGAACGTGCCGCCGGCGACGCCGCTCAGCGACGGGCCCGCCTGCAGCACCTCGAGACCGAACGCGACGACCACCACGCCGACCAGCCCCGCGATCGCCGCCTCCAGGCGCCGGAAGCCCCACGCCTGGAGGCCGAGGATCGCGAACGCCATCACGCCCGTGAGCAGGCCCGCCACGAGGAGCGGCAGGTGGAACACGAGGTACAGGCCCAGCGCGGCGCCGATGAACTCGGCCAGGTCGGTCGCCATCGCGATCACCTCGGCCTGCACCCACAGGAGCTTGGCCGACAGGGCCTGGACGAGCATCGCGATCAGGTTGGCCGACAGGACCACCCAGAGCAGCGTGTAGCCGAACCGGGAGCCGCTGGCCATGTTGGTCGCGAAGTTGCCCGGGTCGATGTACGCGACGGCCGCGATGAAGGCGGGGCCCAGGAACGGCAGGACCGCGCGCAGCCCCCGCCGCTCTCCCGTCAGGACGCGCTCGGCCGCCTCGCGGATCCGCGCGTCCCCCGGCAGCACCTCGTTGACCCCCACCACCGGCCGCTGGCTCTCGACCCGGACCGCTCCCACTACCTGCCCGCCTCCTCGACGAACACCTCTCGGGCCAGGCCGAGCGGCACGCTGATCCGTTTGCGGCCCATCCGCGCCTCGATCGGGCTCTCGTACTCGGTGCCGGCCACGACCTCCAGCCGCGTGCCGGGCATCAGCCGCCGGCGCTGGAGCTCGCGCAGCCGGTCGGAGTCGTCGTCCGACACGGCCCGTACGACGACCGCCTCGCCGGCCCGGCAGTCGCTCAGGCGGCGGTTGGAGACCTGGCGCACGGCCCCCTCGCGGCTCGGGATCGCGTGCCCGTGGGGGTCGAGCTCCGGCCGGCCGAGGAGCTCGAAGATGCGCTCCTCCATCCGCTCGGAGATGACGTGCTCGAGGCGCTCGGCCTCCTCGTGGACCTCGTCCAGGCCGTAGCCGAGGACCCGCACCAGGAACATCTCGAGGAGGCGGTGGTGGCGGACGAGCTCGAGGGCGAGGACCCGGCCCTCGGCGGTCAGCTGCTGTCCCCGGTAGCGGTCGTGCGAGACGAGCCCGCGCTCGGAGAGCCGGGTGACCATTTCGCTGACGGAGGCGGCCGAGATCCGGAGCCGCTGGGCGAGCTCGCTCGTGGGCACCGGCCACCGGTCCCCCTCCAGGTGGTAGAGGGCCTTGAGGTAGTCCTCCTGGGCCCGGGTGTGCCGGCTGCTGCGAACCTGATCGGCGACCATGTTGAGGTGATCTTACCACATAAGTTAGGGATACCTAAATCCGGAGGAAAAGGATCCCTGATGTGGATTGGAGGAGAGGCAGACCCTCTCCCCCTTCGCGGGGAGAAGGCGAGGAACGAGCCGGCGGGCGGTCGCTGCGAACCGGACAGTCCGCTCAGGCCGTGGTGCCGTACTGGCGCTCGATCGGGGCTTCGCGGCGGATGCGGTGGTGCAGCTCGCGCAGCAGCCCGCTGGGCTCGATGCGCGCCGCCTCCAGGCTCTGCTCGCACTGCTGGAGCGCGGCCAGCGCCCGGTATTCGTCCCCGGCCCCCAGGTGCAGCTCCAGCACCCGCGCCCAGGCGTCCTCGCGGTGGGGCGCCAGCTCCAGCAGCCGGTTGTACGCCCACAGCGCCAGCGGCGTCCGGCCCGCCTCGGCATGCCACTCGCCCAGCCGCTCCAGCGTGTCCAGCATGACCCGGCGGAGCCGGCTCCGCTTCTCCTGGGTGAACTCGTCGCCGGACGCCGCCAGGAAGTCGCCCCGGTACAGCGACGCCGCGTTCTCCAGGTGCTTCGCCGCGTCGTCGCCGAGCGGCCTGGAGGCGTACCGGACCAGCTTCGTGAACTCGTCCACGTCGCACGTCATCTGCTCCAGCCGCAGCCGGTAGACGCGGCCCTGGCGGACGACGAAGCGCGAGTCCGCCCCCGTCGCCAGGTCCGGCTCGAGCAGGCGGCGGAGCCCGTGCAGGGCCACGTTGAACGAGTTCAGGCCGGAGCGCGGCAGGTGGCGCGGCCAGAGCAGGCGCGCGGCCTGCTGGGCGGTCGCCTGGTAGCCCGGCAGGCAGAGCAGCAGCTCGAGCAGGCGCCGCGCGGCGGCCGGCCAGGCCGCCTCGGGGACCGTGACGCCGTCGATCGCGACCGAGAGGCCGCCGAACGAGCAGATCGAGACCCCGTGCGTCTCGCCGGCGGGCTCCGGCTCCGGCTCCGACCCCATCGGCACCACGTTCGAGTCCGTCCGCGGCGGGGCGACGTGCATCTCCAGGAACGCGCTGACCAGCGGGTGCACGTACCAGCCGCCGGGGCCCGGGAGGACGCCGACCCGGTCGCGGACCAGCAGGTCCATGGCCCAGCGCCGCTCCGGCGTCGAGGCGCGTTCCCGGATCGGGCCGGGGCCGACCAGCCACGCCAGGTCCTTGTCCTCGCTCAGCGGGCCGTCCAGCAGCTCCTCGTGCAGGTAGTCGTGCAGCGGCTTGCCCGCCTGCAGCGGGGTCATCAGGTCGTCGCCGTCGAGACCCGCCAGCCAGAGGTGGATGGCGGCCGGCCAGCCGCCCAGCATCCCGTCCGCGAAGTCGATCTTGGGGCCGCAGGGCGCGTGCCCGAGCGTCGAGGCCAGCAGGCTCTCGATCTCGTCGCGGTCGAGCCGCAGCTCGGCGGGCCCGACCTCGATCAGGCGGCCCTCCAGGCGCAGGCGCTCCAGCGGCAGCGTGGGCCGGGTGCGCGTCGCCAGCCGCACGGACAGGCCGGGCACGACGAGCAGCAGCTCGCTGATCAGGCGTCCGACCTCGGGCGCGTCGCCGAGCTGCTGGAACCGGTCGAACGTGATCGTCAGCTCGCGGCCCTGCAGCTCGTCGGCCATCTCCACGGCCAGCGCCTCGCCGGCGGCCGGCACGTCCGCCGGCAGCGGGGTCAGGCCCAGGGCCGCGCACAGGCGGCTCGCGAGCACCTGGGGCTGGTGGTCGGAGCGGTCGAGGTTGTACCAGAGCGAGTCGGGGGGCTGCGTCATGGCCAGCGCCGTCGTCTTGCCGTAGCCCGCGGCGGCGTGCACCAGCACCAGAACCGAGGGCCGTGACGCCAGCAGCTCGGTCAGCCGCGCGGGCGTGGCTCGACTCCGGGTGAGTGCGGGTTTCAACTTGCTCGGCAAAACCGCCAGCGATGCACTCTCGCGCTGGCCGTCCCCCAACGGATGCGCGTATGCCGTCACGCCAGACTCCCCCACCAATGGACGTGACCCTTCTTCTTGGGCTGAACCCAGTACTACCGGTACAGGATATGCAGCCGTTCGTTGTTCGTCAACAAAACCGTGCGCTTGGGAACTGTCGGGCGGGCATAGCCCGGCCGGCGTCCCGGCGACAGGCCGGCGCGACACCCTCCGGGCCCGGAGGGGCTACTCGCCGAGCTGTCCGGATTCCGGCGTCGCGGCCGTCCGGCGCCGGCCGCGCTCCACCAGCAGGTTCGCGACCAGGCCGGTCCAGCCGGTCTGGTGGGACGCGCCCAGCCCGGCCCCCGTGTCGCCGTGGAAGTACTCGTGGAACGGGATCAGGTCGTGCCAGGCGGGGTCGCGCTGGAACAGGTCGCGGTCGCCGAACACCGCCCGCCGGCCGCACCCGTCGTTCAGGAACGTGCTGGCCAGCCGGCCAGCGAGCTCGTCCGACACCTCCGCCAGCGTCCGCATCCGGCCGGAGCCGGTCGGGCACTCGACGGTGAACCCGTCGCCCAGGTACGCGTGGAAGCGGCGGAGCGCCCGCACCAGCAGGTAGTTGATCGGGAACCAGACCGGCCCCCGCCAGTTCGAGTTGCCGCCGAACAGCGCGGTGCTCGACTCGGCCGGCTCGTAGTCCAGGACGGCCATGCCCGCGCCCAGGTCCAGCCGCAGCGGGTGGTCGCGGTGGTAGCGCGAGAGCGAGCGGATCCCGTACGGTGACAGGAACTCCTCGGTGTCGAGCACCCGGGCCAGCGCCCGGCGCAGCTGCTCCGGCGTGACGACCGAGAGCAGGAAGCTGTCCTCCGCGCCGGGGACGTGGACGTGCTGGACCAGCTCGCCGACCTCGGGCCGGTCGTCCAGGTAGAAGTCCATGCGGTGCGAGAAGTCGGGGAGCTTGGCTCGGACGGCGGCGGGGAGCACCGTCACGGCGAGCAGCGGGATGACGCCGACGCAGGACCGGGCCCGGAGCACCTCGGTGCGCCCGTCCGAGAACCGGAG
>VBJR01000159.1 GCA_005880175.1 Chloroflexota bacterium
CTGGCCGGCTTCGCGGCCGGCGGCGGCGAGGCCGGCGGGATGCTGGTGCGCGGCGTGCCGGTGGACGAGGCGCTGCCGGACACCCCGCGGGACGGCAGGCCGGCGCCCGGCAAGCGCTCCCTGACCAGCGAGTCCGCGCTGCTGCTGGTCTCGAGCTGCGTCGGCACCCCGATCGGCTACCGCGAGGAGAAGAACGGCCAGCTCGTGCACGACGTGTGCCCGTCGCCCGGGCGGGAGACGCGCCAGGAGAACACCGGGTCGGTCTACTTCGAGGTGCACACCGAGAACGCGTTCCACCCGTTCAAGCCCGACCACGTGGCGCTGCTCTGCCTGCGCCCGGACCACGACCACACGGCGCGAACGCTGGTGGGCGACGTGGAGGCGGCGCTGCCGCTCCTCCCTCCCGGCGACGTCGCCGTGCTCCGGCAGCCGCGGTTCCGGCACCGGATGCCCACCTCGTTCGCCGGCCCGGACGGCGAGGACGCGTTCTCCCGGCCCCAGCCGGTGGTGCTGGGGCCGGAGGACCGCCCCGGTCTGAACGTGGACGCGTTCAACACGGTGGCGGTGGACGCCGAGGCCGAGCCGCCGCTGCGGCGGTTCGTCCAGGCGCTCGAGTCGGTCCTGGTCGGGGCGCGGCTGGAGTCCGGCGACCTGCTGCTGGTGGACAACCGGCGAGCGGTCCACGCCCGGACCGGGTTCACCCCCCGCTACGACGGGCGCGACCGCTGGCTCCAGCGCACGTTCTCGGTGCGCGACTTCGCGCGCACGGCGGCCGCCCGGCCCCGCGGCAGCCACGTCTGCTCGCTGGCCGCGCGGTGACCCCCCGGGGCGGGCGGTCGGGCCCCGCCCGGCCGCTCGCCCACTACTCGCCGGCGGCCTCGCCGCGCAGCCAGCGCAGGACCGCCAGCACCCGCCGGTTGTCGTCGGGGGCGTCCGGCAGGCCCAGCTTCTGGAACAGGCGCGCGATGTGCCCTTCGACGGTGCGGGGGCTGAGGTGCAGGCGCTGGCCGATGGCGGCGTTGGAGCGGCCCTCCGCCATGAGCCCGAGCACCGCCCGCTCGCGCTCGCTGAGCGGCGCCAGCTCGGCGCTCCAGCGCTCGCGGGCCATGAGCCGGGCGACGATCTGGCGGTCGATCACCGCGTCGCCCTGGATCACCCGGCCGATCGCCTCGCACAGCGCGGGCACGTCGCTGACGTTGTCCTTGAGCAGGTAGCCCACCCCGCGCGAGTCCCGGTCCAGGAGCTGCGCCGCGTACGCGGTCACCGCGTACGTGGAGAGCAGCAGCACGCCGATCCCGGGGTGATCCCTCCGGATCCGCTCCGCGGCCGCGATGCCTTCTTGCGTGTACGTGGGCGGAAGGCGCACGTCGAGGATCACGGCGTCCGGCGGATCCAGCGCGAGGCGTCCGATGATCTCGTCGGCGGTGGCCCCCTCGGCCGCCACCTCGACCCCCGCTTCCGTGAGCAGCGCCGCGAGGCCGTTCCTGAACAGCGATGAATCGTCGACGATGGCCACGCGCATCAGACCATGCCTGCCCTCCCATGCCCCACGAAGCATTGCGATCGTCCGGTAGTTCTGGTAACAATGCTACCCGGGCTTCGGGTGGGAGGGATCCCATCACTGGCGCGGGACATGGAGGACGTGGCGCCCGGGGGCGGCGCAGGCATGGGTTACCGGGTGGCATCCGTCGTGGTGGTCGCCCTCGCCGGTCTCCTGCTGGGGTCGCTCGGCGAGTGGTGCTCGCGGGAGCTCGGTGGCGAGCTCCCGGACCTGGTCCTGGACGCCTCGGTCGGCTGGGCGTTCCTGGCGGTCGGGCTGATCGCGTGGTGGCGCGAGCCGCGCAACCGGATCGGCGCCCTGATGATCGCGATGGGGCTCTCGTGGTTCCTGGGCAACTTCTCGTCCTGAGCTTCCCCGACGGGCGCCTCGACTCCCGGCCGGCGCGGTTCGTCGTCGTCGCCATGTACGTGCTGGTCGTGGTCGTCGGCTTCGCCGACATGGCGACGTACGACCCGGCCGTGCAGGCCCCCCCGAACTACCTCTGCGGCGGTGCCTGCCCGCCGAACGACCTGCTGCTCGTCCGCGCCGCCGGCCTGTTCACGGCGATCCACCGGATGTACTACGGAGCCGGCATCGTGCTCGGCGGCGCCGCGCTGGTCCTCGTCGTACGCCGGTACGTCGAGGCCGCGGGCACTGCCCGCCGCCTCCTGACCCCGGCCCAGGTCTCGCTGGTCGCGGGCGCCACGCTGCTGGCCACCACGGCGGCGGCGGCGGCCGGCGAGGTGAGCGGCCCGCTCGGCACGGCGCTGGTGCGCGTCTCCGGCGCCGCCCAGCTGGCGGTGCCGCTGGCGTTCCTGCTCGGCCTGCTCCGCCTGCGGCTGGCGCGAGCGGCGGTCGGCGACGTGGTGATCGAGCTGGGCCGGTCGCCGTCTCGCGCCCGCCTGCGGGACGCCCTGGCCGAGGCGCTGGACGACCGCTCGCTGCAGCTCGTGTTCTGGCAGCCGGAGGCCGGCGTCTACGCGGACGCGGCCGGAACGCCGGTGTGTCTGCCCGCCGACGACCTCAAGCGCATGGTGACGGTGATCGACCACGACGGAAGCCCGCTCGCGGCGCTGGTCCACGATCCGGTGCTGGCCCGCGATCCGCGCCTGGTCCTGGGCCTGCGCGAGGCGGTCAGGCTGGGACTGGAGAACGAGCAGCTGCACGCGGAGGTGCAGGCGCGGCTGGAGGAGGTGGAGGGGTGGCGCCGGCGCATGGTGGACGCGGCCGACGCGGCGGACGCGGAGCGCCGCCGGATCGAGCGCAACCTGCACGACGGCGCCCAGCAGCGCCTGCTCGCCGTGTCGCTGGACCTCGGTCGGGCGCTGAGGCAGCTGAGCCGCGATCCCGACTCGACGGACGAGGCCGCGGAGACGATCGCCGGCGCTGCCGCCGAGCTGCGCATCGGCCTGGACGAGCTCCGTGAACTGGCCCGCGGCATGCACCCGGCCGTACTGGTCCAGCACGGCCTGCGCGAGGCGGTCGCCTCCGTGGCGGAGTCCACCCCACTCCGGATGCGCACGATCATCACCGCCGACCGCTGCGCCCTCCTGACCGAGTCGGCCGCGTACTACGTGGTCTGCGAGGGCGTCGCCAACGCGGTCCGCCACGCCCGGGCCACGCGCGTGGACGTGACGGCCCACATCGCCGCCGGCCGACTCGTCGTGGACGTCAGCGATGACGGCCAGGGCGGCGCGACGCCGGGCGCCGGCACCGGCCTGCGCTTCCTGCGCGAACGCGTGCTGGCCCTCGACGGCCGCTTCGAGGTGCGGAGCCCGCCGGGCGCCGGCACGCGGCTGCACGCCGAGCTCCCCTGCGAGCCGGCCGCCGGCGACCCCGGCTGAGCCTGGCGCCGCCAGCCCGCCACCCCGAGGCAGGCGGCCGGGTCGTACGGTGGTAGCGGAGCTGTACGCCGTGCGGTCACGCGTCAAAGGAGGTCCGCCGTGGGAGTCGAGCAGACGCAGAGCATCGAGGCCACGCCGCCGGTCAACATCTACGAAGGGGGCGGCCAGCTGAGCGCGGCCGTGCCGCTGCCGGGCGCCCACCCGGACCACGTCTCGGTCCGGCTGGGGCCGGGGCGTCTGGAGGTGATCGCCGAGTGCAAGTACCTCCAGGAGAGCCAGCGCTACCTGCGCCGCGACTGGCAGGTCGGCTCCTGGCGCCTGGACCTGGCCCTGCCCCGCCAGGTCGATCCGTCGGCGGCGCGGGCGACGCTCAATCTCGGCGTCCTCGTCGTGATGGCGCCCCTCTCCGAGGCGGGCGGTCCCGTGCGCAGCATCGCGGTGTCGGAGGTACCGGCCGCCGCTCCCGCCGGCGCCGCGCCCGCCTGACGCCGCGACCGGAGAGCCAGAGGAGGTTTGGATGGGGGACCAGCATCGAATCACACACGCACTGATGAACGAGGTGCTGCTGCGCGCCGTGGACGCCCTCCAGGCGGGGAACGTCCCGAACGCCCTCATGGGCGGCCTCGCCTCGGCCGCGCTCGGCCGCTCGCGCCACACCCACGACATCGACCTGTTCGTCAGGGAGCTGGACGCGGACCGCGCCCTGGGGGCGCTGGAGCGCGCCGGCTTCCGGACCGAGCGGACCGACCCGACGTGGCTCTACAAGGCGTTCTGGTCCGACACGATGGTGGACGTCATCTTCGTCTCCAAGGGCGGCGTGCGGTTCGACGAGGACATGCGCGAGCACTGCCGCCCGGTCGAGATCGGCGGGCGCCCCATCGACGCCCTCGGACCGGAGGACATGCTGGTCATCAAGGCGGTGGCCAACGCGGAGCACGTCCCCCGGCACTGGCACGACGCGCTGAGCATCGTCGCGGCGGGCGACCTCGACTGGCCGTACCTGCTGCGCCGCGCCCGGCCCCACGCCAGCCGCGTGGCGAGCCTGCTCCTCTACGCGCTGTCGGACGGCCAGCGGCTGCCGGCCGAGCCCGTCCGCGAGCTGGTCGAGGCGGCGATGGCGGACGTGCCCCCGCACCCGGCGGAGACGGAGGCGGAGCACCACCTGACCGCCCGCCTCCGTGAGGCCCTGGCCACCGATCCCAGGGTGAACGAGCCGCACCTGTCGGTGCTGGTCTGCCGCCAGGAGGTGACCGTGCGCGGCCAGGTCGCGACGCCGGCGCGGCGGCGGGCGATCGGCCTGGTCCTGCGCGAGCTGGCCGGCGACCACCGCGTCCGCAACGAGGTGGAGGTCACGTGATCCGGCTTGCCGCCGTCGGGGACGTCCACTTCGCCGCCGACTCGCCGGGCCGGCTCCGGCCCCACCTGGAGGCCGCCGCGGAGGACGTCGACGCGCTGCTCCTGGCCGGCGACCTGACTCATCGCGGGCGACCCGAGGAGGCGCGCGTGCTGGCCGGCGAGGTCGCCGGCCTGGAGCTGCCGATCCTCGCGGTGCTCGGCAACCACGACTATCACCTGGGCGCCCAGGACGAGATCGGCGCGATCCTCCGGGAGGCCGGCGTCCACGTCCTGGAGGGCTCCGGCGAGGTGGTGGCGGTCCGGGGCGTCGCTCTCGGGGTGGCCGGCGTCAAGGGCTTCTGCGGCGGGTTCGCGGGGGCGTGCGTGACGGAGTTCGGCGAGCCCGAGGTGAAGGCGTTCGCCGCGAGCGCGCGCCGCTCGGCGGAGTCGCTGCGGGTGGCGCTCGACGCTCTCCACTGCGACGTCCGCGTCGCGCTGCTGCACTACGCGCCGGTCGAGGCCACGCTCGTCGGCGAGCCGCCCGGCCTGTGGCCGTTCCTGGGCAGCTACCTGCTGGCGGAGGCGGCCGACGCCGCGGGCGCCGCGCTGATCCTCCACGGCCACGCCCACGCGGGCAGCGCCGAGGAGGCGCGCACGCCCGGCGGGGTGCCGGTCCGCAACGTCGCCCAGCCGGTGATCCGGCGCCCGTTCGCGCTGATCGCGGCCGGCGCGGACTGACCGGGCCCGGCGCCGCCGGGAGCGTCCGTTGTCGGGCACACAACGGCAATCCCAGATGTGTCATTATCAATATCAGTTAATCTGATAGTGACTTGGGAGGTAGGGTAATGAGCCCGAGGGCAGGTATCACCTCGTCTTGATCGAGGTCGAGGTCCAGTCCGACCATCCGGCCCGCTTCCGGCGGGTCATCCCGCGGGACCGGTTCAGGGAGTTCCGCGAGGCCGGCCGCCGGGCGGCGGAGCGCCTGCGGGGCGTGACCGTGTGGAACGTCAACTCGACCGAGCGGGGCGGGGGCGTCGCCGAGATGCTGCGGTGCCTCCTCGGGTACACGAGGATCGCGGGGCTCGACGCGCGCTGGCTCGTGATCGAGGGCGCCCCGGACTTCTTCGAGGTGACCAAGCGGATCCACAACCGCATCCACGGCTCGCCCGGCGACGGCGGCCCGCTGGACGAACGCGCCCGGGCCGTCTACGACCGGGTGACGGAGGCCGCCGGGCATGAGCTGGCCCAGCGTGTCGCGCCCGGCGACGTCGTTCTCCTCCACGATCCGCAGACGGCGGGCCTGGCGCCGCGGGTCCGGCGGCTGGGGGCGACCGCGGTGTGGCGCTGCCACGTCGGCAGCGACGACCCGAGCCCGCTGGCGGACGAGGCGTGGGCCTTCCTGTGCCCGTTCCTGCTCGAAGCGGAGGCCTACGTCTTCTCCCGCCGGGAGTTCGTGTGGTCCGGCCTCGACAGCGGGCGGGTCCAGGTCATCCCGCCGTCCATCGACGCGTTCTCGGCCAAGAACCGGGACCTGGACGGAGACGAGGTCCGGGCGATCCTCGCGGCGAGCGGCGTGGTGCCGGCGGCCGCCTCGCTCGACGGCCGGCCGCCGCTGACGAGCCGGGCGCGGATGGTCGAGGACCTCCCCGTGCCCCCCGGCGCCCCGGTCGTGACGCAGGTCTCCCGCTGGGACGGCCTCAAGGACCCGATGGGCGTCATCGAGGGCTTCGCCGCGCACGTCGCGCGCTCCTCGGCCGCGCACCTGGTCGTGGCCGGCCCGAGCGAGGACTCGGTGGCCGACGACCCCGAGGGCGTCGAGGTCCTGCGCCGCTGCGTCGAGGTCCGGGCGGCCCTCCCCCCCGAGGTCCGGGCGCGGGTCCACCTGGCCTGCCTGCCGATGGACGACGCCGACGAGAACGCGCTCATCGTCAACGCGCTCCAGCGGTATGCGGACGTGGTGGTCCAGAAGAGCCTCGCCGAGGGCTTCGGGCTGACCGTCGCCGAGGCGATGTGGAAGGCCCGGCCGGTGGTCGCGAGCCGCGTGGGCGGCATCCAGGACCAGGTCGATGACGGCCACAACGGCCTGCTGATCGACGATCCCGCCGACCTGCGCGAGTTCGGCCAGGCCGTCCTGGTCCTGCTGGAGCAGACGGAGCGGGCGCACGCCCTCGGACTCGCTGCCCGCGAATCGGTCCGCGACCGCTTCCTGGCGCCCAGGCACCTCAACCAGTACGCCGACCTGCTGCGCCAGCTGGTCGCGTCGCCGCCGGCCGGCGCCGTGGAGCAGGCGGCGACATGACGCGGTCGGGATCCCTTCGCGTCGCGCTGCTGGCCCCGCCCTGGCTGCCCGTGCCTCCGGGCGGCTACGGCGGCATCGAGCTCGTCGTCTACCTCCTGGCCCGCGAGCTGCACGCGCGCGGCCACGAGGTCACGATCTTCGCCCGCCAGGGCTCCAGCGCCGAGCTCGACGTGGTGGCCCTGGCCCCCGGGAGCTGGAAGGAGCACCTGGGCTCGCGCGACGAGCGCGCCCGCGAGTGCCTGCACGTGTATCGCGCCTACGAGGTCGTCCGGCGCCGGGCGTTCGACGTGGTCCACGACCACACCGGGTTCACGGGGATGACCGTGGGAGCGGCGCTGCGGCTCGCCGCGCCGGTGGTGGCCACGCTCCACGGCGACCTGACGGAGGCGGACGGTGAGCTGCTCGGCGCCCTGGAGCAGCGTGTCGCGCTGGTCGCCATCACGGCGTCGCAGCAGAACCAGGTCGCGGGCGTCGGCTGGAGCGGCGTCGTGCACAACGCGGTCGATGCCGAGGAGTTCCACGTCTCGGACGAGAAGGACGACTATCTCCTCCAGCTCGCCCGGATCACGCCGGACAAGGGCCAGCACCTCGCGATCGAGGTCGCCCGGCGGCTCGGCCGGCCGCTGGTCCTCGCCGGCAAGGTCGATCCCGCCGGCCAGACGTACTTCCGGGAGCAGATCGAGCCGCAGCTGGGCGAGGACGTGCGCTGGATCGAGGACGTCCAGGGCGAGGACAAGGCTCGCCTGCTGGCCCGCGCCCGGGCGATGCTCTTCCCCATCCAGTGGGAGGAGCCGTTCGGCCTCGCGATGGTGGAGGCGATGGCCAGCGGGACGCCCGTCGTGGCGATGCGGAACGGGGCGGCGCCCGAGCTGATCGAGGAGGGAGAGACCGGGTTCCTCGGGGACGACGTGGACGACCTGGTCGAGGGTGTCCGGCGCTCCGAGGAGATCGACCCCGGCCGCTGCGCGGGGCACGCGCGGGAGCGTTTCAGCCCCACGCGGATGGCCGACGGCTACGAGGACGTCTATCGACGCGCGATCGAACGGCGGTCGCAGATGTCCGGCTGACCGGCGCAAATGTGGCCCGGGTCACAGCCGCCACGGACGCGATGCTGGCGGATCCCGCAGAGCACTGACCAGGAGGTGTGAGCGACATGCCCGGAAAGCGGACCGAGATCCCGGACACCCTGCGGCGTTCACCGGTCAAGGCCCAGCGCACGTACCGGGAGGCGCACGACAGCGCGGTCGAGCAGCACGGCGAGGGCGAGCGGGCCCACCGGGTCGCGTTCGCCGCGGTCAAGCACTCGTTCGAGAAGGTCGGCGACCACTGGGAGCCGAAGCGGCGCCGGGGGCCGTCGGACCCGAGGGCCGCCAGCCCGCGCGCCCGCCAGGACGAGGGCGCGACGTTCGGCGGTGTGGACTACTACGGGCACACGAAGCGGGAGCTCTACGACCGGGCGCGGACACTGGGGATCAGCGGCGCGTCGCGGATGCGGAAGGACGAGCTGGCCGCCGCGATCGCCCGGAAGCAGTAGGGGCGCCAGCGCCGATCACGGCGCCCACCAGCAGGGCGGCCGCACAGCGCGCGCGCCCCGCGAAAGTCCAACCCCACCGTCCGAGGGGCGCTGCGTAGATTGGGTCTACGAAGTGCTCCCGAACCAGGTGGACCGGATCCTCGACCAGACGCTGTTCCGGAACCTCTCCCGCGAGCGCCTGCGCCCTCGCATCGGGTCGCTGAAGGTTCGTCAGTACGCGGCCGGCGAGATCGTCGCCGAGCCGACGCTGCGGCATGCGACGACGCCCGGCGGCCCCGCTGCGACCAACGCCACGAACCTCGTTGACGGATCCGGTCCCCCTCGCTAGGCTCTGCCCGAGATAAATGCTCCGTGCACGGAGCATTCCCCCCGGAAGCTCCGTGCACGGAGTGCCCCCGGCGAGGACGAGGGTGAGGACGGACGAGGAGAGAGGACCAGTGATCGACCAGAACGGACACAGCGGAATCTCCCGGCGGGACCTGCTCAAGGCCGGTGGCGTGGTGCTCGGGGGCGCCGCCTTCTCCGGCGCCCTCGCCGCCTGCGGGCTCTCCAGCGCCAGCTCGTCGTCGGGCGGCGGGACGATCAAGATCGGGTTCGTCAGCCCCATCACCGGCGAGGCCGCCGGGTTCGGCGAGCCCGATCCCTACGTGATCGGCCTCGCCCGCAAGGCCTTCGACAGCGGCCTGACCATCGGCGGCAAGCACTACTCCGTCCAGATCGTCAGCAAGGACGGCCAGTCCACGCCCTCCGTCAGCGCCCAGGTCGCCAACGACCTGCTGCACGGCGAGAACGTGGACCTGATGCTCGCCACCTCCACACCCGAGGTCGTCAACCCCGTCTCCGACGCCTCCGAGGCCGCCGGCGTGCCCTGCATCTCCTCGGTCGTGCCCTGGGAGGCCTGGTACTTCGGCCGCGGCGCCAAGCCGGGTCAGGCCTCGCCCTTCCGCTACACCTACCACTTCTGCTTCGGCACCAACGAGTTCGCCCTGGCCTACACCCACCTCTGGCCCCAGGTCACCACCAACAACCGGGTCGGCGTGATGTGGCCGAACGACGCCGACGGCAACGCGATCCGCCAGGCCCTGGGCCCACTGCTCGAGAAGGCCGGCTACACGATCATCGACCCCGGCGCCTTCCAGGACGGGACCAACGACTACTCGTCCCAGATCGCGACGTTCAAGCGCAACAACGTCCAGATCTTCAACACGTTCCCGCTCCCGCCCGACTTCGCCACCTTCTGGCGGCAGGCGGCCCAGCAGGGCCTGACGTCGCAGATCAAGATCGCGCAGATCGCCAAGACCGGCCTGTTCCCGTCCCAGGTCGAGGCGCTCGGCAACCTCGGCCCCGGCCTGGCGACCGCCGCCTACTGGACGCCGAAGTGGCCGTACAGGTCGTCCCTGACCGGGATCACGTCGGCCCAGCTCGGCGACGGCTACCAGAAGTCGGCGAAGAAGCAGTGGAACCAGCAGCTCGGGCCGAGCCTGGCCCTGTTCGACGTGGCCGCCGCCGCCCTCCAGGCCAGCGGCGACCCCAAGGACCGCACCAGGGTCGCCAACGCGATGAAGGACCTGACCGTCGAGACGCCGGTCGGCAAGCTGAAGTGGGGCGGGGGCCCGGTGGCCAACGTCGTCGCCACTCCGATCCCCGGCGGCCAGTGGGTCAAGGGCACGAGCTACCCGCTCGATTTCGTCATCTGCGAAAACTCCGCGGACCCGAACATCCCCGTGGGGGGGAAACTCGCTCCGTATGGAGCGTGACGACGAGTGACGGCCGGCCAACTGCTGGCGGCCGAGGGGATCAGGGTCCGTTTCGGGGCTCTCACGGTGCTCGACGGCGTGACCTTCGCGGTCTGCGAGGGTGAGGCCGTCGGCATCGTGGGGCCCAACGGCGCCGGCAAGACGACGCTGCTCAACGTGCTCGCCGGCTCGCTGCGCCCCGCCGAGGGCATGGTCCGGTTCCGCGACGCCGACGTGACGGGGACCGGCGCCGCCGGCCGGTGCCGCCTCGGCATCGCCCGCTCGCACCAGGTCCCCCGGCCGTTCGCCAACCTGACCGTCTTCGAGAACGTGCTCGTCGGGGCGACCGCCGGCGGCGCCGGCCGGGGTGCCGAGGCGCGGCGACGCAGCCTCGACGTCCTCGCCCGGTGCGGCCTCGGTCACCTGGCCAACCGGCGCGCCGAGGCGCTGGGCCTGCTCGACCGCAAGCGGCTGGAGATGGCGCGCGCGCTCGCCACCGACCCGGCCGTCCTGCTGCTGGACGAGATCGGCGGCGGCCTGACCGACGCCGAGGCCGACGAGCTGCTCGACGCCGTCCAGGCGGTGCGCGACCAGGGCGTCGCGATCGTCTGGATCGAGCACATCGTGCACGTCCTGGTCCGGCTGGTCGGCCGCCTCGTGTGCCTCGACGCCGGCCGCGTCATCGCCGACGGCGAGCCGGACGCGGTCATGGGCGATGCCGCCGTCGTGGACGCCTACCTGGGCCGGTCCGCGTGACGCTGCTGCGGGTCGAGTCCCTGGAGGCCCGGCACGGCCTGTTCACTGCCGTCCGCGGCGTCTCGTTCGCGCTGGCCGCCGGCCGGACGCTGGCCCTGGTCGGCGCCAACGGGGCCGGCAAGACCACCCTGCTCCGGACCATCGCCGGCAGCCACCCGGCCGCCGCCGGCCAGGTGCTGCTGGACGGCGCGGACGTGACGCGCCTGCCCAGCCACCGCCGGGTCGCCCTGGGGATCTCGCTGGTGCCAGAGGGCAGGCGCCTGTTCCCCGGCCTGACCGTGGAGGAGAACCTGCGCGTGGCCGCGACCCGGGCCCGGCCCGGACGCTGGAACGTCGAGACGCTGCTGGAGGCGTTCCCGCTCCTCCAGCCGCTCCGCCGGCGCCCGGCGGCGACCCTCTCCGGCGGGCAGCAGCAGGTCGCGGCCATCGCCCGCGCGCTGATGAGCAACCCCCGGGTGCTCCTGCTCGACGAGGTGTCGCTGGGCCTGGCCCCGCGCGCCGTCGAGGACGTCTACGCCGCCCTGCACCTGCTGATCGAGGACGGGGACACCATCCTGCTCGTCGAGCAGGACCTGGGCCGCGCCCTCCGTACCGCGACCGACGTCGTCTGCATGCTGGAGGGCCGCGCGGTGCTGGAGGGCCTCTCGGCCGACCTGACCCGCGAGCAGGTCACCGAGGCGTACTTCGGCCTGCGCCGGGCGGGGGCGCGCGGATGACCTGGGTCAACGTGGTGGTCCAGGGCGTCCTGCTGGGCGGCTTCTACGCCCTCCTCGCCTGCGGCCTCTCGATCATGTTCGGCGTGATGCGGATCATCAACCTGGCGCACGGCGACCTGGCCGTCCTCGGCGCCTACCTCGTCTGGCTGCTGCTCGCGCACCTGGCCGTGCCGCCCTACGCGGCGCTGCTGATCGTGGTGCCGGCGATGCTGGCCGTCGGCTTCGTCCTCCAGATCGGCGTCCTGGACCGCAGCCTGCGCTCCGGCATGCTGACCCCGCTGCTGTCGACGTTCGGGCTGTCCGTCGTCATCCAGAACCTGCTGCTGATCGCGTTCTCGCCGGACGTCCGCTCGCTGGGCGGCAGCGCCGGCGCGCTGACCACCGCCAGCCTCCGCCTGTCCGACGAGCTGTCGGTGCCCGCCCTCGGCCTGGTGATCCTGGCCACGGCGCTGCTGATCGTCGGCGGCCTCCAGCTGTACCTCGACCGCACGCGCGGCGGGGCCGCCTGGCGCGCCGCCTCGCAGGACCCGGAGGTGGCCGGACTGGTCGGCATCGACGCCCGCACCGTCTACGCCACGGCCACCGCGGTCGCCGTCGCGATCGCCGCCGTCGGAGGAGTGTTCCTGGGCATCCGCTCGACGTTCGACCCGGTCAGCGGCCCGACCCAGCTGATCTTCGCGTTCGAGGCGGTCGTCATCGGCGGCCTGGGCTCGCTGCGCGGCACGCTGGTCGGCGGCGTCGTCCTGGGCGTCGCCCAGGCGGCCGGCGCCGCGATCAACCCGCAGTACGCCGTGCTGGCCGGCCACGTCGTCTTCCTGGCGGCGCTCGTCGTGCGCGGCAGCGGCGCGCGGCTCCTGCCGGTGCCCCGGAGGGCGGCGGCGTGAACGCGGCGGTCCTGCGCTGGACGCCCACCTCGCGGGTCTTCACCGGCGGCGCCGGCGCGCTGGCGGTCGGGCTGGGCCTGGTCCCCCTGCTGTTCGATCCCGACACCACCCAGAAGCTGACCACCCTGCTGACGCTGGTCATCCTGGCCGCCACGTGGAACGCGCTGGCGGGCTACGGCGGCCTGGTCTCGGTCGGCCAGCAGGCGTTCATCGGCATCGGCGCGTACGCCACGGTCTTCCTGGCCGGCCTGGGGGTCCCGCCGTACCTGGCGATGGTCCTGGCCGCCGCCGGCGCGGGCCTGCTCGCCCTGCCGATCTCGCTGTTCGCGCTCCAGCTCCGCGCGGCCCAGTTCGCGATCGGGATGTGGGTCATCGCCGAGGTCCTCCGCATCCTGGTCACGCTCGACTCGGGCCTGGGCGGCGGCACCGGGACCTCGCTCATCCAGCTCAACCAGTACCCGCCCGCGTACCAGCAGGCGTTCACGTACTGGACCGCGCTCGGCTTCGCGCTCGTCGTGGTGGTGACGCTGTTCGTGCTGCTGCGCAGCCGGATGGGCCTGTCGCTGCAGGCCATCCGCGACGACGAGGAGGCCGCGGCCTCGCTCGGCGTCCGCGTCGGCACCAGCAAGCGGGTGCTGTTCGTGCTGGCGGCGGCCGGCTGCGGTGGAGCCGGCGCGGTGATCATGGCCAACACGCACTTCGTCGAGCCCGGCTCCATCTTCAGCGTCCAGTGGACCGCCTACATGATCTTCATGGTCCTCGTGGGCGGCCTGGGGACGTTCGAGGGGCCGCTGCTCGGCGCGCTGCTCCTCTTCGCGATCCAGACCGTGTTCAGCGCCGGCGGCGCCTGGTACCTGGTCGGGCTGGGCGCGGCCGCGGCCGCGTTCGCCCTGCTCCTGCCCTCCGGCATCTGGGGCCTGCTGGTCCGGCGCTTCGACCTCCGGCTGCTGCCCGTCGGCTACCGCGTGGAGGAACGCTGATGCTCCCTCCGGAGGACCTGTGGCAGCACCCCGGCCACCTGATCCGGCGCGCCGTCCAGGTCCTGAACACCGTGTGGGCGGAGGAGGTGTCGAAGACCGTCACCTCGCCCCAGTTCGCGGTGCTGAACGCGCTCCTCCGCGAGCCCGGCCTCGGCCAGCAGGCGCTGGGCAGCCGGGTCGCGCTCGACCGGTCGACGGTCGCCGAGGTGGTCGCGCGCCTGACCGAGCGCCAGCTCGTGCGCTGGCGGCGCGACGCGGCGGACGGGCGGCGCAAGGTCATCGAGCTGACGCCCCGCGGCGAGGCGCTGCTCCAGGAGCTGATCCCGCGCACCCACCGCATGACGCGCCGGCTCGTCCAGGGCCTGCGGGCCGGGGAGGAGGCGGACCTGCTCCGGCTCCTGACCATCCTGGTCAGGTCGCACGAGTACCCTCCGGACTGACGGCGTGGACGCAGCGATGACGCAGGTCGCGATCATCGGCGCCGGCCCGGCGGGACTGTTCCTCTCCCACCTCCTCGGCCTCCAGGGCATCGACTCGGTCGTCCTCGAGCGCCGCAGCCGCGAGCACGTCGAGCATCGCGTGCGGGCCGGCGTGCTGGAGGAGGGCGCCGCCCGGCTGCTGCGCGAGAGCGGGGTCGGGGACCGGATGGACCGCGAGGGCATCCCGCACGCCGGCATCCACCTGCACTTCGGCGGCCGGCGCCGGCGCGTGGACTTCCAGGCGCTCTGCGGCCGCGGCATCCTGGTCTACGGCCAGCAGGAGGTCGTGAAGGACCTGATCGCCGCCCGGGGGGACGCCGGGGGGACGATCCTGTTCGAGGCGGAGGCCCTGCGCATCGACGGCGCCGAGGGCAAGCGGCCTGCGGTCAGGTACCGGCACGGCGGGGAGGAGTGCCGCCTGGCGGCCGACTTCGTGGCCGGCTGCGACGGCTCCCACGGGATCGGCCGGCAGGCGCTGCCCGCCACCACCACGTACGAGCACACGTACCCGCACGCGTGGCTGGGCATCCTGGCCCGGACGCCGCCCGTGGTCGAGGAGCTGGTCTACGCCTACCACGGGCGCGGGTTCGCGCTGCACAGCCTGCGGTCGCCCGAGCTCAGCCGTCTGTACCTCCAGGTCGAGCCGGACGCGGACCTCGCCGACTGGCCCGAGGACCGCATCTGGTCGGAGCTGCGTGTGCGCCTGGACGAGCCCGGCCTGCGCCCGGGCGAGATCGTCGAGCGCGGCGTGACCGCGATGCGCGCGCTCGTCGTCGAGCCGATGCAGCGCGGCCGGCTCTTCCTGGCCGGCGACGCCGCGCACGTCGTGCCGCCCACGGGCGCCAAGGGCATGAACCTGGCGCTGGCCGACGTCGCGGTGCTGGCGCGGGCGCTGGGCGAGTGGTACCGCTCCGGCTCGCGCGGACCGCTCGACGACTACTCGGCGGAGTGCGCGCCCAGGGTCTGGGCCGCGCAGCGCTTCTCGGCCTTCATGACCGAGCTGTTGCACCGCGACGCGGACGGCGACCCGTTCGCCCACCGCCTGCGGCTGGCGCAGCTCGCGGACGTCACGGCCTCGCGCGCCGCCGCCACGGCCCTGGCCGAGGCCTATACGGGGGCGGCCACCCACACGAGAAGGAGAGGAGAGTGATGCACCGACCGCGCAGACGGATCACCGGCGGCCTCGCCGGCGGCGGAGCGGGAGCGCCGGCCGCCACCGCGCTGGCGCCGGTGGCGCAGGCGGCCGTGCGGGCCGACGCGCTCGCCGGCCCGGTCGCGCCCCGGCTCACGTGCGCCGCGCTGGCGCAGCCCGAGCCGGGCCACGGGGTGCCCGACTTCGGCGCGATCCCCGGCGCGCCGACGCGGGTGAGCTCGGCGGCGGTGGTGGCGGCGACCGCGACCACGCCCGAGTTCTGCGACGTGAAGGGCTACGTGTCGGCGCAGGTGCAGTTCGAGCTCAAGCTGCCCACGAAGACGTGGCAGGGCCGCTACCTGCAGAACGGCTGCGGCGGCTTCTGCGGCGCCGTCGGGCAGACGGGGTTCCCGTCCTGCGACGTCCAGCCCGGCGGCGACTTCGCCGTGTCGGCGACGAACGACGGCCACTCGGGGGCCGGCTTCGACGCGCTGTGGGCGGCGACGGACGAGCAGGAGCGCGTGGACCTGGGCTCGCGCGCCGTCCACGTGGTGTCGGTCGCCTCGAAGGCGATCATCCGGGCGTTCTACGGCATCGCCCCGCAGCGCTCGTACTTCATGGGCTGCTCGGACGGCGGCCGCGAGGCGCTCATGGAGGCCCAGCGGTTCCCCGCCGACTTCGACGGCATCGTGGCCGGCGCGCCGGCCAACGTCTGGGGCCCGCTGAACGGCGAGTTCCAGGTCTGGGTGGCCCGGATCAACACGGACGCGCAGGGCAACTCGATCCTGACCCCGGCCAAGCTGCCGGCGCTGCACGCGGCCGCGATCGCCTCGTGCGACGGCGTTGACGGCCTGGTCGACGGCCAGATCGACGACCCCCGGGCGTGCCGCTTCGACCCCGCCTCCATCCAGTGCGCGGCCGGGACCGACCAGCCGGCGTGCCTGACCCCGGCCCAGGTGGACGTCGTCCGCCAGGCGTACGGCGGCCCGGTGGACGCCCGCGGCCGGCACCTGTACCCGGGCGGCGAGCCGGTCGGCTCCGAGCTGGCCTGGGCGGGCTGGTTCGTGACGCCGCCCGGCGCGCCCGGCATCGGCCCGCTGATCGGCGACAACTACCTGAAGTACTCGGCGTTTCCGATCGGGCAGCCGACCTCGTCGGTGCAGGACTGGACGTTCGACGTGGCCGGCTTCAACCGGCTGCGCCAGGAGGGCCGCGTCTTCAACTCGACGAACGCTGACCTCAGCGCGTTCCGGAACCGGGGCGGCAAGCTGCTCCTGTGGCAGGGCTGGGCGGACCAGGCGATCCCGCCTACGACGGTCACGACGTACTACCAGGCGGTGCGGGACCGCATGGGCGGCCTGACGGCGACGCAGCGGTTCGCGCGCCTGTTCATGTTCCCGTCGGTCAACCACTGCGGCGGCGGCTTCGGCCCCAACCAGTTCGACCTGGTGGACCCGATCGTGCACTGGGTCGAGCGGGGCGAGGCGCCGGCCCGGATCCTCGCCACGCAGACCGGCGCGACCGGGAACGTGGTGCGGACCCGTCCGGTCTTCGCGTACCCGGAGCGGGCCCGGTACACCGGCACGGGCAGCATCGACGACGCGGCCAACTTCGTGGGCGTCATGCCGGCGCACGCGCCGGACGACCACTTCAACTGGGTCGGCAACGACCTGTTCTGAGCTCCGGATCGTCGGAGTCGGGCTGGCGCCGTCCAGCCCGACTCCCCGGAAGCTCCAGGCTCAGCTCGTCGTGTAGCTGACGCGCGTGTACGGCACGTTGCACTGGGGCTGGCAGCTGGCCGGCAGTGAGAACGTGTACACACGTCCGTTGTTGATCAGCGCGTCGGTCACGTCGTGCACGCGGATCATGAACTGCGTGCCGGCCTGGACAGTCGGCAGCAGGACGAACGCCTCGCCCATGTCGCCGTCCATCTGCGCGGCGTGCCAGGTGCCCGCCTGGAAGTACTCGACGCTGTGGATGCCATTGGGAAGGTGCGAGATCGAGGCCGCGCCCCACCACACCTGCGCGCTCTGCAGGAAGCCGATGTTGATGTCGCCGCTGAAGCTCGGCGCCGGGATGAACTGCCAGGAGATGTGCCGGTTGTTCCAGTGGGCGGGGTCCATGTCGCCGACGGGGACCCCGTTCTGCAGGAACTTGTTCAGCGACGCGTGCGCCAGGTCGAGGTGGTTCGGGTCGTCCCGGCACCAGGCGTTGCCGTCGGCGCAGCTGTCCGCCACGATCATGTTGAGCGTGGCGCCGTCGTACTTGTCGGTCACGAACGAGCCGTTGCGGCAGAACGGCTGGTTGGGCGCGCCGTCGTTGGTGCCGGTGCAGAAGTCGCCGATGGTCACCTGCACCCAGCGGCCGCAGTTGTGCCCGTTGTTCCACATGCCGATGCGCGGATCGCCCGCGGGCAGCGGCCGCTGGGAGAAGCTGTAGTCGCAGTGCGGACTGGGGCAGGCCACAGCCACCGTAGGGCTGGCCCAGAGCGTCGAACCAGGTGGCGTTTCCGGTCACCGTCGCGGCGCTGGCAGTGGTCGGAACGAAGGCGGCCAGCACGAGCGCGCAGGCCACCAGGGCACTGCGAATGGCCAGCCGGAACCGGCGGACAACGACCATGATCTTCAACCCCCAAATGAATGATCGTGGGAACGCTCCCACAGTACCGGCTCCGTCCCGGCCCCACAATATTCGAGGCTGGCGAGCCGGCCCCGGCGGGCCCGGAGCGGGCGCCGGGCCGGCCGGGGTGGCAATATCAACAGGCGTGAGTTTTAGAAACGGCGTCCGGCGCCGCGTCGTGATCGCCGGCGCGGGCCTGGCCGGCGCGACGGCCGCGCTGACGCTGCGCCGCCTGGGCTTCGACGGTCCGGTGACGCTCGTCGGCGAGGAGTCGCGCCCGCCGTACCACCGGCCGCCCCTGTCGAAGACCTACCTGCGCGGGGAGGAGCAGCTGGACACGGTGTTCGTCGCGGCCGCCGAGGAGTACGCCCACCAGGGCGTGGAGCTGCGCACGGCCACCCGCGTGGCCCGCCTGGACGCCCGGCTCAAGCAGGTCGAGCTCGACGCCGGCACCGGCGGGCCCTACGAGCGGCTGCCCTACGACCGCCTCCTGGTAGCTGCGGACGCTCGACGAGTCCGACCGGCTCCGCGCCGAGGCCCGGCCCGGCCGGCGGGCCGTCGTCGTCGGGATGGGCTTCATCGGCTGCGAGGTGGCCGCGTCCCTGCGCCAGCTCGGCCTGGAGGTGGCCGCCGTCCTGCCCCGCCGGATGCCGCTGGAGCGCGTCCTCGGGCCGCGGGTCGGCGCCGTCCTGGCCGACGTCCACCGGGAGCACGGCGTGGACCTGGTGGCCGAGGATTCGGTGGCCGCGTTCGAGGGCGACGGCCGGGTGGAGCGGGTGCGCACGAAGGGAGGACGGACGCTGGAGTGCGACTTCGCGGTCGTCGGCGTCGGCGTCATCCCCAACGCGGAGCTGCTGGAGCTGGCCGGCGCGGCCGTGGCGAACGGGGTCCTGGTGGACCCCCGCTGCCGGACGACGCTGCCCGACGTGTACGCCGCCGGCGACGTCGCCAACCACTGGCACCCGCTGTTCGGCCGCGTCCGGGTCGAGCACTGGAACAACGCCTTCCAGCAGGGCGAGGCGGCCGCGAGGTCGCTCCTCGACGAGGGCGAGGACTACGACTACCTGCACTCGTTCTGGTCCGAGCAGTACGAGCACAGGATCGAGTACCTGGGGCTGGCCGATCGCTGGGACGACGTCGTGCTCCGGGGCGCGCCGGCCAGTCGCGAGTTCCTGGCGTTCTACCTGCGCGACGGCGCGGTCCGGGCCGCGTTCGGGCTCGACCGCGGGGGCGACCCCGAGGACCCGGCCGACGACGGCGAGCTGAAGGCCTGCGCGCCGCTGATCCACGACGGCGTCCCGGTGGACTCCGCGCGGCTTGCGGACGAGTCCGTGGGCCTCGCGTCATTACATTCTTGTTAGATACGACTACGGGATCGTTCGCGCCCCACTGAGCACCGGGCTCCGCCGCTCCAAAACCGGGTAGCGTTCCTCCGTGTCGGTCAGCGAGGCCAACGACGCGTCGGGCCGCACGGGCTTCGATCGCGAGGTCGAGCGGTTGGCCCTCCTCGAAGATCCCGTCCGCCGCGCGCTCTATCGGCACGTGGTCCGGCAGGGCGACTACGTCAGCCGCGACGACGCCGCCACCGCGCTCGGCATCGCCCGCGGGCTGGCGGCCTTCCACCTGGACAAGCTGGCCCACGAGGACCTGCTCGAGTTCATCTACCGGCGGCCCGACGGGCGCACGGGTCCCGGCGCCGGCCGCCCCGCCAAGCTGTACCGGCGCTCCCGGCAGGAGGTCGCGATCAGCCTGCCCCACCGCGACTACCGGCTGCTCGCGGACCTGCTCGCCGCCGCCCTCGCCCCGGCCGCGCCGGAGGACGTCCGCGAGCGGTTCGTCGAGGGCGCGCACCGGAGCGGCGCCGAGCTCGCGGCGGACGCCCGGCGCCTGGCCGGGCGCCGGCCCAGCCGGCGGCGCCTGGTCGAGGTCGGCCTGGAGGTGCTGCGGCGGCAGGGCTTCGATCCCTACGCGTGCGGGGGCGAGGTGACGCTCCGCAACTGCCCCTTCGAGGCGGTCGCCCGCGCCCATCCGGCCCTGGTCTGCCCCATGAACCGGGCGCTGGTGGAGGGCTTCGTGGAGGCCCTCAACGTGCGCGGCATGTCGGTGACGTGCGAGCCGGGCCGCGACGGCTGCTGCGTGACGCTGCGCTTCGACTCCTGAGCCGCCCCCGCCGGTCCGCCGGCGTCTCGCCCCGCGCTCGGCCGTGGATTGTAAATCCAGTCGCCGATAATAAAAGAACGCAGGGGTCATGGTTCATCGCGGACGGGCGACGCACCCCACGCTCAGCCTCAGGACCCGCCTGACGCTGATCTGGTCGGCCATCTCTCTCCTCGTGCTCATCGGCCTGGAGCTGGTGACGATCGCGGTGCTGAACGCCCAGACCGACGGCACCGTGGACCGCGACCTGGCTCTGGAGGTGCGGCAGTACCAGCAGGTGGTGGCGGGCGCCGCCGACCCGGCCGACTTCCGGGCCCGGGCCCAGGCGTTCCTGCAGCAGGACCGCGACAGCGGCGCTGGGTTCGCGGCCGTGTACCTGATCCAGTTCCCTGACGGCTCCCGGCTGACCAACACCGGCGACGTCGCGATCCAGGCGACCATGGCGAACGCCGCGGCGACCCCAGGCCAGCCGGTCACCACGCACGATCCGCGCGCCGGCGACCTCCGGCTGGTCGCGATCCCCGTGGACCAGGACGGACGCCGGATCGCCGACGTGTCGATCGCCGTCCCGCTGGGAGGCGTGCAGTCCGCGCTCGGCGCCCCGCTTGGTCCGCTGCTGATCGGGAACGCGCTGCTTGTCGTGCTCGGCGCGATCCTGGCCCACGCGGTGATCGGGCGCGCCCTGGCCCCGGTGCGTGACATCACGCGGACGGCTGCCGTCATCACGGACGGGGACCTGAGCCGGCGCATCGGCTACCGGGGGCCCCGCGACGAGGTGGGCAACCTGGCGGAGACGTTCGACGCGATGCTCGGCCGCCTGCAGAGCGGCTTCCAGCAGCGCCAGTCGTTCTACGCGCTGGCGTCCCACGAGCTGCGCACGCCGCTGACGATCGTGCGCGGGCACCTGGACATCCTGCGCCGGGCCTCCCGCCCGAGCCCGTCCGACATCCGGGACACGCTGGACATCGTGCTCCAGGAGGTGGACCGGATCTCGGTGGACGTCGGCGACATGCTGCTGCTGGGCAGGATGCTGCTCGGCCAGCCGGGGCCGCGCCGGCCGGTGGACGCCGTGGACGTCCTGGCCAGCGTGCACCGCAAGGCGCGCGGGCTGGCCGCGCGCGACTGGCGGGTGGACGCGGAGGCCCCGGTGCCGGTGCTGGCCGACCCCGAGCAGCTGGGCCGGGCGCTGCTCAACCTGGTGACCAACGCGCTCCGGCACACGCGGGACGGCGACCTGGTGCGGCTGACGGCCCGGACGACCGACGGTTGGGCCGAGATCGAGGTGGCGGACTCGGGCCAGGGGATCGCGGCGGCGGACCTGCCGCACGTGTTCGACCCGTGGTACCGGGCCGGCCGGCGCGACGGGAAGGTCGGCGGCCTGGGGCTCGTCATCGTCCGGGAGGTCGCGCTGGCCCACGGCGGCCGCGTGGAGGTGGCCAGCCGGGTGGGTGGGGGCACCGCGTTCACGATCCGGCTCCCGCTCGATCGCTGATCGAACCGAGAGCTCGGCTCAGGGTGGCAGCGGGTCGCGGATCGCGGTCCAGGTCCGGTCCGGCTCGCGCGCCAGCCGGTAGCCGCCTTCGTGCAGCCGGTGATGGCACCGGCTGCAGACCAGCGCCCCGTTTTCCACCGACGTCTCGCCACCGTCGATCCAGTGCACGAGGTGGTGACCATCGCACCAGGCGGCCGGCCGGCCGCACAGGACGCAGCCGCGGTCCCGCGCTGCCAGCGCCCGCCGCTGCGCCGCCGTGAACGTCCGGCTCGTCCGCCCCACGCTCAGCGGATCGCCACCCTCGTCCACCAGGACGCACGTCAGCTCGCAGTCGCACGCGACACGGCGCAGGAACTCGCCGCTCACCGGCTGCCCCCACTCCAGGTCGGCCGCCTTCGAGCCCGGCATCCTGGCCAGCGTCTCGACGCTCGCGGTCAGCGTCAGGTGAGGGCGCTGGCCGCCCACCTGGGGCAGCTCGCCGCTGTCGAGCTGGCGCCGCAGGAGCTCGCGCAGCGAGTCGTGCCGGCGCTGCGGCCACGAGCGCTCGTCGTCGCGAGCGGGCGGGCTCATCAGGGAGTCGAGCGCGGTCCGCAGCATCGCTCCGGTCTCGGCGTCGAGCACGCCGTCGAGGTGGTAGACGCCGTCCATCGACTCGCTGAGGTGGAGCCGGCGGCGCTCGCGATTGTGCGCCTCCTCGCCCACCACCGCTTCCGGCGCGAAGGTGTGGCGCAGGTGCCGGGTGACCGCGCCCAGCCGCTGCGGATCGACGCGCTGGGCCAGCTGCACCAGCGACGGAGCGGCCTCCTCCACCACCTCGGCGGGCGCGTCCTCCAGCACCCTCGTGATCGCCTGCACGTGCTGCAGGTTGACCTCACCGGCCGCGAAGGCGCGGCCACCTCGGACAGCCGGCCGAGCTGTCGAGCGACCCGGACCTGCTCCGAGGCCGCGTTCGGCGAGAGGCGGACCGCACCGCGCAGCCAGGCGCTGGTGGAATGGGCGTCGAAGGCCGCGAAGCCCCGGGTGCGATCGAAGACCGCGACCCGGCGCGTGATCTCGGCCTCCATGCGGCTGCGCAGCATGAACAGGGCGGCGATCTGCTCCCCGAGCAGGCTCGAAGGCATGTCGAGCGCATCCTCCCGCGCCAGCTGATCGAACGATTCGACCAGCCCGTCGAGCGGAGCCAGAGCCGGGCTGAAGGCAGCCACCGCGACCGAGCACATGCCCCGA
>VBJR01000391.1 GCA_005880175.1 Chloroflexota bacterium
CGCGCTCGAACCGGATCTTCGGCCTGGTGGCCGTCCTCCTGGCCGGCGCGCTGGTGGTCACCCTCCTGTACGCGGCCCGGATCGCGCGGCAGCCAGCGGCGCCCGCCTCCCACGGCCCGGCGCCGATGTCAGCGCCGGGCGTCGTCCCCATCCGGGGCACCGCGGTCCGCCCCTTCCTCACGTCGGCCGCCGGCGGCTGGCTGGCCGAGCAGGCGGGCGGGCGGACGACGCTGTACCAGTCCTCGGACGGCGGCGCCAGCTGGACGGCCCGGCTCAGGTACGTCGGCGGCCTGCCCAGCCAGGTGATCGTCGGCCCGGACGGCGCCGGGCTGGTGGTCGGCGGCCAGCCGGTCGAGGCCGCGGCCGACCCGCTGCTGTTCCGGACCAGCGACGGCGGCGCATCGTGGCAGCGATTGGCCGCTCCGGTCCAGGCGCAGGCGTGGGGCCTGCCCTACTTCACGGACGCCAGTCAGGGCTGGGTGCTGGCCAGCCTGGGGCCGGGCAGCGCGGAGATCGTCTCGACGCGTGACGGCGGCGCCACCTGGTCCGCCGGGCCGGCGTTCAACGACCGCGCCAACTTCCCGGGCCTGTCGAGCACGCGCCTGCGGCTCGTCTGGACGGCCGATGGCCGGGGCATCGCCGTCCTCCCGCCCGGCGCCGGGACCACGGCCGTGCACGTCGTCATCACCGATGACGGCGGCGCCACGTGGCGGGCGTCGTTCCCGACCGCCCCCCGCGGCGAGTCGATCAGCGCGGCGAACGGCCTGCTGGACGCCTCGCTGCTGCCCGACGGCCGGGGCGCGCTGTTCCTCCAGGCCGAGGATCCGGGGCGGGGCGGCGCGCCCGCGCTGTTCGTGTACGCGACCCGCGACGCCGGGCGCACGTGGAGCGCGCCGGCCCGGCTCGACGGCGCGACCGCGGCGGGAGCGCCCCGGGCCGCCTACGCGCTCGACGAGGCGCACTGGTGGGCGTCGGCGGGCGCCGGCGCCGACCTGCTGGTGACCTCCGATGGCGGGCGGACGACGCGCCGCCACGCCCGCGTCCTGCCGCCCGGCTACGTCTTCCAGTCGCTCGGTTTCTGGTCGAGCGCCGAGGGCTGGACCGTGGCGATCTCCGGCGGCCGGACCGCGCTCTTCGTGACCGGCGACGGCGGCGCCACCTGGCGGCCGCTCTCGCCGCCTGCTTGACCCGCCCGAGCCTCGCCGCCCCGACGGCGGCCGTCACCGCCGCCCTGACCCTGCTGCCGGTCGCGCCGGGCGTCTACCGGATGCGCGACGGCGCCGGCCGCGTCATCTACACCGGCCGCAGCGGCGACCTGCGGGCGCGCGTCCGCTCCTACTGGCGGGACCTGGGCGACCGGCCACACCTCGCCCGCATGCTCCGCTCGGTGGCGTGGGTCGAGCCGACGCTGTGCGCGTCGGAGCACGAGGCGGCGCTGTTCGAGCGGCACCTGCTCCGGCGGCGCCGGCCTCCCTACAACCGGACCACCGGCGTCGAGCAGCTCATGCACCTGCGGCTGGTGAGCGACGCGGCCGCGCCGTCGCTCGACCCGGTGGTCCTGGACGCCGGCGAGGAGCCGGGAGGCGAGCTGTACGGGCCGTACCTGGGCTGGGAGCCGGTCCGGCAGGCGGCGGCGGCGCTCAACCGCCTGTACCCGCTCCGCTACACGGCGGACCACCTGGACCCGAGCCGGCGGGAGCTGGCGCGCAGCCGGGGTGTCGGCGCGGGCGACCGCCAGCCGCTGGCCAACCGCATCCGCGCGGTGCTCGAGCGGCGGCCCCGCGCCCTCGCGGCCGCCCGGGCGCGCCTGACCCTGCTGCGCGACCAGGCGGCGGCGGACCTGCAGTTCGAGGCGGCCGCCGAGCTGCAGCGCCAGGTCGACGCGTTGGGTTGGATCGCCCAGGCGCGCCCGCGCCCGGGCACGGCCGGCGACGTCGACGTCCGGGCGACGTCCGGCGGCGCGACGGTCGTCCTCCAGGTCCGGGCCGGCATGCTCCACGACTGCCTGGTCGGCCCGCACGGCTCACCGCCCGCGATGCGCGTGCTGGAGCCGCCCGGCGACGGGCGCCCCGACTCGAACGACGGCCACTGGCTGGCGACGGCGGCGGCGAACGCGGCGCTGGCGGAGCGGCTGATCGCGGCCGGCGCCCGCCCGGTCAGTCCGGCGGCCGGGCGCGCGACGGGTCCTTCACGTAGTCAGTGAGGCCGAGCACGTTGCCCCAGGGGTCGGCCACCTCGACGGTCCACCCCGTCCCGACCTCGATCGGCTCGGCCAGCGGCTCCAGCCCCCGCGCGCGCAGCTCGGCGGCCGCCGCCCGGGCATCGCGGACCTCCAGCCAGACCCGCGGCGTCTCGCGCGGCTCCCGCGGATGGATGGCGCCGGCGCGGACGAGCAGCCCGGGCTCCTCACCGCCCAGCCGGAAGCACGCGACGCCGAGGTGGGGGAGCTGGAACTTCAGCGGCAGGCCGAGCGTCCCCGCGTAGAAGTCGAGCGCGACCTCGAAGTCGCCGACGGCGACCAGGACGTTGTCCACGCCCAGGACGTCGAGGGAGCTCTGGCCCACCGGTCAGGCCTCCGGCAGCAGCGCGATCAGGTTGCGCAGCTGCGATACGTGGGCGAGCTCGTGCTGGGCGATCTGGGCGCAGACGTCCAGGAGCGTGAGCTCGCCCTGCTGGGGGTCGATCACGACCCGCTGCCAGTCCGCCGCCACCAGGCCCTTGAGCAGGTCCACGGTTCGGCGGCGCACCCGGCCGAAGCTCTCCAGCAGCTCCGCCAGCGGCGGGCCCAGGTCGGGCGCGTGCGTGGGGTCGATCGAAGCCCGCACCGGCAGCTCGCGCTGGCCGTCCAGGTACGCGCGCCGGAGCAGCCCGTCCACCGCCGAGCCGGCGTCGGCGAGGTGGCCGATCACCTCCTTGAGCGTCGGGAACGCCGGCGCGTGCCGGTACGCCAGCCGGGGCTCGTCCAGGCCGGAGACGAGGTCGCCCACGCGCTCCGGCACCACGCCCAGGATCATGAGCACGTCGTCGCGGTCCATGCCGTCGGTCGCTACCACGAACAGCAAGGTTAGCCGTTGGGGAGAGCTCCCTATACTCGGCCCATGGCTCAGACCACCTGCGACCGGTGCCAGGCGCCGCTGGTCGAGGATGCCGCCTACTGCGACAACTGCGGCGAGCGGACACGCAAGGCCCGCCGCATGATCCGGCTCGCCGTGCGCGTGGAGCTGCTCTTCATCGCGCTCGTGATCGTGCTGGTCGGCGCCTTCGCGGCCATCTACTACTTCCAGCAGTAGCCCGGCCACGGCGGCGCGCTCAGCGCCGGTAGAGCGCCCGGCCCTCCAGCTCGTCCTTGTTGAGCCGCTTGTTCAGGTGGAGGCCCTCGAGCAGGAACTCCACGACCGCGGCCTTGACCTCGGGCCGGTCGGGCAGCTGCAGGCGGCGGAGCGCGGCGGACAGCTCGGGCGCGTCCCCCAGCGACCGCATGTACGTCCCGGCCGGCATCGCCTCGCCGACCTCCACGATCTCGCCGTCCTCGAACCGGTTGACCAGGTTCTCGAACTGCCCGGCCGCGAAGTAGCGGCTGAAGACCGAGCTGATCGCGGCCCGCTGGATGCGGTCCAGGACCTGCTCCTCCTTGCCCTCGTCCAGCGCCTCGATCTCCACGCGGCCGCTCGTCGAGGCGGCGATGAAGCGGAGGTCGGCGACGCGGGGCACCGCGATGGTCTCGCCCAGCCGCACCGCTCGCCGGACGGCGTTCGCCACGAGGTTCTCGTAGTTGCCGATCGACATGCGGACCGACACGCCCGACGCCTGCGAGATGTGCGGGCTGCGCCGGGCCAGGTGGGTCATCTCGGCCACGATCTCCTTCATGAAGTCGGGCACGACGACCTCGATGTCCTCGGGCAGCGCGCTCCGCTCGGCCTCCATGATCACGATCTCCTCGCTGGGCGCCAGCGGGTAGTGCGTGCGGACCTGGGAGCCGAACCGGTCCTTGAGCGGCGTGATGATGCGCCCGCGGGACGTGTAGTCCTCGGGGTTGGCGCTGGCGACGACCATCAGGTCGAGCGGCATCCGGATCCGGTAGCCGCGGATCTGGACGTCCTTCTCCTCCATGATGTTGAGCATCCCGACCTGGATCCGCTCGGCCAGGTCCGGCAGCTCGTTGATGCCGAAGATGCCGCGGTTGGTGCGCGGGATCAGGCCGTAGTGGATCGTCAGCTCGTCGGCCAGGTACCGGCCCTCGGCGACCTTGATGGGGTCCACCTCGCCGATCAGGTCGGCGATCGAGATGTCCGGGGTGGCCAGCTTCCCGCCGTAGCGGCGGTCGCGGGGCAGCCAGTCGATGGGTGTCTGGTCGCCGCGCTCGGCCACCAGGTCCCGGCACTGCTTGCAGATCGGCGCGTACGGGTGGTCGTTGATCTCGCAGCCCGCGACCACCGGGGCCTCGGGATCGAGGAGGCCGATGAGCGACCGCATGATCCGGCTCTTCGCCTGGCCGCGCTCGCCCAGAAGGATCAGAT
>VBJR01000160.1 GCA_005880175.1 Chloroflexota bacterium
CAGCGTGGTGCGGTGGGCGCGGACGTGGTGCGCGATCCGGTCCAGGATCTCGGCCATCTGCTCGGCCGAGGCGACCGCGCCGAGCTCGTCGTCGGGCAGCTCCAGGGCCAGGTCGAGGGCGCGCCGGTGGCCGACGTCCACGACCGCGCACCGCGGCGAGCCGTCGGGGTTCGAGCGGTCGGTCCCGGCCCCCACCAGCAGGCGGGCGATGGCGTCGATCGGCCGCTGGGTGGCGGAGAGCCCGATCCGCTGGGGAGCGGCGGCGGCGACGTGGCCCAGCCGTTCGAGCGTCAGCGCCAGGTGCGAGCCGCGCTTGTTGCCGGCCACCGCGTGGATCTCGTCCAGGATCACGGTGCGGACGCCCGCGAGCAGACCGCGCGAGCGCTCGGCGGTGACCAGCAGGTACAGCGACTCCGGCGTGGTGACCAGGAAGTTGGGCGGCCGCTTGAGCATCGCCGCCCGCTCGGACGACGCCGTGTCCCCGGTGCGGACCGCCACCGAGATGGCGGGCGCGTCCAGGCCGAGCTCCACCGCGACCTCGGCGATCTGCCGCAGCGGCGCCTCCAGGTTCTGGTGGATGTCCACCGCGAGGGCCTTCAGGGGGGAGACGTAGACGACCTGCGGGCCGCCCTCGGGCAGCTCGCCCGCCTCGTGGGCCCGGTACAGCCGGTCGATGCAGACGAGGAACGCGGCCAGGGTCTTGCCCGAGCCGGTCGGGGCCGCGATCAGCGTGTCGCGGCCGGCCGCGATCTCCGCCCACCCGCCGGCCTGGGGCGGCGTCGGACCGTCCGGGAAGCGCCTCCCGAACCAGGTCCGCACGGCGGGGTGGAAGAGATCGGCCGACATGCCCTCCATCCTAACGAACGGGCGTTTGGACGCAAGCGTCTTGACAGCCCGCCGCGGCGGCTCAGCCCAGGCGGCCGGCCAGCGTGTCGCCCACCACGGCGATCAGCTCGTCGATCGCCGTCCCGTCCATCGTCTGCGGCTGCAGCGCCAGGCGGTGTACGCCGGCGTCGGCGTAGCGCAGGGCGGTCTCGACATCCACGGCGCCGGGCGGCGTGATCGTGATCTCCAGCTCGCCCAGCTCCGGCGGCCGTTCGAGGCGGCGCGCGGTCTCGCGCAGCCCGACGACGGTCCCGCGGGTCTCCTCGACGTCGAGCTGCCATCCGTACCACCCGTTCGCGACCCGCACGGCGCGGCGGTACGCGGCCGGCGAGTGGCCGCCGACCACGATCGGCGGATGGGGCCGCTGCGCGGGCAGCGGGCGCTGGACGACGCCGGCGAACGAGACGTGGCGGCCGGAGAAGGCCGGCTCCGCCTCGCTCCACAGGCAGCGCATCGCGGCCAGGAACTCGTCGGTGCGGGCGCTCCGGTCCGCCAGCGTGGTGCCCAGCGCCCGCAGCTCCGGCTCGACGTAGCCGACCCCGATGCCGACGGTCAGCCGGCCCCGGGAGAGCACGTCGATCGACGTGAGCTGCTTGGCCAGCAGGACCGGCTGCCGCTGCGGCAGCACCAGCACACCGACGCCGAGCCGCACCCTCGTGGTCACGGCCGCGAGGTACGTGAGCGCGACCAGCGCCTCCAGCCGCGGCTGCTCGGCGGCGTCCCCCTCGCCGCGCGGCAGGGCGATGTGGTCGCCGACCCAGAGCGCCTCGAAGCCGGCCTCCTCCGCCAGCCGCGCCCGCCGGACCATCGTGTCCGCGTCCACGCTGCTGCCCCGGTGCAGACCGAACAGGGCCAGCTTCACGCGGTCCGCCGTCACCGCCGGCCGACCGCCTGCTCCTCGCGCTCGACGACCTCGGCCAGCGCCCGGATGAAGACCGGCGACGTGTTGGGCAGGTCGATCCGGTGGAACCGCAGCCCGGCCGCCTCCGCCTCCTCCCGCGCGGCGACGTCGATGTCGTACAGGATCTCCAGGTGGTCGGCCAGGAACTGGACGGGGACGACCAGGACGTCCGCGTGCCCGGCCTCGCGGATGCCGGGCAGCAGGTCCTTCAGGTCCGGCTTCAACCACTCCTCCGGCGTGTGGCCGGCGCTCTGGTACGCGAACTGCCACCGCTCCCGCGCCAGGCCCGCCCGTTCGGCCACCAGGTCGATCGTCTCCAGCAGCTGGTCGATGTAGCCCCGGTCGCGGTCCACGACCGGCCTGGGCAGGCTGTGCGCCGTGAAGATGATCGGCACCCGCTCCGGCGCCGGGAAGCGGCCCAGCGCCTGCCCGACCCGCCCGGCCAGCTCGCCGACGAAGCTCGGCGTCGTGTGCCACGGCCCCGCCACCCGGAGCTCGACGCCCGGCAGCTCGCGGGCCATCGCCGCCTGGAGCGCGCGGTCGTAGCCGCCCATGATGATCGGCGAGTACTGCGGGGACAGCACGATGCCGGTCACCCGGCCGACGCCGGCGGCCGCCAGCGCCCGCACCGCCGCGTCGATCCGCGGGTCGGAGTGCAGCATGCCCACGGCCACGACGTACCGTCCGGGCCCGTGGCCCTCGTCCAGCGCGCGCTGCAGCGCCTCGCCCTGCTCGCCGGTGATCCGGACCAGCGGCGACCAGCCGACGATCTCGTACCTGCGCTGGAACTCCGCCACCACCGCCGGGTCGGGATCGCCACCGCCGCGGACGCTGCGCAGGTAGTCGGGGACCTCCTCGGCGGTCTGGGCCGAGCCGAAGGTCATCAGCAGGACGCCGGTAGGCGAGGTCATGGCGTCGAGGATAGCGGCCCGACCGAGCGCTACGGGAGCCGGACGAACGTGGCGTTCCGCCGGTAGGCGGCGAGGTCGGGCGCGTCCAGGTACGCCATGGAGCTGCGCAGCCCGGCCACGTACCGCCGCACGATCGGCCCCACCTCGCCCCGGAACGGCACCATCGTCTCGGCGCCCTCGACGTGCTGGGGGTCGGCCCGGCCCATGTCGAGCTGCACCGAGAGCGACGCCGCGCCCCGCGCCACCTTGTAGCGCTTGCCGCGCATCACCACCTCGCGGCCGGCCGCCTCGCGGGTTCCGGACAGCACGGAGCCCAGCATGACCGTGTCGGCCCCCAGCGCCAGCAGCAGGCACAGGTCGCGCGGGCTGCGCACGCCGCCGTCGCCGATGACGAGGGCCCCGCGCCGGACCCCGGCGGCCTCCAGCACCGCCTGCGGCGTGGGGGCGTAGACCCCCGTCTCGACGCGCGTCTCGCACAGGGCGCCGCCCCCGATGCCGACCCGGATGGCGTCGGCGCCCTGGTCCTCCAGCCAGCGGAACGTCTCGGCCGAGCCGACGTTGCCGGCGATCACGAACGCATGCGGGGCGACCCGCTTGACCCACTCGATCGCGGCCGCGACCTGGGTGTGCGCCCCGTTGGCCGTGTCCAGGCAGACGACGCGGCAGCCGGCCTCGCAGAGGGCCACGAACCGCTGCTGGAAGTCGCCGGTGATGCCCACCGCCGCGCCGACCACACCGTCCGCCGGCGCCGACGAGGAAGCGCTCCGGAACTGCTCGACCTGATCCGGCACCGGCTGGAACCGGTGCAGGATGCCGAGGCCGCCGAGCTGGGCCAGCGCCACGCACATCTCGGGGCCGCAGACGTCGGGCATGGGCGACCCGATGAGCGGGATCCGCAGGGTCGCGTCGCCGATCGCGACGTCGCAGCGGACATCGGCCCGGTGGCCGATGGACGAGACGGTCCTCGGCACCAGACTGAGGTTGGAGAAGTCGATCGCCGGTACCGCCTCGAACTGCACAGATCGGGGTCCCCGCCGGCCAATGATAGGTGAATGAGGATCGCCTGATGGAGGCGGAGATGGGCGGCCGGCGGTTCCGGTGGGGCAGCCGCGTCTACGTGATGGGGATCGTCAACGCCACCCCCGATTCGTTCAGCGGCGACGGCGTGCTCGACCCGGAGGCGGCGGTGCGCCAGGCGCGGCGCATGATCGACGAGGGGGCCGACCTGATCGACGTCGGCGGCGAGTCCACCCGCCCCGGGTACGCGCCGGTGAGCGCCGAGGAGGAGCTGCGCCGCGTGCTGCCGGTCCTGCGCCGCCTGCGCCCGGTCGCGACGGTGCCGGTCTCGATCGACACGTGGAAGCTCGAGGTCGCCGAGGCGGCGGCCGCCGAGGGCGCCGCGATCGTCAACGACATCTGGGGCCTGCAGCGGTCGCCGGGCCTGGCCGGGCTCGCGGCCCGGCGGGGGCTCGGACTCGTCCTGATGCACAACCAGGACGGCACGGCGTACGCGTCGGACCTGCTGGCGGAGGTGACGGCCTCGCTGCGCCGCTCGCTGGCGGTGGCGCTGGCCGCCGGGGTGCCGCGGGAGCGGGTGGTGCTCGACCCGGGTATCGGGTTCGGCAAGACGGCGGCGCACGGCGTCGAGGTGCTGCGCCGCTTCGCGGAGCTGAACGAGCTGGGCCAGCCCCTGCTGGTCGGGCCCTCCCGCAAGTCGTTCCTGGAGCGCATCTTCGGGCAGCCGGTGGAGCAGCGGCTGCCGGGGACGATCGCCAGCGTGACGGCGGCGGTGCTGCGCGGCGCGGACATCGTTCGGGTGCACGACGTGGCGGAGGTCGCGCGGGCGGTCCGGGTGGCCGAGGCGCTGCGAACCGCCTCCCCGGATCGCTAAGCAGGTCTCCAGAAGTCCTGTCCGGAATACGTTGAGTCGCGCGATCTGCCTCGAGCTGTTGAAGCACGAAGGGACGAAGAGCACAGAGACGCACGAAGGGCCTGCCGAGATCGACGCGCCAGTTCGGCACCAGGCGCTTCGTGCGTCTTCGTGTCCTCCGTGGCTTCGTGCTTCACCTCGCTGATGACAGACCACAGCCGACCCTTGGTTCCGGACGTGACTTGTGGCCGCCTGCTTAGCCGGCGGCCCTGACCCGGGTACTCCCCCGGGTACTGAACGGGTACTTCACCGGGCGACAGCTGGTCCCGCCACACCTAGGCTGCGATCGGAGAGGACAGTGTTCGATACTTTGCGGCGGGGTGGTCAGGACGTCAGGTCGGCCGGCGAACGGCGGGCGGACCAACCTGCCAGCGGAGCTGACGCCGTTCATGGGCCGCGAATGGGAGTTGAGCGAGCTTTCGCGGCTCGTGCATGGCACGCGGCTGATCTCGCTCCTGGGCCCGGCCGGCATCGGCAAGACCCGGCTGGCGCTCCGGCTCGCCGCGCTGCTCGGACGGCGCTACCCGGACGGCTCGTGGCTCGTCCAGCTGGCGCCGGTGACGAACGGCGACCTGCTGCCCGCCGTGATCGCGGGCACGCTCGGGATCACGGAGGCGCGGCCCGATGAGACGCTGGCCGTGCTCGACGCGACCCTGTCGTCCCGCGAGATGCTGCTGGTCCTCGACAACTGCGAGCACGTGGTCGAGCGGGCGGCCGGCGTCATCGAGCACCTCCTGCTCAACTGCCCCGCCCTCACGATCGTGGTCACGAGCCGAGAGCGACTGGGCGTGCTCGGCGAGCTGGCCTGGCGCGTGCCGCCGCTCGACCTGCCCCGGGCCGGGCGCGCGTACACGCCGGACGAGCTGGAGCAGGTGGAGGCCGTGGCGCTGTTCGCCGACCGGGCCCGCCGCGCCAGCCCGCACTTCTCGGTCACGGAGGCGAACTGCCGGGACGTCGGCGACCTGGTCTGCCGCCTGGACGGGCTGCCGCTGGCCGTCGAGCTGGCCGCGGGCTGGATGGAGACGCTCTCGCCGGGCGAGCTGGCGCGGGAGCTCGACCATCGCTACCAGATCCTCGTCGCGCGAGGCCCGGTCATGAGCGAGCGCCACACGAGCCTGTGGGCGGCGATCGACTCCAGCTACGAGCGCCTCGACCCGGCCGCGCGCGACCTGTTCACCCAGCTCGGCGTGTTCGCCGGCGGGTGGGACGACCGAGGGCCCCACCCGCTACCGCCTGCTCAACATCCTGCGCCGGTACGCCCTGGACCGCCTGGAGCAGTCCGGCCAGCGCGAGACGCTGGAACGGCGCCTGGCCGACCACGTGGTCTCGGTCGCCGAGAGCGCGTCGGCCAGCCTGACGCAGCGGGAGGGACCGCGCTGGCTGGCGGTGCTGGACGCGGAGCTGGACAACGTGCGCGTCGCGTTCGCGCTGGAGGCCGCGTGGTCCGCGGAGCTGAAGCTTCGCCTGGCGGTCGCGCTCGCCCCCTACTGGCACTTCCGGGGCCTGCTCAACGAGGGCCGGCGTCATCTCCGGGACGTCCTGGCCAGCGCGGGCACGGGCTCGCCGACCGGCGTGGCGGCCCTGAACTGGCTCTCCCGGCTGTGCTGGGCCCAGGGTGACCTGCCCGGCGCCGCGCGCCAGGCCCGCGCCGCGTTCCGGGCCGCCCGGGCCATCGAGGACCGCGCCGGCTCGGCGTTCGCGCTGCTGCGGCTGGGCAAGGCCCGGTTCGACGCGGGCCGGACGGCGGCCGCGCGCACCGCGCTGGAGCGCTCGGCGGAGATCGCGGGCGGGGTCGGGGACGACGTCCTGCTCGGCGAGTGCTTCACCCTGCTCGGCCAGGTCGCGCTGGTCGAGGGCCGGATCGACGACGCCGAGCGGCTGCTGAACGAGAGCGTGAGCCTGCTCAACCGCACCGGCGACGTGCACCGGGAGGCGGTCGCCCTCCAGGCCCTGGGCCGGCTGCACCTGCAGCAGGCCCGGCTGAACGAGGCCGAGACGGCGCTGCTCCGCAGCCTCACCGACCTGCGGGAGTTCGCGCTGGCCAGGCCGTCCGTCCCGATGCTGGAGGGGCTGGCGGCGGTCGCGGCGGACCGCGGCGACCACGGGCGGGCGGCGCGGCTGGTCGGGGCGGCGGACGGCCTGCTGGAGCGCATGGGCGCGCGGCCGCCGGGCCGGGCCCCGGTGCGCGCGGCGGTCAGCGCGCGCTGGCAGGCGTCCCTGGGGGCGCCGGGCTCGGACGCGGCGTTCAACGAGGGCCGGCAGATGGAGCTGCGGCAGGCGATCGCGTTCGCGCTGCGGGAGTCGCCGCCGGCGGCGACGCGGCGGCCGGCCGACCCGGCCCGGCCCACGCTGACGAGGCGTCAGCTGGAGGTGGCTCGCATGGTCGCCAAGGCGATGAGCAACAAGGAGATCGCGGGCCGGCTGCGGCTGTCCGAGCGGACGATCGAGGGCCACGTCGAGCAGATCTGCAACAAGCTCGGGTTCAACTCGCGCATCCAGATCGGCATCTGGATGACGCAGTTCGACGAGGACGAGTAGGGGCTCACGGGCTGCCCCGGCCGGCCGGCGGCGCCAGGTGTCAGTGGAACGTTGGCGGGGTCCAATCGGCTCCTGGACCACGCCAACGTTCCAGTCGCCCTCCGCGGCGCCGGCCAGCGCACGATACCGTCGCCCGCACAAAAAAAGACGCCGGTCCGCCGACAGAGTCGGCGGCCGGCGCCGGTGGGGGGGTAGCCGTCAGTTGCTCACAACCGCCCAGATGCACTTCGTGCGCAGGTCGCTCGGGATGTCCAGTCCCAGCGCCGCGTAGTGCGACCGCGCCGTCGCGCAGTCCGTCTCCACGACCAGCCGCCCGTCGTACAGGGGCATGTGGATCAGGGCCCTGCCCTGGCCGAAGATCTGGGCGCAGTCGGCCACGAAGGCCGCCGGGTCCTGCAGGTGGAGGTGCCCGAACTTGTCAGCCGCCAGGCTGACCCACGTCATGCTCGTCTCGGCCCTGGCGAAGTTCCAGCAGACCCACAGGAAGTCGCGGTAGGAGGCCTCCGCGCGGGCGGCGGTCGCGTCGTCCCACTCGTAGGTCGCCTTCGCCAGGTCGCGCACCCTCCTCAGGTCGAGCTCCTCGTAGATGAAGTGCTCTGCCAGCTTGGCGTCTTCCGCTGTTACCGCCACTGCCCAATCCTCCTCGGGACGCCGGGGGCGACCCACTGCTCACTCACACCCGCGATGCGATGACAAAGGATGGCGACACCGTCATCGCGAGCGATACCGGGAAAGTACGCACGTCAGTACCCGAACAGTTTCACGAGGGAGAAACACGTGGTTGTACGCGTGGCGCGACGCACGCGCAGGGAATAGCGTGCACATATGGTCGCCCCAGCCGTCGCGCTCGTCGACCGGTCCGCCACCCCGCTGAGCCCATCGAGCATGGCCCACGTGACGCACGCACTGCAGACGCAGGTGGACCGTGACTTCGGGCCGGCCTGGGGAGCGCGGGCTCGGGTGACCGCCGGCACCGCGGAGGGCGTGCCGCCGGGAGCGTGGCCGATGTACCTCGTGGACTCCCCGGACGCGGGGTACGGCATCCACCTCGACGAGTGCGGCACGCCCTTCGCGGAGATCGGCGCGGGCGAGGGCTGGACGCTCGGCGCCAGCCACCTGCTGTTGGAGCTGATCGCCGACCCGTTCGGCGACCGGCTGATGGACGGCCCCGGATTCGGGTCCTGCTTCACGCGGCGCCGCGTGAGGTACCTGGTCGAGGTCTGCGAGCCCTGCCGCACGTTCCACTACGTCATCGACGGCGTCGAGGTGTCCGACTTCGTCACGCCTGACTACTACCGAACCGACGGAACTGCGGTGGACTTCCTGCGGCTGCTGCGCCGGCCGCTCGAGGTGCGGCCCGGCTGCTCGCTGGCCTGGCAGGACCCCGACGACCGGCACTGGCACCAGATGCGCGGCGACGGGGCGCTCGCCAGGAGCCTGGTCCCGGTGGATCCTCGCCACCGGGCCCGCCAGGACCGCGAGGACGCGTTCCCGGAGGACGCCGACCGGCACGCGCAGCTCGGCGCCCGCGGCTGGTCAGCCGGCCGCCGACGTCGAGCGCACGCCTAGCCTGGCCGCGCCCGCGGCCGGGAGGGGTCCGGCAAACGGTTGGAGGGTGAGCTTGAGACTGTGCGAGATAGCGCGGAACAGACCGGCGCCGCCTCGCGGGATGGGGACCCTGGAGAACAGGATGATCACGTAGAGGTCCATCGGGGCCAGGACGCCGCCGAACCCGAGGACCGACGCGATGCCGTACGGCCGGACGAACTCCGTCTGGTCCGGCACGTACGGGCTGCCGGCCGCGACCGGCACGTGGAACACGTTGCACGTCTTCTCGATCAGGTCCACGAAGAGCCCGGGGTCGCGGGTCCGGCGGAGGTCCACCCCCAGGTCCTGGACCAGGCGCGCCGCCATCGGCATCCAGCGGCCGCCCCGGGGCAGCGGGATGACGCGGTGCCGGGCCGAGCCCCGGACCGTGTTCCACTCCTGGCGGTCGCCCGCCGTGCCGATGAGGGCCAGGCACATCGTCGAGGCGTCGGGCTCCCGCCGGCCCAGGGCCGCGCGGGCCACCTCCTGGCGCTCGCCGTCGAGGCGCCCGTAGGGCAGCGCCCGGAACGCTCGGACCAGGGCGGTCGCGCGCTCACCCCCGTCCCCCACCTGCAGGTTGTCGTACAGGTGGCGCACGATGCGGCCGGCGGCCTGCTCCAGGCTCGCCGCCGACGCCCCCAGCCGGCGCAGCTCGGCGCTGCACTCGATCATGTCGCTCAGCCCGAACCGCGTCAGGTCGTACCCGGCCCGGTCCCGCCAGGCCGCCGCCCGCTGCCTCGGCACCACGCGCGGCAGCACCAGGTCGAACGCGCTGCCGACGCCGGGCTGCGACTCGACCGCGATGTCGCCGCCGTGCAGCAGCGCCAGCTCGCGGCACAGGTACAGGCCCAGGCCGGTGCCCGGGATGCTGCTGTTGACGTCCGTCACGATCCGGCCGAACCGCGTGAACAGCGTGGGCAGGTCCGCCTCGGCGATGCCCAGGCCGCGGTCCAGCACCCGGACGACGGCCGCCGACCGCTCGCCGCCGACGCTGCACCGGATGGGGCCGCCCTCCGGCGAGTACTTGATCGCGTTCTCGATCAGGTTCGACACCACCGTGGTCAGGCGCAGGCGGTCGCCCATCACCAGCAGGGGCTCTGCCGCCACCTGCAGGGCCAGCGTCTGGCCGTCGCCGAGCAGGGCGCGCGCCGCGTCCGCGGCCTCGCGCGCGATCTCGCGCAGGTCCAGGCGCTCCAGCTTCAGCTCGATCCGGCCGTCCTCCAGGCGGGCGGTCTCCAGCATCTCGTCCACCAGGGTGGCGATCTGGTCGGTCTTGGCCGACAGGATCGGCCGCACCCGGGCCAGCTCCTCGGCACCGTTGATCGAGCCGTCCTCCAGCAGCGACAGGTAGCCGCGGATCACCGCCAGGGGGCCGCGCAGCTCGTGGGCAGCCAGGTTGAGGACGTTGCTCTTGATCTTCTCCAGCGCCGCCATCCGCTCCGCGTACTCGCGCAGCCTGACCGTCTGCTGGCGCTCGAAGTCGATCAGCCGGCCCGCCGCCTGGCGCTCCTGCCAGACCAGGCCCGCGGCCAGCGACGCGATCCGCGTCACCCAGACGTCGGACTCCGTGAAGCCGTTGGGCCGCCCCGAGTCGTACACGCCGAGCAGGCCGAGGTGCTGGTCGCCCACGCGCCAGGGCACCACCACCGCCTCGCGCACGCCCTCGACGTCCAGCCACGCGGCCCGGCGCGGCGGGTCGTCCCGGAACTTGCGGGCGACGTGCCAGATGGGGTCGCCGTGGACGATGTCCTGCACGACGTCGCCGGTCCCGCCCCCCGCGGGCACCGGGCGCAGGCGGCCCAGGACGTCCTCCGGGAAGCCGAACGCCTCGCGCTGGACGGCGATGGTGTCGTCCGGCCGCAGCGCCCAGAACGCGGCCCGCTCAGCCCCGGTGAGCTGGGCGACGGTCTGCGTCAGCGCGCCGAAGAAGTTGGCCAGGCTGGCGGAGCCGGAGATGTGCCGGGAGACGGCGAAGATCGCCTTCAACCCGCGGACCCACGCCTCGCGTAGCTGCTCGCCGTCGCCGTAAGGGACGTCCGCCATGCGTGCTGAAGGGAATAGTTTGACCCATCGCGGCTAGCCGGTGGCTTCGCTCAGGCCCACCCGCGCGGCCACTGCGCACACCTCGCCGGCGATCAGCGTCGCCGGCGCCTCCAGCGCCGCGGCCGCGCTCGCCGCGGCTATGGTGCCCAGCTCGCCCCGCACCACGCGCTGGCGCCGCGTGCCCGCCGCCGAGACGACCGCCGCCGGCCGCGCCGGGCCCAGCACCCCCGCCAGCGCCGCGGCCGTCTCCGCCAGCCCCTCCAGCGCCATCAGGACCACCAGCGTGTCGGCGGCCGCCGCCAGCGCGGCCAGGTCCGGCGAGACGCCGCCGCGCCCCCTCGCCGTGGCGAACGCGACCGAGCTGGCCACGCCGCGCAGCGTCAGCGGGATGCCGGCCAGCGTCGCGGCCGCCGTCGCCGAGCTGACTCCCGGCACCAGCCGCACCTCGACGCCGGCGTCCGTCAGCGCCGCCAGCTCCTCGCCGCCCCGGCCGAAGACGAACGGGTCGCCGCCCTTGAGCCGGACCACCTCCTCGCCCGCGGCGGCCGCCTCCAGCAGCAGCGCGTTGATCCGTTCCTGCGGCACGCGCTGGCCGCCGGCTCGCTTGCCCACGTCCACCAGCCGGGCCCGGGGCCGGGCCAGCGCCAGCACCTCGGGGTTCACCAGCGCGTCGTGCAGCACGACGTCCGCGGTGGCCAGCGCCTCGCGGGCGGCCAGCGTCAGCAGGTCCGCCTCGCCCGGGCCGGCGCCCACCAGCCAGACCCGGCCCGGCCGCGGCCCGCTCACGATCCGCTCCGCCAGCGCGGCCGCCGCTTCGGCGTCGCCGTCGCGGAGCAGCCGGCGCACGTCCGAGCGGAGGAGCCCCCGGTAGACCGCCTCCTGCTCGGGCAGCGGCACGCCCTCGGCGCGCAGGCGCCGGCGCACCTCGCCCACCAGGCGGACGAACGGCTCCCACTCCGCGCCCAGGTCGCGCTCGAGGCGGCGGCGCAGCGTGGAGGCCAGGAAGGGGCTCTCGCCGGAGGTGGACACGGCCACCTGCAGCGGACCCCGGCGCACGATCGCGGGCGCGATCCAGTCGCAGAGCTGGGCCCGGTCCACCACGTTGAGGAGGACCCGGGCCTCGGCCGCCTCACGCCGGCTGGCCGCGTTGATCTCGTCGCTGCCGCTGGCGTCGATCGCCAGCCAGGCGCCGGCCAGGTCGCCCGGGCGGTAGTCGCGCTCGACCAGCGTCAGCCGGCCGGCCGCGGCCGCCTGACGCAGCCCTGCCTCGGGCTCGGCCGCGACCACGGAGACGCGGGCGCCGGCCAGCAGCAGCCCCTGCGCCTTCTCGGCGGCCAGCGCGCCGCCGCCGAGGACGACGCAGGGGCGGTCCTCCAGGTCCAGGGAAACCGGGAAATAGCGCGTCAAACCGAGCTGGGAGCGCCCTCCGCCTGTGCCGCGCGGAGCACGTCGGCCACCTCCGGGCGCGTGAACTCGGGCGGCAGCGGCTCGCCGGCCGCGAGGAGCTGGCGCACACGGGTGCCGCTCAGCGTCGCACGGTCCTCGGCGGGGTGCGGGCACGTGCGCGTCGAGGCCATGTTGTTGCACTTCCGGCACCAGAAGGCGTGCTCGAAGCGCAGGATCTCGATGCCCAGCTCGGCCGGGACGTACTCGTCGAAGATCCGATGCGCAGCATACGTGTCGTAGTAACTGCCCACCCCGGCGTGGTCGCGACCGACGATGAAGTGGGTGCAGCCGTAGTTGCGCCGCACGTCCGCTCGGCCGGGTAGTAGTCGCGGAGCAGCACCTCGTAGCACCGCATCCGCGTCTCGGCCGGGATGTCGTCGCTCTTGGTCTCGCCGATCAGCGGGTGGAGCAGCAGCCCGTCGATGTTCTCCAGCGCCACTTTCTGCAGGTACTCGTGCGCCCGGTGGACCGGGTTGCGGGTCTGGAAGCCGACCATCGTGCGCCAGCCGCGCTGCGCGCGCGCCTCGCGCACCTGCCGCGGCGTCAGGTCGTACTGGCCCAGGCCGTCGGGCGTGAACGCGGTCACGGGCCCGGCGAGCGCGTGGGTGCCGGCCTGGCGCAGGGCGGCCACGCCCGGGTGGGCGTCGTCGGGCGTGCCGTACACGCACTCCGCCTCCTGGTCGGCCGGGGCCTCGAACGCCTCCTCGACGTCCAGGACGCCCACCGGCCGGCCCTCGTGGTACAGCGCGACCCGGCCCCGCGTCGCCGCCCCGGCGGCGTCCACGCGCAGCACGACGGGCACGCCGAGGGGCGAGCCGCCGGCCAGGCGCGCGGTCTCCACGACCGACCGGTAGTCCTCCGCGCCCAGGAAGCCGTCCAGCGGCGTGAGCGCGCCCGAGCCGAGCATGAACACGTCCGCCGCCGTCCGCGCGTCCACCCCCAGCCGGGGCAGGACGCGGGCCTCCGCCTGCGCCGCCGCCTGCTCGTCGCCGCGGAGCAGGCGGTCCCGGAACGGCGTCCGGACCAGCCCCCGGCGCTCGAGGTGGCGCACCACGGCGGCCACGGACTCGGCCGGGGTCTGCCGCTCGCTGTCCACCATCACCTCGGGCCGGAGCGGCTCCTCGTAGGGGTCGCTCACGCCCGTGAAGTTCGGGATCTCGCCCGCGATCGCCCGCCTGTACAGGCCCTTCACGTCGCGGCGGACCAGCTCGTCCAGCGAGCAGCGCACGAACACCTCGACGAAGTTCGGCGTCTGGGCCCGGATCTCGTCCCGGATCTCACGGTACGGCGAGATGGCGGCCGTGATGGCCACGCCGCCGTTCCGGGCCAGCAGCCGGGCGACGTAGCCGATGCGGCGGATGTTGGTGTCGCGGTCCTCCTTCGAGAAGCCGAGGCCCTTGGACAGGTTCGTGCGCACCTCGTCGCCGTCCAGCACCTCGGCCGGCCGGCCGCGCTCCGCCAGCTCCGCCTGCAGCAGGCTCGCGATCGTGGACTTGCCGGCCCCGGACAGGCCGGTCAGCCAGACGACGAAGCCCGATCGGTCATCACTCAACGATTCAGCTCTCCCTCTTGGCACGCACGAGACCGTGCTCGGTCAGGTGCAGGCCGCACTCCTTGGTGTCCGACTGCTCCCACCACCAGCGGCCCGCGCGCTCGTCCTCGCCGGGCTCGATGGGCCGCGTGCAGGGCGCGCAGCCGATGGATGCGTAGCCGCGCTCGTACAGCGCGTGGTAGTCGAGCCCGTGCTCGCGGATGTACGCCCAGACCTCGTCCCGGCGCCACCCCACGAGCGGGGCGATCTTCGCGATGCCGCCGTGGGCGGCGTCCGCCTGCACCACAGGCGTGCGTCGCCGGCTGGCCGACTGGTCCCGGCGCAGGCCGGTCACCCAGGCGTCGAAGCCCTCCAGGGCCCGGGTCAGGGGCCGTACCTTGCGCACGTCGCAGCAGCGCTCGCGGAGCTCCACCGAGCGGCGGAACAGGTTGGGGCCGTCCGCCCCGACGAGCTCCGCGACCTCGCCCGGATCCGGGACCTCGACGTGCAGGCGGATCGGGTACCGCTGCTGCACGCGGTCGATGAGCTCCTGGGTCTCCTCGGGCAGCCGGCCGGTATCGAGCGTGATCACCTCGGGCCGGTCCACGATACCGGCCGCCATGTGTATCAGCACGGACGACTCGGCCTGGAAGCTGGCCACGATCGCCACCCGGCGGAACGTGCCGTAGGCCCACTCCAGGACCTCCTCGGGGCTCCGGTCGTCCTCGTCGTCGACGATCAGCTCGCGGGCCAGCGCGCTCATGCTGTAGCTCCTTCCGCCTGGAACCGTTCGATCAGGGCGCCGACGCCGACCCGGTCGCACCAGTCGCCGAACCCCTCGGCGGCCGTTCGCTCGGCCGCGAAGGCGGCCAGCGGGCCGCGCAGGAGCCCGGGGATCTCGTCGATGGGCACGTTGTGGGCGAACAGCGTGTTCAGCCGCGTGCCCACGAAGTCGCCGCCGAGGAAGACGTCGTACTTGCCGAGCGTGGTGCCGACGAAGCCCACGTCGCCCAGGTAGGGCCGGGCGCAGCCGTTGGGGCAGCCGGTCATCCGGAAGCTGATCCGCTCGTCCGCGAGCCCCAGCTCGGCCACCAGCCCCTCGATCCGCCGGCTGAGGTCCGGCAGGACGCGCTCGGACTCGGCGACGGCCAGGCCGCACGTCGGGGTCGCCGGGCACGCCATCGAGTTGCGCACGGTCTGCGAGATCTGCTCGGTCAGGGTCACGCCGTGGTCCGTCAGGAGGCGCTCGATCGCACTCCGTTCCCGCGGCTCCACGTCCGCGACGATCAGGTTCTGCTGGGCCGTCATCCAGAGGACGGGCCGGTGCTCCTCGACCAGGCGGCGCAGGGCGGTCTTCATCCGCGCGTCGCCGGTGTCCTGCACCCGCCCGTTCTCGACGTAGAGGCCGTAGAACAGCCGGCCGTCGCCCTGCTCGTGCCAGCCCAGGTGGTCGTCGAGCGGCTCCCAGCGCAGCGGCCGGGGCGGGGCCAGCTCGAAGGGGACCCGGGCCTGGACCTGCTCGCGGAACCAGGGCAGGCCCCGCGCCGCGAGCACGTACTTGAGGCGGGCGTACCGGCGGTCGCTGCGGTTGCCGTAGTCCCGCTGCACCGCGATGACCGCCCGGGCGGTCTCGACCAGGTGCTCGGTGGCGACGTGGGCCATCGGCTGGCCGATGGCGGGGTACGTGTCCGGCTTGTTGTTGGTGCGGCCGAGGCCGCCGCCGACCAGGACCGTGAAGCCGTCCAGCCCGCCGTCCGGGCCGCGCATGGCCACCAGGCCGAGGTCGTCGGAGTACACGTCGATGCAGTTGTCGCCCTCGACCGCCAGGCCGACCTTGAACTTGCGGGGCAGGTAGCGCGTGCCGTACAGGTCATCGGGTTCGGGCGGCTCGTCGCCGGTCACCTGCTCGCCGTCCACCCAGATCTGGTGGTACGCCTTCGTGGTCGGGGTGAGGCGCTCGACCAGGCCGGGCAGCGCCGCGTGCAGGTCGGCGCGGAGCTTGTCGCGGATGGGCGCGGGGCAGCACATCACGTTGCGGACCTGGTCGCCGCAGCCGCCGAGCGACGTCATCAGCGCCTCGTTGATCGCGTGGATCGAGCTCCAGAGGTCGCCCTTCAGCACGCCGTGGAGCTGGAAGTCCTGGCGCGTGGTGATCCGGATCGTCCCGTTGCCCCACTCGTCCGCGATGCGGTCGTGGGCCAGGTAGCCGGCGGGGTCCACGCGGCCCCCGGGGATCCGGGTGCGGACCATCATCTGGTAGTGGCGGTCGAGGCCGCGCTTGCGCGCCTCCTTGCGCTTGTCGCGGTCCTCCTGCTGGTAGACGCCATGGAACTTGAGCAGCTGCGCGTTCGCGCCGTCGAACGTCGGTGAGTCGTTGGCCAGGTCCTCCGAGATCGTGCCCCTGAGGGCCCGGCTGGCCTCCTTGACGCGCTCGACTTTCGAGGGCTCGGCATTGCATCCGCAGTTCAGGCACATGGGTTTGGGCTCCAAGATCATTCGCTGCCGCGACCGGATGATCGCGGTGGGGCGGCGAATCAGCGGGACCGCACGGGCCCCGAAAGCGCGCGCGGCTTAGCGCCGCGGGCTAGCAGCTAGCGACAGCCGCAGCTGGCGCAGCGAAGGAAGTCGATCACGCGCCGCCGCGTCAACAGCAGGCGTGGCCGGCGTTCGTGCATCGTGACTGTCGAGTCTATGGCTCCCTCGAAAGCCCTTCAACCCGCGAGCGCGGTGGCCCATTCCACCAGCGGGCTAGGCGAAGACGTCGTCCGCGTCGTTCAGCAGCGCCTGGAGGCACCGCCGCAGGCCCGCGGCGCTCGCCTCGCGGGCGGCGGCCGGGCGCGGCGCGACGCCGAACGTCGCCGTGAGGACGCGGACCCCCGCGTCCACCTCCTCGACCGTGAGCTGCGTGCGCCGGTCCCCCGCCTCGCGCTGGTGCACCGCTTCGAACCGCGTGAGCCCGGGTCCGAGCCCGGTCACGCTGGCCGCGATCTGCGCCGGGGACCCCGGCTCGGGCTCGCCCAGCTCGGGACCGTCCGCGCGGGCCCCGGCGTCCGGGTCCGCGACCTGCGCCAGCGCCTCGACCGCGTTCTCCGGGGTCCGCAGGCGGAACGAGTGGAACCCCTCCGGAGTGACCTCCTCGTGCACCAGCGCCGGGCCACCGTCAGGCCCGGTGAACCCGTACAACGCCCCCACGTACGTCTCGCGGAGGACGAGCACGACGTAGTCGGGCGCCCGCCGCGCCGAGAGGATCAGCCGCAGGTCGCCCAGCGGCTCGATGTCGAGGCGGCCGGATTCCCGCGCCGCCGCCAGCTCGGCCGGCGTCGGGCTCCGGACCAGGCCCCGCGCCACCACCGCCCGCAGCGCGGTGGCCAGGATCGCCGTCCGCGCCTCGTCGGGCCACTGGCCCAGCCACTCGGGCAGGCCCTGGCGCTGCACGATCGACACGTCCTCGGCCCCGATCGCCGTCAGCTCCTCGGTCGTGAAGCGGGGCAGCTCGACCTCGCCGGCCTGGCGCAGCGCGTCGCTCATCGCCGTGCTCACAGCCAGCTCGTGACGCTGTGCCACGCGGACGAGACCGCGTCGCCGGCGGCGTGCAGCAGGTGGGAGCCGGTGTCCTCGATCCACTGGCGGTTCTGCCAGACCAGATCGCCGACGAAGTAGGCGGCGGTCAGGCCCATCGTCACCTCGCCGACGCCGGGGATCCAGTCCGTGGCGGCGTTGGCGGCGAGCAGCGGACCGGCCATGCCGACGCCGATCGCCGCGAGGTTGAGGCCGGCCGCGACCCGCTCGGTGGTCGGGCCGCCCAGCGCGTCGGGTGACGGGCTGGCGAGCGTGAACACGTCGCCGGCCACCGCCAGGCCCGTGCCGCCGACCTTCAGCACCTTGCCGACCGGGCTCTCCATCACCCTCGAGACGAACGTGCTGGCCCTGGCCAGGGTCGGCGTGGCCCCATCCAGGCTCTTGAAGTAGTCCCCGATGGCGCTGATCGGCTCCGACTTGATCCCCGAGGGGACGATGCGCGTCAGGAGCGCGTCCAGGTCCGCTTCCGTCGGCGACGCCGGCAGCCCGAAGTTCTCCGGGAAGTCGAGGGCGCGGGCCCTGATGTACTGCGACAGCGCCGCTATCTGGTCGTCCGGCACCGCGAGCCTGGCGTTGTCGAGGATGAACGCCCGGATGTCCGCCGCGCTCGCGTTCGTGGGCAGCCCTCGAGGCCACGCGTCGGCCGCCTGCAGCGCCGCGCGGTTGGCGTCGATCGCGTTCACGGCCTGCCGGAGCTGCCCTGGCGCGCGGCCGTACTGGCCGGTCACGAGGTTCTGGAAGTCGCTGGCGTAGCGGCTGAGCGCGCTGTCCCCGAAGTAGGCCTTGGCCGAGAAGAAGCCGTCGTTCGAGGCCGCGTCCAGGAACGGGAAGTTCTGCCCCTGGTGCCCGGGCCGCAGGAAGTTCAGGTCGTACGAGGTGCTGCCGTTCCGCTTCAGCAGGTCGAGCAGCGAGCCCTCGTTGGCGGCACCCTGGACGCCGATGCCCAGCCGCCGCGTGTTGTAGGCGGCCAGCGCGGCCTCCAGGGCCGGCTCCAGGCTCCTCGCCGTCCGCCAGTCCTGGGCGACCGTCGCCAGGATCGCGAACGACCCGACGCCGATCGCGCCGACGGTGCCGGAGTGGACGATGTCGCCGACCACGGTCGCCGCGTTCGCCTGCAGGATCGGCAGGCGGTGCTGCATCAGGACCAGCGACCGCTCCACCGACGGCCACTGGGCCTGGCGGAAGGTGGCCGCCTGGGGGCCGTCCCAGACGTTGGGCCTGGACAGCGTCCGGCCCTGGGTCAGCAGCGCCTGGATGTGGGCGCTCATGCTGCCCTCGAGGAGCTGCTGCATCTCCAGCGCCGCCCGCCGAGCCGCTTCCGTGCCGAGGACCCGCTGCGCGGTCATGTGCCCTCCCAGGTCGAACCCCTCTCTCGCGCCGCCAGGTGCGGCGCCGAGGCCAGCGTAGACCGATCGCTGGCGGCCTGGAACGCCCAGGTGGCGGACAATGCCGCCGGCCGGGCTCAGCCGCGGAGGCGCTCCTCCAGCGCCGCCAGCGCCTCCAGGAACGGGCGCTCCAGGTAGGCGAGGTGGTCGTCCTCGCCGTGGTGGTGGGTCACCGTGCCGGGCGCGTGCTGGTGACTCAGCTCGCGGATGTACCCGAGGCTGCCCTCGACCAGCGTCTGCATGTACCGGAGCGTGGCCGGGTCGCCGATCCGCCACTCGTCGCCGCCCGCCACGTAGATCGGCGACGTGTGCGCCATGACGCCGCGCGACCAGCAGTCCCGGTGCGGCACCGCCGTGTACTCGGGGCCGGCCACGCGCGCGGCCAGCCACGTGTCGCCCTCGACCCGGACCCGCTCGCGCAAGGTGAGCCGGCGGGCGCCCTCGGCGGAGCGCGTCTCCGCGACCACCCGGCCCCGCTCCACCACCTGCAGGCAGTGCACCGGGAAGATCGACTCGACCTCGGCGGCCACCTCGACCGTGCCCTCGCCGCGCAGGCGGACGGTGTCACCGATCCCCGCCCCCTCCACGCTGAACGTCAGGAGCGGGCCGCCGGAGAGGAACGTGCGCCCGGCCGCGAGGTTGCGGCACCAGCTCTCGTAGCTGAACTCCTCGTCGGGGATCTGCACGTACGTGCGGTACAGCCCGACCGGCACGTCGCTCGTCATCTTGTCCGTGCCGCCGACCAGCGGCAGGCGGTAGCCGCCGTTCAGGTAGCGGTAGTACTCGAGGTGGTAGTAGCTCCCGAACGCGAGCATCTCCACCGCGTCGGCCCGGCCGGTGGCGATCAGCGCGGCCGGCTCGCCGTTGGGGTTGGGCAGGTGCGGGAGGACGACCGTGCCGCCCTGCGCGTGGCAGCGGTCGGCCCAGTCGGCCATCGTCACCTCGAGGGTGCCGCCCAGCTCGGCCTCCGACGGCCCGTCCGAGCACCAGGGCGCCACCTGCCGCTTGAGGCCCAGCAGCGTCAGGTGGCCCAGCAGGTGCTGGCGGTTCTCCTGGCTGGCGTGGACGATCGTGCGTCCGTCCCGGGAGACGAGCGGCTCGCCGGTGAACTCCTCGGTGTTCGTGAACAGGTGGCCCCACTGCGAGAGCAGCAGGTTGACCACGTTCAGGTCCTCGCCCCGGGCCTCGCGCTGGGCGCCCTGGGTGGACAGGAAGTGGACGTGCGTGTCGCCGCCGTACCAGCCGCGGGCGTTCATGTCGGCCAGCCGCCGCAGGCGCAGCGTGAGGTCGCGCTGGCCGGGCTCGATCCGGACGGTCGAGCGCAGCGGCTGGTACTCGAAGCCGCGCGCCACGTCCACCAGCACGTCGCCGCGCGGCAGCCAGCCCTCGCACTCGCCGTCGATGTACGCGTACGTGATCGAGCCCAGCCTCAGGTCGCCGCCGATGTCCGAGTGCCAGGTGTCCAGGCCGCGGTTGACGACCGGGTGGTGGCCGTGCGGCTGGAACGGCATGCCCTGCGGCGAGCGGAAGTGCACCCGGCACGGCAGCGGGCGCCCCGTCTCGTCGTCCACCACGGTCACGCGGACCCAGTTCCGGCCCGGCTCGATCACCTCGATCCGGGCCGCGCCGGCGTCCACCTGCCCCGACGCCAGCACGTCGTCCCAGCGGGCGGAGCCCAGGTCGCGGCCGTCCCGCCGGACGCTGAGCGTGGCCGACGGCACGGCCGTCACCTCGACGTACGCGCTGCTCGACCGCCCGGCGAACGCGTCGCCGAACCCGGCCAGCGGGTCGTCCAGGAACTCCTCGACGGTCGAGTTCGACAGCGGGTAGGGGTACGTGGCCAGGCCCCGGTCCACCTCCAGGCGCCAGTCCACGCGCCCGCCGGGCGGCTCGCCGGCGAGCGTGACCCGCAGCGCCCGCCCGCCGTCGCGGGGGAACGGGAACTCGGCGGTGAAGCCGGCCACGACGGAGCCGACGACGTACGCGGGGCCGCGCGAGCGCAGGAGCACGTTCTCGATCCGGGCGCCGGGCCGCGGGTTGCGCCAGGCCCACAGGTAGAACCACCTGGGCCAGCCCTGGTTCGCCTCGGTCTGGCGGGCGCCGATCCAGTCGTAGTCCCCGCGCCAGCGGTCGGCAGGTGCGTGGTCGGCCTGGTCGGGCAGGGCCAGGAACGGGAGCTGCCCCCACCCGGTGGGCAGCGCCGCCACCTCGAAGCGCTCGCGCACGACGTGCGTCGCCCGCCCGCCGTCGTCATATGTGAAGACGAGCTCGGCGACCGGGCCGCCGGGCGGCTCGCCGCGCGGGATGCGGGTGCTGAGGAGCCGGTGCGCGAAGACCAGGTGCGGGGCCGTCAGGCCCAGCGTCACCTCGACCTCGCCGGCGCCGCCATCGCCCAGGTGGACCAGGCAGCGGCCCACCTCCGGGCCGAGCGCGAACGGGAGGCCGTGGAGCGGGAGCTCCCCCACGCCGGCCGGCCGCGTCGCCTCGGGGAGCAGGTCGAGCGGCGCGTTGGCCGCCTCGTCGAGCGGGACGGCGGCGTACTCGGGGCTCGTCATGCCACACCCATGGCCTTCTTCACGCGGAGGATGGCCGCCTTCTCGGCCGCCGTGACGCGGACGGTGCCGAGGAAGCCGCCCTCCTGGTGCGCGTTGGCGGCCGCCTCCGCCAGGTCGACCACGAACGCCCGGAACGACTCCAGGTCACCCGGCGCCGCCTGCGTGACCAGGACTGTGGCCGCGCGGATCGCGGCCAGCGACTGCTGCTCGTACGCGGCCGGCGTCAGCTCGGGCCGCAGCCCGGACTGGACGTGCGGCATCGAGGCGAGCTCGCGGACGAGCTGGTTGGGGTGGTTGCGCCCGGCCCCGCTCAGCCGCTGAGTCACGGCCAGGATCTCGCTCAGCATGTCGTCGATGACGCCTCCCTCGGACAGCGCGACGATGTAGCCGGCCGACGTCACCGCTCTTTGCATCGTCAGCCACTGGTCCGGTGTGAAGTCCGCTTTTCCCGCCATGGCTCGTCAAGCATGACACCGGCCGACCCGGTCGATGCTGTCGATTCCGGGCCCGCCCGCCAGATGCCCAGGCGCAGGCACAGCGACCCGGCGAGCAGGGCGGCGCCGCCCGTCGCGGCGGCCCGCCGCCGGCCCCCGAGCAGGCCCGTCAGGCCCGCGCCCACCAGGGTCAGCGCGCGCGCCAGCCGCGTCCAGCGGACCGGATGGCCGCTCCGGTAGATGGCGCCGTCGGCGCCGAGCCCGGCCTCCATCCAGCCGCTGGCGGCCAGCTCGGCGAGCGCGCCGCCAACCGCCAGGAGGCGGGCCGGCCGGGCGTCGGCGGGCGGGGTCAGCGCGCAGGCGAGGCCGCCGGCGCTCGCCGCCGCGCTGGCCGCGAAGACGGCCGGGAGCCGGTGGCGGGCCCGGGCCCAGACCGGCACCGACGTCTGGCCGAGCAGCACCGCCGTGTACGTGGCCAGGACGGGGCCGAGGAGCCCGGCCGCGGCGCCGGCGGCCCGGCCCAGGCGGGGCGCCCGCCCGGTGACGTCGGACGCGGCGGCGGCCGCCGCGGCGCCGCCGAACAGCGCCAGCGTCCACGAGCCGACGCTCATCGGCGACGTCGGCCGGAAGACGCGGAGCATGTTCGCGAAGCGCTCGGGCCGGCCCAGGTCGGAGATCAGGAGCAGGGGGCTGACGGCGGCCCCGGCCGCGGCGGCGACGCGCGCGCTCCGGGCCAGCCGGCGCTGCCCGGCGAGGTCCGCCGCCAGGCCCAGGACCGCGGAGGCGCCGGCCAGGCCGCCCACGAAGAAGTACACGGGCACCTCCCAGGTCCAGACCGGCCGCTTGAGGACCGGCCGCCCGGGATACTCGGAGACGTTCGGGCGCTCGGTCACCGGCGGCAGGGGGAGCTCAGACGGCGACCGTGACGTAGCTGGCCGTCGTGTTGGGCTCCGGTACCGGGATGCCGTCCTCCTCCATGCCACGAACGTGCATCTCGATGGCGCCCAGCATGCGCTGAAGGGTCTCTTCCGGTGTCCGTCCTGTTGCCACGCAGCCGGGAAGGTCGGGCGCATATGCGCCGTAGTTGCGGTTCGTCCGCTCCAGCACGACGAGGTACCTGATCAATCGCTCGCGCTCTCCCATCTCACGCCCGCCTGGGTCAGAATACTGCGCCACAGCCCAGGTGGCAGATCGTCGCTGGGCTTGCCGGCGATCGTGACTCGCCCGTGCTTGTGGGGATGCTTGGACTGCCGATGACTTCCGCGCTGACCGACGAGCCGCCAGCCGTCGGCTTCGACCAACCGGATGGCCTCCCGGACCTTGTGAATCACCCGGCGCACGGTAGGACGTGGAGGCGGACAAAAAACGGACAATGGGGCCGGCCCCGAGGGCGCCGACGGAGCCGTCGGTCACCGGCGGCGGCCGCCGCCGAGCACCGCCGCCGCCACGCCCAACACCAGCGCGCCCGCCGCCACGGCGGCCGCCGCCCATCCGCCCGCCAGCTCGCGGGTCGGCGTCGCGGGCTCCGACGGCAGGCCGTACACCTCCGGGCGGTCCAGCAGCAGGAAGATCGAGGCGGTGCCGCCCACCCCCTCGCCGCCCGCGTCGGGTGTGCCGTACAGGCGGGCGCCGGCCACCCCCTCGTCGCGCAGGCGGTCCAGGCGGGCGCGCGCCTTCGCCTCCATCTCCTCGACCGGACCGAAGCTGATCGAGCCCGTCGGGCAGGCCTTGGCGCAGGCGGGCAGCATGTCCAGCTTCAGCCGGTCGTAGCACAGCGTGCACTTCCACGCCCGGCCGTCGCCCTCGCGCCGGTCGATCACCCCGAACGGGCAGGCGGGGACGCAGTATCCACAGCCGTTGCAGACGTCGTCCTGCACGACGACCGTGTCGAACTCGGTCCGGAACAGGGCACCCGTCGGGCAGACCTCCAGGCACGCGGCCTCGGTGCAGTGCTTGCAGACGTCCGAGTTCATCAGCCAGCGCACGCCGTCCTCGGTGCGCTGCTCGACGAACGCGACGTGCCGCCACGTGTCCGCGCCCAGGCCGCCCGAGTTGTCGTACGAGTTGGCCAGGAACCGCAGGCCGTCCTCGGGCACGAGGTTCCACTCCTTGCACGCCACCTCGCACGCCTTGCACCCGATGCAGATGGACGAGTCAGTGAAGAAGCCGACGCCGGTCACGGGCGCAGCCGCCCCGCGCGGATGTCGCACGTCGCCACCTTCGACTCCTGGATGGACACGTTGGGGTCGAGCACGATCGCCAGCAGGTCGTTGGCCGACGCCCCCCGGGCCAACCCGCGGCTGCCCCAGTGGAACGGCAGGCCCACCTGGTGCACCACGCGCGACCCGAGCTGGAGCGGCCGCACCCGGTCCGTCACCAGCACCCGCGCCTCGATCGCCGACCGCTCGGTCACGACGACCGCCCAGCCGCCGTTGACCAGCCCGCGCTCCGCCGCGAGCTGCGGTGAGACCTCGCAGAACAGCTCCGGCTGGAGCTCCGCCAGGAAGGGCAGGAACCGGCTCATGCCGCCGGCCGTGTGGTGCTCCGTCAGCCGGTACGTGGTCAGCACGAACGGGTACCGGCCGGCGTCGCGGTTGCGCCGGTTGTGCGGCCGGTCGAACCGCCGCGCGCTCGGGCTGGCCGACACCTCGTACAGCGGGTTGCCCACCGGCGACTCGTCGGGCTCGTAGTGGGCGGGGAGCGGGCCGTCGGCGATGCCTCGCGGCGCGAACAGCCAGCCCAGGCCGTCGGGCTGCATCACGAACGGCCGGGTCCCCGGCAGCGCCAGCTCGGCCCGGGCGCCAGGCGCCGGCACGTAGTCGGGCGGGGTCGCCGCGCCGAAGTCGGGCACGTCCTCCCCCGTCCACCGGCCGGCGGCGGCGTCCCACCACACGTACCGCTTGCGCTCCGACCACGGCCGGCCCTCCGGGTCGGCGGAGGCGCGGTTGTACAGCAGGCGCCGGTTGGCCGGCCAGGACCAGCCCCACCCCGGCGCCACCCAGGTCTGCTCGGCGCCCGGCCGGCGGCGGGCCGTCTGGTTCACCCCGCCGGCGAAGCTGCCGCAGTAGATCCAGCAGCCGCACGCGGTCGAGCCGTCGTCCCGGAGCTCCGCGAACGACCGCAGCGGCCGGCCGTCGGCGTCGCGGCCGTTGATCTCGGCCAGCACCGCCTCGGCGCTCGGCTCGGCGCGGGGGCCGGCGGTCGGGTAGTCCCAGGTGAGTGCCCGCACGGCGCGGTCCCGCGGCTCGGTCGAGCCGGCCAGCCGCTCCCGGATGCGGCGGCCCAGGTGCGTGAAGAACCACAGCTCGGAGCGCCGGTCGCCGGCGGGCTCGATCGCGGCGTGGTGCCACTGGAGCAGCCGCTGCGTGTTCGTGAACGACCCGTCCTTCTCGGTGTGCGCGGCCGCCGGGAGCAGGAACACCTCGGTGCCGATGTCCTCGGTTCGCAGCTCGCCGGTGCCGATCTCGGGCGCGTCCTTCCAGAACGTGGCGGTCTCGATCTCGACCAGGTCGCGCACCACCAGCCAGTCCAGCTTCGCCAGCGCCAGCCGGTGCAGGCGGGAGTTGGCCGAGCCGACGGCGGGGTTCTCGCCCAGCACGAAGAAGCCGCGCACGCTCCCGTCGAGCATGCTCAGCACGGTCGGGTACGTCGAGTGGTCGCCCGTGATCCGGGGCAGCAGGTCGAACCCGAACTCGTTCTCGGCGGTGGCCGCGGCGCCGAACCAGGCTTTCAGCAGGCTGACGGCGAACGCGGGGGTGCGGCCCCACCAGCCGCCGGGCGGGTCGGCGGCCCGGGTGAAGGCGGCGAAGTCGGGGTGCTGTCGGGCGTGCGGCATCGGCAGGTAGCCGGGCAGCAGGTTGTAGAGCGTGGGGATGTCGGTCGAGCCCTGGATGCTGGCGTGGCCGCGCAGCGCCATGATCCCGCCGCCCGGGCGCCCGACGTTGCCGAGCAGCAGCTGCAGGATCGCGGCGGAGCGGACGTTCTGGACGCCGACCGTGTGCTGCGTCCAGCCCACCGAGTACACGACGGCCGACGTGCGCTCGCGGCCCGAGTTGTCACAGAGGGCGTCGGCAACGCGCAGCAGGTCGGCGGGCCCCACGCCGCAGACGCGTTCGACCAGCTCTGGCGTGTAGCGGGCGAAGTGGCGGCGCAGCACCTGGTACACGCAGCGCGGGTGCCGCAGCGTCTCGTCCCGCTCGTCGGTGAGCCGCCAGGAGGACGGGTCGTACGCGCCCTCCTCCGCGTCCCAGCCGGAGAACAGGCCGTCGAGGTCCTCCGTGTCGCGGAAGTCCTCCGACACCAGCTGCGCGGCGTTCGTGTACGCGACCACGTACTCGCGGAAGTCCCGCTCCCGCTCCAGGACGAGCCGGATGACCCCGCCCAGGAAGGCGATGTCCGTGCCCGGCCGGATCGCGACGTGGAACGTGGCGTTGGCGCTGGTGCGCGTGAACCTGGGGTCCACGTGGATCACGGTCGCGCCCCGCAGCTTCGCCTCCATCACCCACTGGAAGCCGACCGGGTGCGCCTCGGCCATGTTCGAGCCCATGATCAGGACGCAGTCGGCGTGCTGGAGGTCCTGCTGGAACGTGGTCGCGCCGCCCCTCCCCAGGCTCGTCCCCAGACCGGGGACGGTGGCGCTGTGTCATATGCGCGCCTGATTCTCGACCTGGACCACGCCCAGCGCCGTGAACAGCTTCTTGATCAGGTAGTTCTCCTCGTTGTCGAGCGTGGCGCCGCCCAGGCTGGCGATGCCCATCGTCCGGTTGAGCGGGCGGCCCTCGGCGTCGCGGTCCTCCCACGTCGCGGCGCGGGCGGCGATCACGCGGTCGGCGATCATGTCCATCGCGCGCTCCAGCGAGAGCGTCTCCCACCCCGTGCCGTGAGGCCGCCGGTAGCGCACGGTCCGCATCCGGAACGGGCTGTTCACGAGCTGCTCCGTCGCCGACCCCTTGGGGCACAGGCGGCCGCGGCTGATGGGGCTGTCCGGGTCGCCCTCGACCTGCGTGACGCGGCCGTCCTGGACGTAGACGAGCTGGCCGCAGCCGACGGCGCAGAAGGGACAGACGGAGCGGACGACGTGGTCCGCCTCCGCGATCCTGCCCACCCGCCGCTCGGTCCGCCGCGACCGCGCGGTCAGGCCCAGGCCCCGCACGTCGCCCGCCAGCACCTGGCGGAGCACCGGCCAGCGCGGGCTCAGCGGCATCCTCCCTTTATCGCACTTCTCGGGGACCGGCTGCCAGAATGCGCGTGTGCAATCCGACGACGTGCAGGTCCTCCTGATCGAAGACGACAGTGCGCTGGCGCAGATGTACCGCATCAAGCTGGAACGGGATGGCTACACCGTGCGCGTCGCCGGCGACGGCGAGGAGGCGCAGCGGCTGATCGCGGAGCAGATGCCCGACCTGATCTTCCTCGACATCAGGCTGCCCAAGATGGACGGCCTGGTCTTCCTGGAGCAGCTGCGAGCGCTCGAGCGCACGCGGAACATCCCCGTGGTGATCGTGAGCAACTACAGCGAGCAGGAGCTCGTGTCGCGCGGCTTCCAGCTGGGCGCGCTGGAGTACCTGGTCAAGAGCCAGACGACGCCCGGCCGCCTGTCGGAGGGCGTGCCGGAGTGGAGCCGGCCCTACTTCTACCCCGCCGACCCGACCGACGACAACGGCAACAGCTAGCTCGCGGCGCGGGCCGGCAGGCGCAGGACGAACACGCTGCCCCGCCCGGGGGCGCTGCGCTCCAGCTCCAGGGCGCCGCCGTTCAGCTGGGCCAGCTCGCGGCTGATCGACAGGCCCAGCCCCAGGCCGCCGCCCGGCCGGTACGCCGCTCCGTCCACCCTGTGGAACCGCTCGAACACCCTGTCGTGGTGGTCGGCCGGGATGCCCTGACCGAGGTCGCGCACGGCCACCTCGACCGGGTCGCGGCGCCGCAGCTCCACCGTCACGGAGGCCGGGCTCTCGCTGTACGTCAGCGCGTTGTTCAGCAGGTTGTCCAGGATGCGCGCGACGTGGCCGCGGTCGGCCCGCGCCACGACGCCGCCCTCCGGCGCTCGCAGCTCGATCTCCGCACCCTCCAGCCGGGCCCGGGGCCGCACCCGCTCGATCGCCTCCCGCACCGCCTCGCCGACGTCCAGCGGCGCGGCCGCGCTCGGCAGCGTGCCGCCCTCCAGCCGGGCCGCCGTCACCAGCGTCTCGACCAGCGACTCCAGCTCCTGCGCCTTCCGCACGAGCGTGTCCACCGCCTCCTCGCGGGTCCGGTCCGGCACCGGGTACGTGCCGTCCTCCAGCAGCGAGAGGTAGCCGCGGATCACGGCGAGCGGCGTGCGCAGCTCGTGCGCGGCCAGGTTCAGGAACGTGGTCTTGGCCTCCCCCGCCTGGCGCGCCTCGTCCAGCAGGCGCGCGTTCCGCAGCAGCAGCGCCGCCAGCGTCGCGAACGGCTGCAGCGCGGCCAGGTCGGCCTCCGTGAACGGGTCGCCGGAGCGCCGGCCCAGGCCCAGCAGGCCGACCACCTCGCGCTCCACGAGCAGCGGGCAGCGGATGACGTGGCGCAGGCCGGCCCGATTCAGCCAGGCGGCGGTGCCGGGGGCGACCGGTCCGTCCGGCAGCGGCCCGGTGACCGGACGGCGGAGGCGGATCGCCTCGGCCGCGAGCTGGCTGTCCGAGAGGTCGGCCCAGTGCACGCCCGGGGGGCGGACCGGGCCGTCGGGGTCGTAGTCGAACTCCAGGACCAGCGCGTCGTCCTCCAGCCGCGAGATGCTGCCCTGGTCGGCGTGGACAACGGCGACCGCCCGCCCCAGGACCCGCTCGACCACGTCGCCGAGCTCGTCGCTGGAGCCGATCTCCTCGGCCGCCTCGATCGCCTGCTCCAGCCGCCCCGAGTACGTGCGGGCGGCGTTCTGGGCACGGGTCGTCTGGGCGTGGAGGTCCGCGTTCCGGAGCGCCAGCAGGGCCACGTCGGCCATTGGCTCGAGCTGGGCCAGGTCGGCCTCGCCGAACGCGCGCTCCCCACCCCGGCCCAGCGCCAGCAGGCAGGCCGTGCGCCCGGCGACGACGAACGGCAGGGTCAGCGTGTGCGGCCCGGCCGGCAGCTCGGCGGCCAGCTCGTCGGCGCCGGCCGCCGCCTCCAGCGGGCCCCCCACGACCGGCTGCCCGCTGGCCAGCGCGGTCGCCAGGGCGGGGATGCCGTCCACCAGCTCCGGCGGGAAGTTGCGGCGCCGCGGGACCAGCCGGCCGCCGGCGCCCGCCCGGTACGTGGACTCGATGACGAGCTCGGCGCCATTCACGCGCGCCAGCGTCGCGTGGTCGGCGCCGACGCTCTCGCTGACCCGGACCAGGATGCTGTCCACGACCTCCGCCGGATCGAGCGAGCGGCCGACGTCGAGGGCCAGCCGCACGCTGTGCTGGAGCCGGCGCTGGAGCTGGACCAGCTCGGTGTGCTGGAGGGCGGCCGCGACCGCGAGGCCGGTGACGCGCGCGATGCCGTCGAGCAGGCGAAGGTCGTCGCGCCGGAAGCCGTGGCCGCCGCCCGAGCCGGCCGCCAGGATGCCGTACGGCTGCCCGGACAC
>VBJR01000392.1 GCA_005880175.1 Chloroflexota bacterium
TCGGCCCTCCAGAACGCGGCGTCGATCGCGGCCATGGTGCTGACCACCGAGGCGGTCGTGACCGACATCCCCGAGAACGGGAGGTCCTCGCCGGGCATCTCGCCCGACATGATGTAGACACACGCCCAGCAGGCGTCGTCGGCGTTGTCTGACGCTGGAAGGGACCATCACGGCCCCTCCCGGCGTCGTCGTTCCAGCGGACCCGTCGCTCCCGGCGCAGTGCCTGCGAAGGTGGCCTCAGCCCGACCGCTGGCCGAGCAGGTGATACCTCACGTCGGCCACCGCGACCGTGGAGCGGCGGAGGGGCGCCGCCTCGAGCCAGCGGGCCCGGTGGCTGTGCAGCCACGGCGCCGTAAGAATTCATCCATTCGAAGGATGGCGTCGGACCTCGCGGACGGTCACGATGAGAGGGGTTCGCCCTGCACGCCTGCGAGCAACGGCCGGCCGGACCACGACAACCAAGATCAAGGGATCGTCTTGGCCGCCTCCTGACGGGGTCCCGTGGAGTCCTCGAATGCGGATACGTCGAATCCTGATGGTGGAGGACGACCTCGAAGTCGCCGCCAGGTACCGCGTCGAACTCGAGCTCAATGGGTTCCCAGTTCAGGTTGCGAATACCGGCGCGATGGCCCTCACGCTGGCCATACGGTCGCGATGGAGCCTGGTCCTGGTGGACCACCGGATCGACGGCCTCAGCGGGCTCGAGGTACTGGCGGCGCTGCGCAGCGACGTGAGGAGCGGGGACGCGCCTGTCGTGATGCTCTCCGATCGGCACGACAGGGACCTGCTCATGCGGGCCTTCGGTCTCGGAGCGATCGATTGTCTGATCAAGACGCCTGCCACGCCGGCCCAGATATCACACAGCGTTCCGAGCTGGGTCACCAGTCACCGCGCTCGGCTGGCCAACCTCCCCACGGGCCTGGCGGCGCACGCCGCCGCGGCCGGAGCGAACGGGAACGGGGGATGAGCGACGAGGTCGTCGCCGAACACGGCGACACGGACGGCATCGCACAACGTGAGACGGTGGACAGCCCCATTCATCAGGATGCCGAGCCAAGCGCGAAGTCACTTCCCGGTGAGCGACGTACGCGGCTCAGCGGAGCCTGGACCGCGCTGGTCGTGGGCATCCTTGCCCTGGTCGCGATCCTCGTCTTCATCCTGCAGAACATGCAGAGCGTGGAGTTGTCATTCCTTGGCTTCCGTGGTCGTCTGCCACTCGCCGTGGCACTGCTGTTCGCGGTGGTCCTCGGGGCGGTAATCGTCGTCGCGTTCGGCGGGGCCCGGATTCGGCAGCTTCGCATGGTGGCCCGGCGCGCGCGACGCCGAGAGGCGCATCCCAGCCCGCCAGCCGAATGATTGGGATGGCCGGCGCGGCCAGCCGGCAGCGGCCGAGCACAGGCGGCTGAGACCGAGCCGGGGCCGGGAATCATTCGTTCGACGGATGGTGCCGGCGTCGCCGGCGGATCAAGCTTTCATCGGGCCCCTGGCATGCCAACCGCCGCATGGATCGTGATCACGATCACCGCGTTGATCGTGATCGGCCTGGGACCTGCGTCGCCAATCGGCCGTGGGCGAACCGTGAGCCCGCGGAGCCGGCTCGGTGCCGAGGCTGCGGATCCATCGCTACCGTTCTCTGTTCGAGTCGCTGCTGGCACGGGAGGTCACGGCGCCCGCCGACGGCGCGGCCGCGGAGGTGACGACGAGCAAGACGACTCGATCACCGGCGGACGAGAAGTGGGGCTCTGCTCGAGATCATGACGCCGGAGCAGCTTCCGCTGGCGGCCATCGTCGGCCTCGTGGCCGCCTTTTTGGCCAGCCGCCTCGTCACCGAGCATGGCTACGGCGTCGTCGGCGACATCGTGGTCGGTGTCAGCGGTGCGATGATCGGCGGCTCCGTCCTGCGCGCGTTCATCACAGGTGGCGTGCTGGCTCCTCTCGGGATCGCGGGCGGTTCACCGGTCGCCCAGATCATCGTCCCTCTGATCGGCGCCGTCGTACCGCTGGCCGTTCTCCGCGTGGTTCGGACAGCGGCATGGGCGGGCGCCGCCGAGCGGGCTGCCGGTGGCGACACAGAACCCGGTGGCGGTCAGGGAACCGGCGCCATGGCGCCTGGTACCGGCGAATCGTCACACGCAGCGATCTCGGTCTTTGAAGACCGAGGGACAGAGCACAAGCGTCGGTGATCGGATAGACCTGCGGGTCGAGCCTGCGCGCCATCTGGACGCTTCCGTTGACCCGCAACGAACGGTTGGCGAAAGGTCATTCGTTTGACGGATGGTGCGGGCATCGTGGATGGGTCAAGCTTGCACTGGACCCCTGGCTCAGTCCTCGTCCGTAGGGCCGCAGGGGCCACCCCGGCCGAGATCACGGGATCGTCTTGGCCGCCTGCCACCGGGTCCCACCGGGGGAGCGCTCGAAGGGTGGCATCGACACTGGCGGCACGATCTGTCGCAACCTCGCGATCGCAGCCTGCGGACACGATCCTTCTGGTCGAGGACGGCCACGACATCGCCGGGATGTACCGCTTCAGGCTCCAGTACGACGGCTATCGCGTACACGTCGCATGACCGGAGAGATGGCCGTCGCGCTGGGTGGATGGCGGCGCCGGCTGCCTGCGACACCGGCAGCGCCACGGAGTACGAGCGAGCGAACGCGGTGTCCGCGCCCGAGCGCGCCGTGTCATCCGGAGTTCGAACTCGCCCTGAGTCCTGAAAGAGGAGGACGCGTCGATGTCTGTAGAGGATTCCCGGTACCGGTCCGAGACTGCGGACGAGGTCGTCCAGTCACATGAGGTCGTGTACGGATCGGCGCGTCCCGGCGCGGAGCCCGCTCACGCCGAGCGGAGCGAGAGCCGGGGCGCGTCTCCGCTCGCGACCTGGATCAACGTCATCTACGTCGTCCTGGCGGTCGTCGACGGGTTGATCGCGATGCGGTTCGTGCTCAAGCTGCTTGCCGCCAATCCCGAGGCCGGGTTCGCGCAGCTCATCTACGGCCTGACGGCGCCGTTGGTGGCGCCCTTCGCCGGGCTGCTGGGCAACCCGGCGACGAGCAGTGGCAACCAGTTGGAGGTGACCTCGCTCGCCGCCATGGCGGTCTATGCGCTGGTGGCCTGGCTGCTCACCCGGATCGTCCGGATCGTCCTCAACCGCACCGTGACGCGTTCGCGGCAAGACTTCCGCTAACACAAGGGAGATTCACATGCAACTAGACCCTGGCGGCCTGCTGGTCTGGATCATCGTGGGCCTGGTGGCGGGCTTCCTGGCCAGCCACTTCGTGAAGGGCGGCGGCTACGGGTTGCTCGGCGACCTCATCGTCGGCCTGCTCGGCGCCGTGATCGGCGGCTTCGTGGTCGGATTCTTCGTCCACACCACCGTCGGCCTGATCGGCAGCATCGTCGTCGCCTTCATCGGAGCCGTGATCCTGCTCTTCGTCGTGAGACAGGTGAAGGGCGGCGGACTCCGACGCGCCTGACGTCCAGTCTGCAACGCAACGTAACGGCGCTGATGCGGGCACGGACCTGGGGCCTCGCCCCGGGTCCGGCAGCAGGCTGAGCGGGCCAGGATGCCTCGCCATCACGTTCGCGTCCACCAGTTCGCCTGCTTACGCTGCGCAGCTCGCAGGACGCCGAGGATCTGACGGCGGAGGTGTTCAGCTGGCAGGCGATCGGTCGCTACCAGTCGACGGCCGCTCCATTCACCGGGCTGTACCCGGCCTTCCTGCCGCGGATGGCGGACGGCGTCGGCGCGTCTCGAGCGGCGCCGGACACCAGGGCCGTGCTGCGAACCCTGGACCTGATCCTGCCAGAGGTCCTCACGGCGCAGCTGCACGCGGAGCTGAAGTCGATCTGGGCCTTCGGCGCCAGGCAAATCACTGTCGGCTGGCCTCTTGCCACCACTGCCTGCCGCCGGTTGGCTCCTCGGGAACCTGATCCAGGTCCACCAGGAACCGCTTCACGCATCCTTGGCAGCGGCGGAGGCCTTCTGCCCTGCGTCGAGCTCTCGCACAGCGTCTCGGAGGTCGTCTGTGGCCTCCACGGATAGCCAGCGGCCGATGGCGAAGTACCCCACCACGCTGGCCACAGGCACCGCGATCGCGATCAACTGCAATACGACAATCGACATATATCGAGTGCTCCCCCTGGTGGGACCAGGTGACGGCCACCAAGACGATCCCATGATCGCGGCCGCGGTGGCCCCTGCGACCCTGCGGAGGAGCAGGAGCCAGGGGTCCAGTGCAAGTTTGATCGGCCGAGGCCGCCAGCACCATCCGTCGAACGAATGACCTTCGCCATTCGTTCGGCTGCGGGCGTTCAACGCGTCCAGAGCTTGCCCGCTCGGCCCGGGCCTTCGGAGAGAGGATCGTCACGCGAATCGGGCGAGTGACGCACGAGTATGCTTGTTAGGCATAAGCTGCATGTGCCCCAGTGACGCGAGACCGCCGGAACAGAATAGCTCGGCCCGATGAGCGAGTCGCTGCCGGTGCTGGCCGGCGTGCTGCGCACCGCGCCGGAGTCAGATGCGCTGGTGATCGTCGGCCGGCTCCTGGACTCACTGCCAATCCCGGTCCTGCTCACGGACTGCTCGGAGGAGCTGCGATGCGCGTACGGCAACGCGGCCTGGCGGGCCTGGGTGCCGCCCGACAAGTTCCCGGTCGAGGGCCAATCGCTCCTCGAGATCCTGGAAGGGCTCGCGGCCTCGCCGCTGCTCGCCATCCTGCGTCAGGTCTGCCTCACCGGCACTCCTGCGCACCTTCGGGACTTCGAGTACGTCGGCCTGGTGGGAGCGCCGGTCACCCTACCGGGCGACGTGACCGTGTGGGACTGGGAGGTCTATCCGATCACCGACGCTCGTGGCGTCCACGGTCACCTCCTGGTCGTGGGTCTGGACGCCACCGAACGGGCCCTCCAGGGACCAGGAGCCAGTCCCGAAGCGAGGGCCCGGGCGGACGAGATGCGTGAGCGCGCGTCAGGCATCCTGCGGATCTTCGGGGTCGCGCCCGGTACCGACGTCACCGCATCGGCCGTTCAGTTGAGCGGGCGGGAGGAAGAGGTCGCGGATCTGGTGGCGCGTGGTCTCAGCAACGCGGCCGTGGCGCGCCAGCTCTTCCTCAGTCCCGCGACGGTCGCCACCCACATCTCCCACATCCTCGAGAAGCTCGGCTTCTCGTCCCGTGTCGAGATCGCAGCCTGGATCGTGGAGCGGCGCCTGCGCGAGGAGTCCAGCGAGCCTCCCCGCTGAAGGAGAGGCCGATCCTTGCTCAGGAGCTGCTAGCGGCTGGCGAGGAGGCCAGCCACGGGCCGGACCGGATCACGATTGGGACCTCTTCCTGGGCGGTGTCCCACGAGAGGCTGTGTCAGCCGCGCGGGCGCAGGTTCCGGGACCGCCATGTGGCGTCGTGTCCCCTCGCCAGGCCGCACGGCGACGCCCGTGTGTGCGCTTCCCTGAGCACGGGAGCGTCCACCAGCTGACCACGCTGTGTCGAGGCTTCTCGCCTCGCATCGACATCGCCGCCCGGGGCGTGGGACGACACGTCAGCCAGGAGGCCCATCGGCCTCCTGGCCACCGTCTGCCGCCTACGCCGAGGGACTACCCGGGCGTCCCCTGAGGCCGGCTCGGGGCTTCCCCGCGCCGCGGGTCCGGAGCCCGCCGCCATGGAGTCGGCAGCGGCCTGGCATTCGGGCCGGGATCCTGGGGAGTGG
>VBJR01000393.1 GCA_005880175.1 Chloroflexota bacterium
AGGGAGCGACGCCGGCCAGCAGGCTGCTCGACACCGGTACGAGCAGCGCGACCAGGTGCACCGGCGCGGCCAGGACGACGACCGGCCAGGCCTGCCCGCGCAGCCACGGGACCAGGGCCGTGGCGTCGAGCGCGGCGGCGGCGAGCAGGTAGGGCAGCGCGCCGAGTGGGCCGACGGGCGAGAGCCCGAAGGCCGCGGTCAGGCTCGCCGAGGCGACGCCCACCGCGGCGGCCGGTCCCGGCCGCCGCGCGACCAGGCGGACGGCCACCAGCAGGCCCAGCCATACCAGTCCCCGGTGGCCCGGCAGGTGCAGCGGCGTGCGCAGCTCCTGCTGGATGACGACGCCAGCCGTCGCCAGGACGACCAGCATGGCCGTGACCACCGTCGAGCGGCGGTCGAGGGCGGCGGCGCGCGGGAGGACGGCCATCGCGGCCAGTATCACACGCCGGTAGTCAACGTGCTAGTACTGGCGCGACAGACGTGCTAGCGTGCGGGCGTGTCGCGTGCCCTTTGCATGCTCCTGATCGCGGCCGCGCTGGTGTCCGCCTGCGGCGGCTCCGGCGGCCAGACCGGCGGGTACGCGGTGACCGTGCGCAGCGGCGGGAAGGAGATGGGCCGATTCGACCTCGCAGCGCTGCGCGCCATGCCGGCCGTCGATGTCTCCACGCCCCAGTCGCAGGGCAAGCAGGTCCAGCACGGCCCGCAGGTCCGCACCGTGCTGGCGCGGGCCGGCGTCCAGCGGTTCGCCACCCTGCGCGCGTCCGGCCCGGGCGTCGCCCAGGCGTTCACGGTCGCCGAGATCGATGACCAGGTCGTGCTCGACTTCGACAACCGGGGCACGGTGAAGCTGGCCGGCGCCCACCTGGGGCAGGACCGCTGGGTGCGCGACCTGACCGAGCTGGACGCGAGCCCGTGATCCCACGCGACGAGTCGGTCGTAGGGACCGCGGACCTGCTGATCGGCATCGACGACACGGACGACCTGGACAGCCGTGGCACCGGCTATCTGGCCCAGGTACTGCTGGGGCGCCTGCGCGGCCTCGGCCTGGGCACGCCCGTAGGGGCGACGCGACACCAGCTGCTGGTCGACCCGCGAATTCCTTACACGTCGCACAACACTGCCGCATGCATCGCATGGCGCACGGGTACACCGGCGGACGAGGCGTCCGTCATTGCCGAGACCGCCCGGTTCCTGGAGACGGAGACGCCGCCCGGTGCCGACCCTGGTCTTGCCGTGGCGGTGCGAACCCGGCTCGCCGCCTCTGATCGTGAGGCCCTCGCCGGATTCGGACGGCGCGCCAAGAAGGAGGTGCTGGTGCACGATGAGGCGCTGGGCCTCGCAGCGCATGCCGGTGTACACCTGTCGGGCCATGGCGGCACGCACGGCGGGATCGTGGGCGCCCTTGCGGCCGTCGGCCTGCACCTGTCCGGCGGCGACGGTCTGTTCCTGTGGATGGAGGGCATTCGCGGCCTGTACGGGCGGAGGACGGCGAGCGAGCTGCTGTCGCTGGTGCCGCTCGATGACATTCGAGACGCCTGGGGCGTCCGGCCGCGCCCCGACGATCCGATCGAGCTGGGCGGTTGGGTGCGGCCGATTCTGGACGGCGGCCGGGCCGTCCTGCTGGTGGAGGCCGATCACGATGGCACCAGCTGGCGCGTCGCGCCACGGGAGGTGGTCAAGCGCCACTAGGCAACCAGATCGGTGCCGCCTCGGTCGACAGCTCGCCGGCGCGAGGCGTCGCGGACGCCAGTGGGTCCTGGACGTTCCACAGCAGACCGGCGCGCGGGCCCTCGAGACGCCCGCCGCTGCCCTGCGATGACGCCCGAGGCCGTCGTCCAGGGGACGACCACGCTCAGGACTTCACGCTCTCGACGTCCGCGCAGCAGGCGTCCGTGCATCCGGGGCCGCAGCCGCACGTCTGCTGCTCCCCGGCCAGGCCGGGCACCGCGCAGCAGTTCTCGCCCCGCCAGGCCTCCCGGCCCTCCCGGACGGCCATGGCGGCCACCACCAGGCCAGCCAGCGGGTCGACCCACCACCATCCCCAGAGGCTGTTGGCGACGAGGCCGGCCAGCACCGCCGCGGCCAGGTACGCGCAGAGCAGGTTCTGGCTCCCCTCGCCGGCCGTCGCGCCTGATCCGAGTCGCGCTCCCAGCCGCTGCTTCGCGATGCCCAGCGCGGGCATCAGCAGCAGGCTGCTGATCGTCAGGGCGATCCCGAGCAGGGTCGTCTCCGGCCGGTGCTGGCCGATCAGGTCGCGGACCGACTCGACGGCGACGTAGGGCGCCAGCAGCCAGAAGCTGACCGCGACGGCCTTCTGCGCCCGCTCCTCGGCGGTGGCAGACAGCGTTCGCGAGCCGGTGAAGCGCCAGATGACGATCACGCTGGCCAGGCCCTCGACGACCGAGGACAGGGCCCAGCCGACCAGCGCGATCGACCCCGCGGTGAATCCGGCGGTCAGACCCACGGCGCCCTCCACCGTCATCCAGATCAGGCTGGCCCACGCCAGCCACCGGGCCATCCGGGCTGCCCGGAGCCAGCCCGGGTCGGGGCGGACGGCGGCGGACCCGGCCCGTCGCTCGGACGCCGTGCGGGCGACATCGGTCACGAGCGGTGCGTCTCCTCGCTGGCCGGCTCGATGGCGATCAGATCGCCCTGGCGGGCCACGTGATCGACCTGGAGCGTGGTGTGCTCGATCCCGAAGCGCCGGTCGAGCAGCTGCTCGAGCTCGCGGCGTGTGGCGTGGCAGTCGTCGCCCGGCCGGACCAGGACGTGCGCCGACAGCGCCGGGAACCCGGACGTGATCTCCCAGACGTGCAGGTCGTGCACGTTCGCCACGCTCGGATGGGCGGTGATGGCCGCGGCGACCTCGGCCGGCCGCATCCCCACCGGCGCGGCCTCCAGGAGCACGCGAACGGCGTCGCGGAGCAGGCCGCAGGCGGCGCGCACCATGAGGCCGGCCACCACCAGCGAAGCGATGGGGTCGGCGCGGTCGAAGCCCGTGAGCAGGATGACTCCGGCGGCCAGCGCGGTGCCGATGAAGGCGTAGAGGTCGGTCAGGATGTGCTGGTAGCTGCCGCGAATGTTGAGGCTGCGCCGCTCGGCCCTGGCCAGCTGCCAGGTGACCGCCAGGTTGACCGCCACGCCCACCAGCGCGACGCCGAGCATGAGCCGTGCGTCGACCTCGGGGGGTGAGACCAGCCGGCGGATGGCCTCGTACACGATCAGCGCCGCGATGACCAGCAGCGTGATCCCGTTGGCCAGGCCCGAGAGGATCTCCGTCCGCTTGAGCCCGTACGTCAGGCCGCCCTCGGGCGGGCGCCCCGCCAGGCCGATCACCACCAGCGAAAGGGCCAGCGCCCCCGCGTCGGTGAGCATGTGGCCGGCATCCGAGAGCAGGGCCAGGGAGTTGCCGATGATGCCGGCGACCACCTCGCCCACCATGAAGGCGAGCAGGAGGGCCAACCCCAGGATCAGCCGGCGGCGATCGGCGTTCGGGCTGACGGCGTGCGTGTGGCCGTCAGGGCCGTGACGGTGGGCGCCGCTCATGCGCTGCGGCTCCCGGCGACCCCGGCGTCGAGCCGGATCGCCTCGCTGGTGTGGCCGAGATGCACCAGGCCCACGCGGATCAGCGCGTTTGAGCAGGCGCAGGTGCTGCGAGGTCGCCGACTCGCTGACACCCAGAGTGGCAGCCAGGTCGCACGTGCAGAGCTCCTGGCGCAGCAACACGTGGACGAGCCGGACGCGGGTGGTGTCGGCCAGCGCCGAGAACAGGCCCGAGAGCTCCGCGTAGGTGTCGTCGTCGGCGAGAAGGGAGCGCGCCCGCGCCACGTCCTCCTCGTGGACATGGCGGACTGCGCACCGGCCCGCGGCCGGTGGGGCCGGATCGGGGATCAGCTCAGCCACGCAATGATTTTAGCAATCGTGCAATCATTCGCCCCCGCCGCCGCGCAGGATCGAGACCGCCTCACGGCCGCCATACCAGACGAGCACATACCCCGCCAGCGGGTCCGCCCACCACCAGCCCGCAACGGCGTTGGCCAGCAGCCCGAGCAGCACCGCGGCCGCGAGCAGCCCGTCGATCAGCGTCACGCGGCCCTCCGTGCGCAGCACCGGGTTGTCCAGGGCGGCGCCGGTCCGCGCCTTGCCGGCCGCCAGGGCGAACATGGCGAGCGCCGTGACGGCGGTCCAGGCGATCCCGGCCGGGCTGGGGCTCGGATGGAACCCCACGACCAGGACGGCGGTGGACTGGACCAGCAGGTAGACCGCGAGCAGTGCGAACGCGATGCCGATGAGGCGGAGCGCTCGCCGGCGACGCTGGGCGCCCGTGCCGGTCAGCTCCCAGATCACGACCGACGAGGCGCCGATCTCGATCAGGGAATCGAGCCCGAAGCCGGCGAGCGCCACAGACCGCGCCGTGATCGCCGCCAGCGCCAGGACCACGATCCCGACGACGTTCCAGGCCATCGTGGCGTACTCCAGCACGAGACCGCGCCGGAGGAGCCGCGCCCGAGCCGGAGCATCTATCGACACCCTCGATTCAATCATCCCGGCGGGTCCGTTGGTCCCGGTCGGCCCATGTTGGCCAGGGCGGGCGGGCGGCTCGACGTGAGAGATGCCCAGCAGCCCCCTCAGCCCGAGTCCCTGCTGATGTCGCGCAGGGCCGCGCTGCTCTCGACCGTCCATCGGTGATCGGGGCCGACGGCGCGCTCGAGGGTCGTCAGGGCAAGCCTCAGCAGAGGCTCCGCCTCCGTGCTCTCGCCCTGGTCACGGAGCAGCAGCGCGAGGCTGTGCAGGCTTCGCGCCGTGTATGGATGGTCGGGGCCCAGAACTCGCTCGTAGAGGCGGTGAGCTCGCTCCATCAGCGGCCTGGCCGCATCCACGTTCCCCTGCTGACGCAGGATCCAGCCGATGTGATCGAGGCTCTGCGCCACACGGGGGTGCTCGGGTCCCAGGACCCGCATGTGGGTGGCGAGCGCCGTTTCGAGGAGGCGCCTCGCACCCGCCAGGTCGCCCAGGTCCCGCAGCACCGAGGCAAGGCAGGTGATCGTCAACGTCGTGTGCGGGTGATCGGGGCCGAGGTGTCGTTCTCGGATCGCCACCGCGCGTTCGATATGGTCCCGCGCCGCCGTGAGGTCGCCGCTCCGCTGGATCGCGACCCCGAGGCAGAGAAGGGTTTCGGCGCTGAGGACATGCTCGGTTCCGAGGACCTGCCCACGGATCGCCAGCGACCGCTCGAACAGTGACCTGGCCGCTTCCAGCTCGCCCTGCTCGGTGAGAACCACCCCGAGCTCGTGGAAACCCTCGGCGGTGTCGGGATCCCGCGGTCCCAGCTCTCGCTCACGGAGGCGCGTTGCCTCCTCGACGAGGATCCTGGCCTGGCCGGACCGGCCGCGAGCCCACAGGTAGATGCCAGCCCGATTCATCAGCCAGCTCAGCGCGCGGGGTTCTGGGGGACGATGGCCGGCCAGGTGCGCTACGGCCTCCACGTGCGCCACCAGCCGGGCGCACAGCGGCCAGGTCTCCGGGTGCTCCTCGGCATCCGCCGGAAACGCGACGCGCAGCAGCCGCACGGCAGCGGCCAGCCACATCTCGCGCTCGTCGACCGCCATCGATCCGCGGACGACAGCCTGGAGCAGGCGATGCACCCGAAGCTGGTCGCCTCGGCGCTCGACGAGCGAGTAGCGTCGAAGCGTCACGACGGTCCGGTCCACTTCGACGTCGTCCGCCAGGGCTGTGCGCAGCTCGTCGGGGAGCGCGCGAGCGCCGGCGACCAGCACGCCGATGGGGATGTCGTCCGGGGCCAGGAATGCGCACAGGCTGAGGAGAGTGACGGCGACCTTGCGTTCGTTCGCCACCCGCTCCAGCGAGAGCTGCCAGGTGCGCGCCACCGGTTCCGGGTGGTCCTCCGGCCCGCTCTCCAGCATCAGGTCCAGCAGACGCGTGCGGAGCAGCTTCGCGTAGCTCGCGAGGTCCCTTCCGCTGGCCGCCAGATAGGCCCCCGCCTGCTCCAGCGCCAGGGGAAGGCAGCCCAGCGTCCCCGCCACAGCCGACGCCGCATCGAGGTCGTTCTGGCCCGTGCGCCGAAGCAGGAACTGGGTCGCGACGTCGAGGGGAAAGGGCTGGAGGCCGAGGCGGGCAGTCCACATCGGCGTTCGCGAGGTCAGCAGCATGTGGCCGGAGAGGCCAGCGGGCACCGAGCGCTGCACCGCGCTGGCCGCATCCGGCTCCATGTTGTCGAGCACCAGCAGCCACCGCCGGTGCCCGCGCAGCCAGCGCAGCGCGGCCTCCGCCTGGATCTCCTGCGCGCGCTCGTCGTGCTCACACAGGCGCAGGTGGCATGCGATGCCGGCCAGGTCGTTCACGAAGTTGCTCTCGCAATCGGCTCGAACCCAGTAGGTACCGTCCGGGTAACCGCCGCCACGCGCCTGCACATGCTGGAGCGCGAGCTGGGTCTTGCCGACGCCAGCCAGCCCATGTATCGCGACGCGCCTGTGGATACGAAGCTCACGAGCGAGCCAGGCCAACTCGGCGTGGCGACCGACGAAGTCGGCGACCGGGTCCGGCGCCGATCCCGGGCGGGATCCTCCCAGGCGCTCTCGAGCGTCCCCGAGAGAGGGCGCCGACCGCTGCGCGGCGGCCACGAGGGCCATGCGCTCGCCGGACGTCAGCCGGAGAGCGTCGGCGAGGCGGGCTGTGGTGCTGCTGCGCGGCGTCGATCGGACGCCGCGCTCCAGCAGGCTGATGGCGTCCTTGCTGATTCCCGAGCGGGCGCTCAGCGCCGCCTGCGACAGGCCGGCGGCCGCCCGAAGGCGGCGCAACGCCTCTCCGAACGTTTCTCGCAGGTTACTGGACCTCAGCCCTTCCACTGGCCGGCCGGAACCACGGAATTGTACGTGTCCGGTTCGTTTGTCCGACATCGTCCGACACCTGTACGGCCCCTGGTCGCCTAGCCTCGTCTCTGCCTGGCGTTCCAGACGGCTTTACCGGGCATGGATAGTGCGTACGTATCCGCCCCGTGCGTGAGTCGGAGACTCCGGGAGGTTCGACATTGGGGGAGCGCGAATCCTCGACGCCTGCGCAGCCACAGGACGCGACCAGTCTCGCGCTGGCTCCGTGGCGGCCCGGGGCCGTCGACGAGATGGCGGGCGGCGTCGCCGTCACCGATTTGCTCGACATGGTGCGGAGGACCTGCGCGATGGTTCGCTATGTGGACAGTGGCCGCGACGCGGCCACGCTGGTGCGCCGTGCGCGCGGTCTCGAGCTGCTCGTGCGTACGGCGCTGAAGGACTGCACGGTCCTCGAAGAGGAGCAGTTCGAGCTGCGACAGGAGGCCGCCGAGGCGCATGTCCGCACGCAGCGGAGGGCCGGCGAGCTGCTCTCCGAGCTGCAGAAGCATCGCGGCGGCCGGCCGCCGAGAGCCGCGTCCCGCGTGGAGGAAGTTGGGGAGCCGCCGCTCACACTGCGCGAGCTGGGGATCGACGGCCACGAGTCGCATCGCTGGCAGCGCATTGCCAGTGTGCCCGAGGACGCATTCGAGAGGTACATCGAGACCTGCCGGGCCAGGCGGACCGAGATCATCACCGCCAACGTGCTGGCGCTGGCGAGGCAGCTGCAGCAGGAGCGGGACGAGGAGGAGCAGCAGCAGAGCGGCATCGATGCGCGGCCCAGCAGCAGCGCCGCGCTCCTGCGCGAGTACCAGGAGGTCCGCCGCTACGCCGGCAACGTGATCTGGCTGGACCCGATCGGCCTGGCGGAGTCCATGGATGCGTCCCAGCGCGTCGACGCTCTGAGCGAGCTGGAGCGTCTGCTGCTGTGGCTGGCCGAGTTCCGCGACGCGCTGCACCGGACCGGCCGCATGCGGCCGGCGCGGATGCGCGGGTGAGCAGCCGATGGAGATGATCGCCGGCGGCTACTACCCGGGGTCGGACGCACACGGCCTCCGGGAAGCACTCGACCGCCGGTTCGAGTGGCTGCCAGAGTCGCCCCGTTGAGGACGGGCGCCGATCCTGTGCGCATGCCCGAGGTCCGGTTGAGCGTCGCGATCATGACCCACCCGCGCCGGCTCGCGATGGCCGAGGCGCTGGCGGAGAAGCTGGGCTGCCGGCCGGCCATCGCGGTCGATCCGGTGCCGGACGGTCCCCCGAGCGCGATGCGGAGCGCCATCGTGCTGCAGGACGACGCGCAACCGATGCCCGGCTTCCTGCCAGCGGTCGAGGAGGCCGCCGCCGCGCACCCCGAGATCCCGCTGGCGCTGTACGAGCACTGGAACTCGTGGAACGGGGCCATGGCGCGGCTCGCGCTCCGCTGCGGGCGGGCGGGGAGCGAGCTGATCCCGACCCAGTACGTGCCCACGGTGGCGCTGATGATGCCGCGCCCGCTCGCCGCCGACTTCGTCGAGTTCGCGGTGAGGCTGCCCGCCGAGTTCCCCGACGACGAGTCGATCGCGATCTTCGTGCGGCGCCGGGGTCTGCGCGGCTGCCTCGCGGTCCCCAACCTGGTCGAGCACGCCGGCGTCGAGAGCCTGATGGGGAACGACCGCCGGGACGAGGAGCGGCGGTCGGCGTGCTTCCGGGACGAGCGGCCGGCAGCGGCTCGTCCCTCGGGCATCCTGCGCCTCGCCGAGGTCCCGATCCTGCCGTTCCTGCGCTGGGGGGAGCCGTCGGCGGTGGTCGAGGTCGTCCCCGGCCGCTGGAGCACGATCAGCATTCCCGAGACCCTGTGGGGGCTGGGCCTCGACGACGAGGGACCGCTGTGGGAGGGGTACGCCCGGGCGGTGGCCGCGCTGCCGGCGGCGGCGGCCGGACTGGCGGGCGCGGCCGGCGGCCGGCTCCTGTCGTCCCTGTGGCTGACCGGGTACCTGGAGGGAGCGGTGCTCGCCGACCTGGGAGTCGACCCGGCATCGGACGAGGCCCCGCGCTGGTCGACGCGCAGCCTGGTGCTCGGCGGACTTCGCGGTCGGGGCCTTCGCCAGCAGCTGCACCGTCATCTGGACGCGCTGGTTCGCTTCAGTGACCTCGCGATCGGCGCCGGCGCCCGGGCGCCCCGGGGCCAGCGAGCCCGGACGGGAGCGCCTGCCTGGGAGGTCGCGGCGAGGCGGCTGCCGCGCCGGGTCGCGGGCTAGGTCGTGCCCTCCCTGGCAACCGGTTCCCGGGGGGAACGAGTTCGCCGGGCGCCGGTCGGGTTGCGAGCCGCCGTCGAGATGGCGGGCGGGATCCAGTGGAGCAGCCGCTCGACCAGCAGGCGCTCGGCCTCGGGGTCGCCAGAGCCGGTCTTGCGCGCCCACCCGCGGCGCCCGTACACCCGGACCACGTCCATCGCCGGGTGCTGCCGCACCAACAGCTCGAACACCCTGCTCACCTGCGTCGTGCTCCGCGCCTCGCCGGACATCAGCGCCGCCAGCTCGGCGTCAGGTGGCGCCAGGTCTGTGGCGTTCGCGTAGGCCCAGTCCAGGTCGTCGAACACGATCCAGCCGCCGGGCCTGAGCAGCTTCTCGACGAGGAAGAACGCGAAGCCGTCCGTATCCCAGCTGTGCGCCCCGTCCACGAAGCACAGGTCGAACGGTGGGCGGCAGCGCCCGCCGACGGTGTGGGCCTCGATCAACCGCATCAGCTCCCACGTGTAGGAGTGCTCCGCGCGGATGGCGTCGACGAAGCGGTCGAGACCCGCCCGCGCCAGGAGCGGCCGCACGTCGGGACCGGTCCGCCGGTCGATGGTGGTCACGAGCCC
>VBJR01000394.1 GCA_005880175.1 Chloroflexota bacterium
TGCCGGGAGGGCCTGGCCCTCTTCGCCGGCATCGGCGAGCGGGCGGGCGTGGCCGTGTGCCTGCGGCTGCTGGGCTGGGTCGCGTGGCGCGGGGGCCGGTGGGCCCCGGCCGCCCGGCTCTTCGGGGCCGCCGACGCGCTGTGCGCGGTCGCGATCGCGCCCGACCGCTCGGTGGAGGCCGACTACGCGCGGGTCCGGGCCGACCTGGCGGACCGGCTCGGCGAGGGCGGGTACACGAGCGCCCTGGAGGCCGGCGGCCGGCTGTCGATGGAAGCGGCGGTGGCGGAGGCGGACCGCGAGGGCTGAGCGGCCCGCGTGGCGGAGATTCTCGAGGAGGTGTACAGGCATGATGCGGAGAGGTCTGCTGATGGCGGTGGCGGCGATCCTGGCGGCGGCGGTGGTCCTGCTCCACGCGGGCTCGCCGTCGGGCACGCGGGACGCGTCCGCGTGCAGCGGTGACCAGCACCGCGCCATCTGGTGCCCGCCCCCGGTGCACGGGCCCGTGCCGTAGCGAGGAGGCCGGCATCGTGGCGGCGCCGGGCCGGGAGGCGCGAACATGTCAACCGTCATGGACCCCACGGCGTTCTACCTCCCCGCGGGTGACGGCCGGTTCGAGAGCACGGGCGCGACGGCCGGGCCCTGGAGCGCCGCCGCCCAGCACGGCGGCCCTCCCTCGGCCCTGCTGGCCCGGGCGTTCGAGCGGCTCGAGCCGGATCCCGGCCAGCGCCTGACCCGCCTCACCGTGGAGATCCTGCGCCCGGTCCCGGTCCGGCCGGTCACGGTCACCGCGCGCGTCGTCCGGCCCGGCCGCCGGGTCACGCTGCTGGAGGGCGCCCTCCAGGTCGATGGCGAGGACTACCTGCTGGCGCGGGCCTGGCGGATCGCTCGCCCGCCGGTGCCCACGCCGGCGGCGGGAGCCCGCGACGGCTCGCCGCCGCTGCCGGCGACGGCCACGTCGCCGGCCTGGGAGGGCGCCTACCTGGACGGCTACATCCGCGCGATCGAGTTCCGGCCGACCAGCGGGACGTTCGCCGGCTCGGGCCCGGGTGGCTCGTGGATGCGCCCGCGCGTCCCGCTCGTGGCGGGGGAGGAGCCGAGCCCGTACCAGCTGGCGGTGGTCGTCGCCGACTCGGGGAGCGGCGTCAGCCAGGGCGTGGACTCGAGCCACTGGCAGGCGATCAACGTGGAGCTGACGCTGGCGATCCACCGCGACCCGGTGGGCGAGTGGATCCACCTCGACGCGCGCACCACGGTGGGCGCCGAGGGCAGCGGCCGCACGGACACGGTCCTGGGCGACTCCGAGGGCGAGTTCGGACGCGGGCTCCAGACGCTGCTGGTATCTCCGCGCGGCTGATGCGCGTCCACCTCGACACCGACATCGGCGGCGACCCGGACGACGCGTGCGCGCTCGCCATGCTGCTGGGCTGGCCGGGCGTCGAGCTCGTGGGCGTCACCACGGCGATCGACCCCGACGGTCTGCGCGCCGGCTGCGCCGCCCACGTCCTCCGGCTGGCCGGCCGGGAGGAAGTCCCGCTGGCGGCCGGCGCCGCCGTGTCGCTGACCACCGGCCGGCGGGCCGGCGCGGACCCGCGCGCCTGGCCGCGCTCGGTGGCGCCCCGCCCGTCGCCGGCGGGCGCCGCCCTCGACCTGCTGGAGCGGAGCGTCGCCGCGGGCGCCACCGTCGTCGCCACCGGCCCCTACGGCAACCTCGCCCTGCTGGAGATGGCGCGCCCGGGCAGCCTGGCCCGGACGCCCGTCGTCCTGATGGGCGGCTGGGTGCGCCCGCCGGCGGCCGGCCTGCCGGCCTGGGGCCCGGACATGGACTGGAACGTGCAGTGGGACACGAGGTCCGCGGAGGTGGTGGTCGCCGGCGCCGCCGCCCTCGGCCTGGCCACGCTGCCCGCGACCCTCCGGGCGCCGCTCCGCGCCGCCGACCTGCCGCGTCTCCGCGCCTGCGGCCCGCTCGGCGGGCTGCTCGCCCGCCAGAGCGAGGCCCGCGCCGAGGAGGCCGGGATGCGCGCGCTCGGTCGCGCCCACGCCGGCCTCCCCGACGACCTGCTCAACTTCCACTACGACCCCGTCGCGTGCGCCGTCGCGCTGTGCTGGCCGGGCGCGGTCGTCGAGGAGCTGCGCCTGCGGCCGGTGCTCGAGGGCGGGGTGCTCCGGCTCGAGCCGGACCCGGGCGGCCGGCCGGCGCGGGTCCTCGTGGACGTGGACGGGCCGGCGTTCTCGGAGGCGTGGCTGGCGGCGGTCGAGACCGCCGCGGCGCTCAGACCGGGATCGGACCCGGGCTCAGCAGCTCGCGGACGCGCCGGCTGAGCTCGCAGGGCGCCACCGCCGACTTGGTCCACCAGGCGACCGCTCCCGACCGGACGCAGGTGGCCCGCGTGGCCGGGTCGCACTCGTTGGACAGCATCACCACGGGCACGGCCGCGGTGCTCGCGTTCCGCTTGAGCGCGTCCAGGACCTCCAGGCCGTCCATGCCCGGCATGCGCAGGTCCAGGAGGATGATCGTGGGTGGCCCGCCGGCGGCCGCGAGGGCCTGCCGGCCGTCCGCCGCCAGTGACACCTCGAAGCCGTCCGCCCGCAGCCGCCCGCCGTACAGGGCGCGGATGTCGGGATCATCGTCCACGAGCAGCACATGGGCGGGCCGCCCGCGCTGCAACATCGTATCGGCCAAGACCGCAACGGTAGCATATGCGAGGCTGTGGAAATTCAAAGGAGTTGCCGGCGCACCGGGGACCCGCAGCCATACTGTCATACATGGCCGGGGACGACGAGCGGGCGGGCGAGGGGGACGTCGGGGCCGGACTGGTGGCCCAGGCGGGCGAGGTGCTCGGCCACTTCCTCACCGAGCGCAAGGACCGGACGCTCCAGGCGTACACGATCGACCTCGACGACTTCGCGGCGTTCCTGGACGCGTCCCGCGACGTGGCGGCCGCCCGGCTGCTGGCCGGCGGCCCGAACGCGGCCTGGCACCTCGCCCTCGACTACGCCATCGACCTGCGGCGGCGCGCCCGGGCCCCCGCGACGATCGACCGCCGCCTGAACACGCTCCGCGCCCTGGTGCGCGAGGCCAATGAGCTCGGCGTGGTCGAGTGGCAGCTCCAGCTCCCGGCCGAGCCCGACATCTCCGCCGCGCTGGAGAAGCTGCCCGCGAACGACAGCCGGCACTACCTGCTCCCGCGCCACCTGGGCGAGATCGACCGGCTGGACATCCAGCACTACGCGCTCCGCCAGACGCTGCGCGCGAACCACCTGGCGCCGGTGGCGGAGCCGGCCCGCATCCTCGACGTCGGCTGCGGCACCGGCCAGTGGGGCTTCGAGATGTGCGAGGAGTTCGCCCCGGCGCTGGTCGTCGGCCTGGATCTGATGGCCGGCAAGCCCGACCCGCCGCCGCGCTACCGGTTCGTACGCGGCAACGTGCTGCAGGGCCTGCCGTTCGCGACGGGCGGGTTCGACTTCGCCCACCAGCGGTTTCTCACCGTCGGGCTGCCGGTCGCCTCCTGGCTGGCCGCGGTCCGCGACCTGGCCCGGGTGACCCGTCCCGGCGGCTGGGTGGAGCTGGTCGAGGGCCCCTGGGCGGCCGAGCGACCGGGCCCGGGCGCCGAGCGCCTCATCGACATGGCCCGGCCGCTGCTCGCGTCCCTGGGCCTGGACACGCTCGACGTCGTCTACCGCTCGATCGACGCCCAATTACGGGAGGCGGGCCTGGTGAACGTGGCCCGCCACGAGGTCTCGCTGCCGATCGGCCGCTGGGGAGGCGACGTCGGGTCGCTGATGGTCACCAACCTCCGGGCCGCCGCCACCCGGGTGGGCGAGGTGCTCCAGGCCCACGGGACGCTCTCCGCCGAGGCCGCGTGGGAGCTCGTGCAGGGGGCGCAGGAGGACTGGGAGAACGGCCGGATGGCGTACCCGGTCGCCATCGCCTATGGACAGAAGCCGCCCGCCTGAGCTGGACGTGTCCAGTTGACTACCCTATGCCGATCCGGCCGGCCGGCGGCCTGAGAAGGAGAGGTACTGGAGGCCATGAGCGACGACGAGCAAGCTTCATCCCACTACCGGTTCGCCCGCGAGGTGTCGGCCGCCGCTCCGAAGCCGGGCCACGACCTGGCGACGGCGTCGTTCCAGCTGGACGGCGACGCGTACGTGCTGCACGTCGTGGAGGGCCCCCGCGCGGACACGGTCGGGTTCCTCGGCATCTCCACCAACTTCGAGCGGACCCGCCAGGTGCGGTTCGCCCTGCACGGCTCGCTGATCGAGCGGCTGGACGACCTGCCCCGCTCGCACAGCCAGCCGCAGGTGACGCATCGCGTGCTCCCGACCGAACAGCGGGAGGCCCAGACGCAGGCGTACGCGCCCGTGGTCGAGCAGGCCACCACGGTCTTCGGCAGCCTGCGGGCGGCCAACGGCGTGGACCCGGAGTCGGCGCTCGTGGCGTACGACCTGCCCGGCGGCCGGCGCGTGGTGGCCGCCATCACCGGCTACCACCGCGGCTGCTACTGGGACCTGGTCATCGTCGTGGTCGGGCTGGCCATCGCAGCAGGAGCTGGCGGGCTCGGTGCACGAGGTGTCGGGGGCCGTCGGGATCAGGGAGTCGCTCAGCGGCTGAGGGCGTGGGCGCTCAGCCGCCCTCGCCGCCGGCCCGCTGCTGCTCGACCAGCCACGCGGCGATCTGGACGCGCGAGCTGAACCCGAGCTTGTTCCGGATCTGCTCGATGTGGCCCTCGGCCGTCCGCTCGGAGATGAACAGGCGGTCGGCGATCTCGCGGTTCGTGAGGCCGTGGGCGACCAGGCGCGCGATCTGCAGCTGCCGGCGGGTCAGCCCGACGCTCCCGCGCGGCGCCGGGTCCCGCTCCTCGACCGCGGCGGCGGCCTCGCCCAGCGCGTAGCGGATGGCGCCGTCGAGGTCCATGGTCCGGCCCCGCTCGAACGCCCGCCGGCCCTGGCCGGTGGCCACGGCCCGCGCCCAGCGGTCCGCGAGCGGCGCCCGCACCGGCGACGCGGCGGGCGGCCGGGCGCCGACCTGCTCGTGGAGAGCGGCGGCGGCGCCCGCCAGCTGGGCGGCGCGCTCGTGCTGGCCCTCGTCGGCCGCGACCGCCGCCAGCGACTCCAGGACGGGCGCGACGTGGCGCCAGCTGCCGAAGCGGCGCACCGACGTGAGCGTGTCCATCAGCAGCGGCTGCGCCAGGTCGGGACGGCCGCGCAGGAGGTGGAGGCGGCCGAGCAGGCCCGACGCGACGGCGGACAGCTCCACGTGGTCGGCGCGGCGCGCGAGCTCCAGCGCCCCGGCCAGCAGCTCGACGCCGTCGTCGGCCCGGCGCTCGGCCAGCGCGAACTGGCCCAGGAGCAGCTGGTACGTGCAGAGGATCTCAGGGTCGCCCAGCCGGCGGGCCGGCTCCAGCCCGCGCTCCAGGCAGGCCCGGGCGCTGGCCAGGTCGCCCGAGGCGAACTGGACGCGGGCCAGCTGCTCCAGCGCGCGCAGCGACCCGTGCCGGTCGGACGTGCGCTCGCTGATCGCCAGCGCCCGTCGCGTCCAGCGCATCGCGTCCGCCTGGTCGCCCTGCAGGAACGCGAGCATGCCCAGCGACTGCAGCGCGCCGACCAGGTCGGGCGTGTACGCGGGCGCCCGCCGGACGGCGGCCCGCAGATGGAGGCGCGCCTCGGTGTAGTGGCCGCGCAGGCGCCAGTAGTCGGTGAGGGCGCTGGCCAGGCGCAGCGCCTGGGCCGGGTCGGAGGGCGCGTCCGCCGCCAGGATCGCGCGGAAGTTGGCGTGCTCCGCGCCGAGCTCCTGCAGGCGCCGCTCGCCGCCGGCGGCCGTGAGCCGGCCCGCGGCCGACTCGGCGATACGCAGGAAGCTGGCCGTGAACCGCCGCCACGCGACGTCCAGCTCGCCGGCCTCCCGGAGCTTGTCGGCGGCGTACTCGCGGAGGACGTCGAGCATGCGGTAGCGCGTGGTGCCGCCCGGGTCGCCGGCGACGGTGACCAGCGAGCGGTCCACCAGGCTGACCAGCACGCGGAGGGCCGGCGCCTGCTCTAGGGCGCAGACGGCCGCCATCGTCTGGATGCTCCAGCCGCCCGCGAACAGACCGAGCTGCCGGAAGACCCCCCGCTCGACGTCCTGGAGCGCGTCATAGCTGGAGTCGATCGCCGCGCGGAGGCTGGCGTGGCGGGGGTTCATCGCGCGGTGGCGCGTGCTGAGGAGCTGGAAGCGGTCGTCCAGCCGCGTGACGATCTCATGCGGCGTGAGCGCGCCGGACCAGGTCGCGGCCAGCTCGATGGCGAGGGGGAGGCCTTCGAGGCGGCGCAGCAGCTCGGCGACGTCTGACGCGTTCCCGTCCGTGATCGCGAAGTCGGGATGGCTGCGCCAGGCCCGGTCGACGAACAGCTGGGCCGAGTCGAGCCGGGCGAGCTGGAGCGGGGTGTAGGGCCGCCCCGCCTGCGGCGTGTCGAGAGGGTCGACGCGCCAGACCAGCTCGCCGTCGACGCCGAGCCGCTCTCGGCTGGTGGCGAGGATCGTGAGGTGCGGGCAGCCCCGCAGCAGTCCGTCCACGAGGAGCGCCGACGCCTCGACCAGGCTCTCGCAGTTGTCCAGGACGAGCAGCGCCCGCGCCTCGGCCAGGGCCTCCAGGAGCTGGTGGAACGCGTCCCCACCGCCCTCCTCCTCGATGCCCACGCTGCGGGCCACGTGCCGGGGCAGCATCTCCGGCTCCCGCAGCGGGGCCAGCTCCACGAACCAGCCGCCGCCCGGGAACCGCTTGCTGACGCTCGCCGCCAGCTCCAGGGCGAGACGCGTCTTGCCGATGCCCGCCGGACCGACCAGCGAGAGCAGCCGCTGCTCGAGGAGGAGTGGCCGGAGCTGGCCCTGCTCCCGCTGGCGATTGATGAACGGTGTCAGCTGCGGCGGAAGCTGGATGCGATGGCCCGCCGGCGCCGTCCCGACCCTGTGACGTGCCACCCGGGGGCAAGTATGCCCCACGAACCCACCCGGTGCGCGAGGCGCCTCCGCCGCCCGTCCGAACGCTCGTATACCGACAGTAGCCTTCCATGATCTCCGGCTCCCACGCTAGGGATCGCGGTCGGGCTGGCCACCCGGCTTTCTACGTATCGCGTACCTGATTTGGTACCTGTTTCCGGGGCTGCGCCGCACCTACAGCGTGATCGTTCCGATCGCCTCCGCGTAGCGCGGGTCGTCGCGCCTGAAGCGGTCCGGGTTGGTGCCCTTGTGCACCGCCATCTGGTAGGCGAGGATCTGCATCGGCACGACAGCGAGGATCGGCGAGATCACCTCGCCCAGCTCCGGCAGCTCGAACACCGCGGCGTCCGGCACCGTCGTGGCGCCCTGTCCGACCAGCCAGAGCCGGGCGCCGATCCGATCGAGCACGCGCGCGACCTCCGACGTGCGCGTCGCGGTCGTGGCGCCGGCGCCACGGACGTTCACGAGCACCGCCATGTCGCCCGCGTCGACCGTCACGAGCGGTCCGTGCAGGAACTGCTCGAGCGGGAGGGCGTCGATCTTCCCGGTCGCGGCCTCCCTGGCCTTGATGACCGCCTCCAGGGCCGTCGCCGCGTTCGGACCCGCTCCGGTCGCGTACACCTGCCGCGCCGCCGCCTCCCTCGACACCTCGAGCACCTCGTCCTGGCGGGCGAGGACCGCCTCGACCTGGGCCGCCAATCCGGCCAGCCCCCGCCGGAGCTCCGCGACCCCGGACCTCCCGTCCCGTTCGCCGAGCAGGACCGCCACCTGCGCGAGCACGAACATCGCCGCGGTGTGAGACGCGGTGTAGGCGGCCGACTTCTCGCGCTCCACCGTGCGCAGCACCAGCCGCGATCCCGGATGGTCGGCGGTGAGGCTGCCGACGGAGATCGCGGTCGCGCCGCTGGCGCGGGCCCGGTCGAGCGCGCGCGTCGTGTATGTCTTGGTGCCGGTGTGGGCCATGACGATCACCGCGTCGTCGGGCCGGAGCGGATAGAGGTCCGGGTAGACGGCGAAGTCGAACGACATGACGGCCCGGGCG
>VBJR01000395.1 GCA_005880175.1 Chloroflexota bacterium
CGATCGCCTCGTCCATCGTCAGGTAGTCCAGCGCCGGCTGCTTGCCGGCCACGACCACGTTCACGTAGTGGCGACTGCGCAGGCAGTGGTCCGCCACCGAGAGCAGGCAGTTGGCGTCGGGCGGCAGGTAGACGCGGATCACCTCCGCCCTCTTGTTGACGACGTGGTCGATGAAGCCAGGGTCCTGGTGCGAGAAGCCGTTGTGGTCCTGCCGCCAGACGTGCGAGCTGAGCAGGTAGTTCAGCGACGCGATCGGCCGCCGCCAGGGGATGCCCCGCGTCACCTTCAACCACTTGGCGTGCTGGTTGAACATCGAGTCCACGATATGGATGAACGCTTCGTAGCAGTTGAACAGGCCGTGCCGCCCGGTCAGCAGGTACCCCTCCAGCCAGCCCTGGCACTGGTGCTCGCTCAGGACCTCCATCACGCGGCCGTCCGGCGCCAGGTGGTCGTCGCCGGGCACCATCTCGGCCATCCACGTCCGGTCGGTGGCGTCGAGGACGGTGCCCAGCCGATTCGACACCGTCTCGTCCGGCCCGAACACGCGGAAGTCCGACGGGTTGTCGCGCATCACGTCGCGCAGGAACGCGCCCAGGACCCGGGTGGCCTCGCTGGAGGTGGTCGCCGGTGCCGCGACCGGCACCGCGTAGTCGCGGAAGTCGGGCAGGCGCAGCTCGCGCAGCAGCTCGCCGCCGTTCGTGTGCGGGTTGGCGCTCATCCGCCGCGCCCCGGTGGGCGGCAGCTCGCGCAGCTCGGCCACCGGCGCGCCGTCCGCGCCGAACAGCTCCTCCGGCCGGTACGAGCGCAGCCACTCCTCCAGCTGGCGGAGGTGGTCCGGCCGGCCGCGGGGGTCGGAGAGCGGCACCTGGTGGGCGCGGAACGTGCCCTCCACCGGCTGCCCGTCCACCTCGCGAGGCCCGGTCCAGCCCTTCGGCGTGCGCAGGACGATCATCGGCCAGAGCGGCCGCGTCGCCGGGCCGCCGGACCGCGCCCGCAGCTGGATGCCGGCGATCTCGTCGAACACCTCGTCCAGCGCGGCCGCCATCGCCTGGTGCACCGCCTCCGGCTCCTCGCCCTCGACGAACCAGGGCCGGTGGCCGTACCCCTCCAGCAGGCACCGGAGCTCCTCCGGGGGGATGCGGGCCAGCACTGTCGGGTTGGCGATCTTGTAGCCGTTCAGGTGGAGGATGGGGAGCACGGCGCCGTCGCGGGCCGGGTCGAGGAACTTGTTCGAGTGCCAGCTCGTGGCCAGCGGCCCGGTCTCGGCCTCGCCGTCGCCGACCACGCAGCAGACCAGCAGGCCCGGGTTGTCGAACGCCGCGCCGTACGCGTGGGCCAGTGAGTAGCCGAGCTCGCCGCCCTCGTGGATGGACCCGGGCGTCTCCGGCGCCGCGTGGCTGGGGATGCCGCCCGGGAACGAGAACTGCCGGAACAGGCGGCGCATCCCGCCCGCGTCCATCGTGATCGCGGGGTAGCGCTCGGTGTACGTGCCCTCCAGGTACGCGTTGGCGACGACGGCGGGGCCGCCGTGGCCGGGGCCGCAGACGAAGATGGCGTCCAGGTCCCGCGCCCGGATCGCCCGGTTCATGTGGACGTACAGGAAGTTGAGGCCGGGGGTGGTGCCCCAGTGCCCGAGCAGCCGGGGCTTGACGTGCTCCGGCTGCAATGGCTCTGCCAGCAGGGGGTTGTCCAGGAGGTAGATCTGGCCGACGGACAGGTAGTTCGCGGCCCGCCAGTACGCGTCGATCCGGCGCAGCTCGTCAGGCGACAGCGTCATCGATTCCTCCAGCGTGAGTGACTCGGGGCCTGGGGCTCCATCGTCGTCCAGGGCCAGGCCCCCGCGCCACCACACGCTGTTGTCAGATCCTGTAATAGCGAGTCACCGAGTCGTCGACCCAGAACGCCTGGTCGACCGGGAGCCGGCCCTGCGGGCCCTGGCCCTGCGGCCCGCCCGACTCGTCCATGACGAACCAGACGCCCCCGACCCGGTTGGCGAGGACCCACTCCGCGAACTCGCCCAGCCGGGGCGTGGCGATCGGCGTCGTGTTCCGGAACCAGTGCCCGGCCTCCCGGAACACCGGGGCGCGGCAGTGCCCGTTGAGCTCCACCACCTGGTCTGCGCCCGCCACGTACGGGCCCCACCAGTGCTGATCGGGGTCGGTCGGCTCGGGCTGGGACCCCTCCGCCGGCGCCCGGCCGGCCCACGCCGGGTCGAGCACGACGCTCTCGTCGTAGTGCCCCCCGGTCAGGCTCTCGCCGGCGAACTGGACCGCGACCGCGCCGGGCACGTCGCGGGTGCCGTCGAGCGTCGCCGCCCACCAGTCGAACGGGCGGCTGCCCATGGCCCTGCGCACGTCGGCGATCTGGCCGCGGTTGCAGTAGATCGTCGGCCGGCGCCGGCCCGGGCGGTTGAACTGGTCGGCCCAGCGCGGGCATTCGCCGGGGTCGGCGGCGCCCGGCTCCACGTCCAGGATGTCGCCCCGGTCGTCGCCCGAGATCACGATCGAGAGCGGGACGATGGGCGATCGGAACCGGGCCCAGCCCTCGCTGGACCACACGAACTGGCCATCGCCGTAGCCGGCGACCACGTCGAGGCCGGGCAGCGGGATGTCGAACGGGTCTGTCGAGTCGCGCATGATCAGTGCCATGCGTGTCAACGTAGGGTTGACGCCGTGGCGCCGCCCCCCGGAGGACTACTGGTTCTGAGCCGGTCACCCGGACCGGGCCAGGGCCACCGCCTCCTCCTGCGAGAGCGCGCCGCCGGCCGCCCCCGCCCGCCGCGCCGTCGTCCGGGGCAGCCGGGCCCGCAGCTCGTCCAGGTCGAGCGGGATCAGCTGCCGCACCACGGCCGACGCCGGGACGCCGGCGCGCTGCCGGAGGGCCGCCGCCGCCGCCCCGAGACGCAGCGCCCGGGCCGCGTCGCCCCCGGCGGCGGCCACGCAGGCGATGCCCTCCAGGCACTCGACCAGGTTCGCGCTCGGGCCCAGCTCGCTGAGCAGGTCCAGGCTCGCCCGGTAGCGGCCGCCGGCGGCCGCCGGGCGGCCCCGGGCGAGCTCCATCGAGCCGAGGTTGGTCAGGGCGTTCGCCGTCTCGTACGGGTCGCCCACGTCGCGCAGGATCTCCAGCGCGGTGCCGAGGTGGGCCTCGGCGGCGCCGTGGTCGCGCAGGAGGACCGCGGCCACGCCCAGGTTGCCGTGCAGGAACCCGACGCCGCGCCGGTCGCCCGCCGGGTCCGCGAGGCCCAGGCACTGGAGGTACAGCTCGCGGGCCCGGGCCGGACGGCCCTCGCTCAGCGCCAGCGAGCCCAGGTGGTTCAGGCACAGCTGGACGCCGTCCTGGTCGCCGAGCGTCTCGAAGATCGCCAGGCTCCGCTCGATGGACCGGCTCACCACCGCCGGCTCCGCCCGCGCCCACGTCAGCTTGGCGAGCGCGATCAGCGCCAGCGCCCGCTCCCGCGTGGGCCGGTCGTCCAGGTCCACCAGGCGCTCCAGCCGGCGCCGGCCCTCGCTCCCGTGGCCGCGGATGAACCAGAACCGCTCCAGCGCGAGCGCGAACCCCAGGACGCTGTCCAGCGCGTGCTCCTCGCCGTAGTCGAGCGCGGCCCGCAGGTCGTCGTTCGCCTCTGCCAGCCGGGCGACCCACGCCACCTGCTCGCGACCGCGCAGCCGGTCCGCCGCCGGCGCCGCCCAGGCCAGGAAGTGGTCGTAGTGGCGCCGCCGGGCGGCGTCCAGCTCGCCGGCGTCCCGCAGCCGGCCCCGGGCGTGGCTCCGGATCGGCCCCAGCAGGCGGTACCGGCCGGGCGCCGGCCCGGCCACGACCAGCGACTTGTCGGCGAGCGCCGACAGCAGCCCGAGCGTGGCCGCCACGTCCTCCGACTCGCCGTGCGCCGCACATGCCGCCTCCAGCGTGAAGACGCCGCCGAACACCGCCAGCCGCCGGAACAGCCGGTGCTCCGACTCGCTCAGCAGCCCCTCGCTCCACTCGATCGCGGCCGCCATCGTCCGCTGCCGCGAGACCAGGCCGCGCGTGCCGGCCAGCGGCAGGTGGTGGCCGAGGTGGTCGCGCAGCTGGTCCACGGAGATCGGCCCGAGCTGGCCGGCGGCGAGCTCGAGCGCCAGCGGGATGCCGTCCAGCCGGCGGACGATGTCCACGACCGCCGCCGCGTTCTCGCCGGCCAGCGCGAACCCGGGGTCGGCCATCGCGGCCCGGTCCACGAACAGCCGGACCGCGTCGGCCTCCGCCGCCCGGCCCGCGGCCTCGGCCGCCGCGTCGGGCAGCGCCAGCGGGCCCAGGCGCCAGATCAGCTCGCCGGTCACGTGCAGCGGCTCCCGGCCGGTGCAGAGCACGGTCAGCTCGGCGCAGGCGCGGAGCAGCCGCTCGGCCAGCGGCGCGCAGCCGTCCACCAGGTGCTCGACGTTGTCCAGGACGAGCAGGCGGGGCCCGGTCGCGCCCTGCGCCGCGACGACCGACAGGATCCCGTCCACCGGCCGGTCGTCGTCCACGCGCTCGGCGCCGAGCTGGCCGGCCACGTCCGCCGCCAGCCGCTCGGGGTCGCGCAGCGGGCTCAGGTCGACGAACCAGACGCCCGCCGGGTACCGGTCCAGCAGCCCGGCCACGAGGTGGAGCGCCAGGCGCGTCTTGCCGCAGCCGCCCGCGCCCGCGATCGTCACGAGCCGCGCCGTCCGCACGAGGGACCGGACCTCGGCCAGCTCCCGGTGCCGGCCGACGAACGTGGTCAGCGGCGCCGGCAGGTTGTCGGGGGCCGGCCGCCCGGGAACGGCGGCCGGGTCCGCGCGCCTCGTGAACCACGTCGCGATCTGGGTCCGGTTCTCCAGCCCGAGCTTGTTCCGGATCTGCAGCACGTGGTACTCGACGGTCCGCGACGACCGGAACAACCGCTTCGCGATCGCCTTGTCCGAGAGGCCGTCGGCGATCAGCGAGGCGATCTCCTGCTCGCGGACCGTCAGCTGGCTGGTGCCATGCCGTTCCGACATCGGGTGCTGCGGCCATTAAACACCCGCGCCCGAGCTGCGTCCGGGGCCGTCTACGGCGGCAGGTGGACCCGGTCCGGCTCCTGTGTCGTCACGAGGCGCACGGCGTCCAGCCCGAACGCGCCGGTCGCCTGGAGCGGGGTCGCCGCCGCCTCGGCCTGGCCGGCGGCGCGGGTCCTGACCCGCCACCGCCCCGTGGGCACGTCCAGCACGACCACGCGGCCGCCGTGCTCGCCGATCTCCAGCGGCCCGCTCGTGTGGTCCAGGTGGTCGAACGGCGCCGGCTGCGGGCCGCGCTGGAACCAGGTGGGGAAGACGAAGTTGGCGACCAGCCAGTCCCGGCTGCCGTCCACGCGCACCGGGTACACGTCCGCATCGGACGACACCGGCGCGCACACCTGGACCGGGACCAGCTCGCGGGTGCCGGGCGGGGCGCTGTCGTACACGGCCAGGTCGGCGTACGGGTTGGCCAGCAGCTGGAGCAGCGCCCGGCTCGCGGGCAGCGTCCAGTCCTGGCCCGGGACGGGCTCCACGATCGCCAGGGGCAGGCCGCCCACCGTCAGGTCGCGGTAGCCGCGCTCGATCAGCGCGTCCCGGTTCCCGACGATCAGGCCCCAGGCCGACCTCCGGCTGTCGATGGGGGAGACGGCCTCCAGGTGCGCCGACACGCGCCAGGCATCCGCGAAGTGGGCGTCGATCTGCGCCTGCAGCGCCTCCACGCCGCCCGCGACGTCGGCCTCGTCGACGACGCCGTCCCAGACGACGATCGCCACCTCGATCGATGCCATCGTTCTTCTCCTCTCTCAGTCCTTCGGTCCCGGCAGGGACCGCACCAGGCCGGCGACGTCGATCAGGCCGGCCCCCGTCGCCGCGTCCGGGCCGGGCCCGGCGAGGTCGCCCGTCGCGCTGGCCCCCGTGGAGACGTCGCGCACGTGCGCCGCCAGCAGCGCCCTGACCTCCGCCGGCGAGAGCTCGGGCCGCAGCTGCAGCGCCAGCGCCGCGGCCCCCGCCACCTGGGGCGCGGCGGACGACGTGCCGCTGAGCAGCGCCCAACCGTCGTCCGGCGCGGTCCCGTCCGCCGGGGCGCCGCCCGCGCCGGGCGCCGCCAGCTCGCGGTCGAGGTCGGAGCCGGGCGCGACCGGCAGCATCAGGAGCGGCGCGCGGCCGCCGACGTCCTGGCCCACGAGGCCGCACACGTCGGGGACGTGCCGGCCCGGGAACAGCGTGCTGTCGAAGCTGGACGCGTGGT
>VBJR01000161.1 GCA_005880175.1 Chloroflexota bacterium
CCTGACGGCCTGGGCGGTCACCCAGACGGATCGGTTCCGGGCCGGCGTGATGATCGCGGGGGTCAGCGACTGGAGCCTGATGACGATGACGAGCGACGTGCCCGGGTTCGAGGCCGCGCTGGCCGGCGGCCCGCCGTGGGACGGGCCGCGGTTCCTGCGCACCGACGAGCGCTCACCGGTCCGGCACGCCCGCCGCGCCCGGACCCCGCTGCTGATCATCCACGGCGAGCGGGACCAGCGCGTGCCGGTGGGCAACGCGATCGGCTTCGAGCGGGCGCTGCGGGACGCCGCCGTCGAGGTGGAGCTGGTCGTGTACCCGCGCGAGGGCCACCGGTTCGAGGAGCGCGCCCACCGCACCGACGAGTACCGGCGCGTGCGCGACTGGCTCGTGGCCCGTGTGCGGGACGCCACCTGACGTCCGAAATGTGCGTATACTGACAACGCTTATATCAGTGTACATAGAAGTGGACAAGGGGAATTTATGAGCGTCACCTTGCCGGGCATCGACATTCCGAGCCATACCATCGACCTCGGTGGTCTGGCCACCAACGACTTCCTGGTCCTGCTGGTGGTCGGCCTGATCGCCGGGCTGCTGGCCAGCCGGGTGGTCGGGACGGCCGGCGGCATCTTCCTGGACATGGTGATCGGCGTGATCGGGGCGTTCCTCGGCCGCTGGCTGTTCGGCCTGTTCAACATCAACATGGGTCCGGGCGTCCTGCCGCTGATCATCGAGGCCTTCGTCGGCGCCGTCCTGCTCCTGCTGATCTGGACCGCGCTGAGCGGCGGCCTGGCCCGCCGCGGAGGCGTGCGCCGCCGGGCCCTCTGACGGGCTCCGGGCCCGGCGTCGGACGCGCCCGACGCCGGGCTCGCCGGCACCGGCAGTTGAGCGGAATATACTGCCGGCATGGTCAAGCGGGCGATGCAGGAGGCGACCTTCCTGATCCTGACCGCGCTGGCGGCCGGCAGCCAGCACGGCTACGCGATCCTGACCGACGTGGCCCGGATCTCGGACGGCCGGGTGCGCCTGCGCGCGGGGACCCTGTACTCGGCGCTGGACCGGCTGCGGCTGGACGGGCTGGTCGCGATCGACCGCGAGGAGATCGTGGAGAACCGCCTCCGCCGGTACTACCGGCTGACCGCCGAGGGCGGCGCCGAGCTGGCCGCGGAGGCGGCCCGACTCCGCGACAACGCGGCCGCGGCGTTCGCCCGGCTCGGGGGCCGGGCGGAGGGCACCGGCGCGTGACGGACGCCATGGCGCTGGAGCGCGGCTACCGGCGGTGGCTGCGGTGGTACCCGGCGTCGTTCCGCCGCGAGCACGAGGAGGAGATGGTGGGCGTCCTGCTGGCCGGCTCTCGCGCGGTGCGGGTGCGGCCCGGCGTCCCCAGCTCGCGGCGGCCGGTCTTCCAGGCGGTGCGGCTGCTGTGCTTCGGGGCCGTGGTGGAGCTGGCGGCCGCGGTCACGATCCTGGCCACCGTGGGCGACGTCGCGGCGCGCGTGCCCAGGAGCCACCCGGGCCTGACGGACGGCCAGTGGCACGCGGTGGTGGCCGGCCAGGTGGAGCCGAAGGCGGTGGCGGCGTTCGTCGCGGTCGGCTTCTGGCTGTGGATGGCCTGGTCGGTCGGCCGCGGCCGGCGGTGGACCCGGATCGCGTTCGCGCTCTTCTTCGCCCTCAACACGTGGAGCCTGCTCGACGGGCTGGCCAGCGGCTCGGCCGTGTACGCGCGGGCCGACCTGGCGATCGGCAGCCTGCTCTGGCTGGTCGAGGTCGCGGCGCTGGCCGCGGTCTTCCGCCTCGCGCCGGCGCCGCGGGTGGACTGATCCGCGCCACCTCGTCAGACTGTCCATGTGCCCAATCCCTTCTGGCCGTTCTTCGACCTGCGGATCCGGACCCCGCGGCTGGAGCTGCGCATCCCCCGCGACGACGAGCTGATCGAGGTGGCCGCCGTGGCGGCGGCCGGCGTGCACGCCGAGGACTTCATGCCGTTCACGGTCCCGTGGACAGAGCGGCCGTCACCGGAGCTGGAGCGCAGCCTGTTCCAGTGGCACTGGCGCTGCCGGGGCGAGTGCCGGCCGGAGCGCTGGCGTCTGACGTTCGCGGTGTACGAGAGGGGACGGGCCATCGGCGCCCAGGACGTGCACGCCGACGACTTCGCGAACGTCCGCACGGTCGCGACCGGGTCGTGGCTGGGCCGCGAGCACCAGGGGCGAGGGAACGGCAAGGAGATGCGGGCGGCGGTGCTGCACCTCGCGTTCACCGGCCTGGGCGCCCTGCTCGCGCAGTCGAGCGCGTTCGCGGACAACGCGGCGTCGATCGGGGTGTCGCGGGCCGTCGGCTACGTCCTGGACGGCGAGGAGCTGATGGCGCGGCGGGGGGGCGCCAGCCGCCACCTGCGGTTCCGGCTCGAGCGGGACGAGTGGGAGCGTCGGCGCCGCGACGACATCGTCCTGGAGGGGGTGGAGCCGTGCCTGCCGCTGCTCGGCGCGGGGCCCCTGGACTGACCTGCGCGCGGTGGCCGGGGGTCAGACGCGGGAGCAGAGGGCCGCGAACCACTCCAGCGGGTCGGGCCGCTTGTCGCCCGTGGCGTTGTCGGCCCGGTAGAAGGCCAGGTACAGCGGCAGCCGGGGACCGAGCCGGCCGATGAGCCGGCGGGCGCGGGCCTCGGCCCGCTCCCAGTCGCCGCGCCGGCGCCCGACCAGCCAGGAGTTGTACGCCTAGTCGTGCAGCTCGACGAGGGCGAGCAGGCCGGCGTCGTCCGTGTAGCCCTCCAGGAACCGGCGGGCGATGGCGCCGTGGTGGTTGTCGCGGGTGCTAGGCCGGCGCGGATCGACCTCGGCCTTGAACGCGTCGTGGACGAGCGCGGCGACGCGGAGCCGGCGCCGCGCGTCGGGCGCGAGGTGGAGGCGCTCGAGGTTGGCCAGCACGTCGCGGACGTGGCACGCGACCTGGCCCTCGGGGTGCCCGGGCCGGGGCCGGCCCCACGCCACACCGGCCCGCCAGCGCGGATCGGCGACGATGCGCCGCTCGAGGTCGTTCTCGGGCCGGATGCCGTCCGCTGCGTCGATGCCGCACAGCCTACGGGAGGGCCACTGGTGCGCCGGCGGCGATCCGTTCTGTTAAGGTCACCGTGACCATAAGGAGGTTCGAGCGGTGGCAGACATCAGGAGCTATCCCGGTCTCCGGCATCTGCGGGGGACCCCGACGACGTACGTGCGACACCTGCGACGCGGCCGGCTGGCCCACGAGGGGACCGGCCTCTCGTTCTGGTTCCGGCCCCTGACGGCGGTCCTGTCCGAGGTTCCCGTCGACGACCGCGAGCTGCCGCTGCTGTTCCACGCCCGGACGGCGGACTACCAGGACGTGGTCGTCCAGGCGACGGTCACGTTCCGCGTCACCGACCCCGGGCTGGCGGCCAGCCGCATCGACTTCTCTATCCACCCGGACACCGGCGCCTGGCGAGTCACGCCGCTGGAGCAGGTGGCCGGCATGCTGACCGAGTCCGCCCAGCAGCACGCCCTCGAGCTGCTCGCCCGGACCACGCTGACCGAGGCGCTGGCGACCGGCGTCGCGGCCATCCGGCAGCGGGTCGCCGCCGGCCTGGCGGACGACGCGAGGCTGATGGAGACCGGCCTGGCCGTCATCGGCGTCCGGGTGGTCGCCATCCGGCCCGAGCCCGAGATGGAGCGGGCGCTGCAGACCCCGGCCCGGGAGCTGGTCCAGCAGGAGGCCGACCGGGCCACCTTCGAGCGGCGGGCGGTCGCCGTGGAGCGTGAGCGGACGATCAGCGAGAACGAGCTCCAGAGCCGGATCGAGCTGGCCCGGCGCGAGGAGCTGCTGGTCGCCCAGCAGGGCGCGAACGCCCGCCGCCAGGCGGAGGAGACGGCGGCGGCGAACCGGATCGAGACCGAGGCCCAGGCCGGCCGCGAGCTGCTGCTGGCCGAGGCCCGCGCCAACGGCACTCGCGCGATGGGCGAGGCCACCGCCGCGGCCGAGGCGGCCCGGCTGGCAGCGTACCGCGAGCTGTCGGAGGCGACGCTGTTCGGGCTGGCCGCCAAGGAGCTCGCCGCCAACCTGGGCCAGATCGACAGCCTCGTCGTCACGCCCGACCTGCTGGCGCCCCTGCTGGCGCGCCTGGGCAACGGCGGCGGCGGCGGGAGGCAGCCGGTGGCGCGCGAGTGAGCCTGGCCCCGCGCGTCGTGATCGTCTACCGGCACACGGAGCTGCAGGAGATGCGCGCGCGCCACGCGACCCGCGGCCAGGCCGAGTTCTACCTGGCCCAGCGCCACCTCACGCTGGAGGAGGTGGAGGCGGGCCAGGAGGCGCAGACGGCCGCGGTCCGGGCGGTCACCGCGGCGATCCCGGTGGACTGGCGCCGGGGCAGCGTGGAGCGGGCCGACGTGCCCCGGTTCCTGTTCGAGCCGGACGACGTGGTCGTCGCCGTGGGCCAGGACGGGCTGGTCGCCAACGTCGCCAAGTACCTGGAGGGCCAGCTGGTGATCGGGATCAACGACGATCCCCGCCGCAACCCCGGGGTCCTCGTCCAGCACGCGCCGATGGCCGCCGCGGCGCTGATCCGGGCGGCGGCCTCGGCGACGCCGCCGGTGCGCGTCCAGGAGCGGACCATGGTCGAGGCGGTCACCGACGACGGCCAGCGCCTGGTCGCGCTCAACGAGGTGTACGTCGGCCAGCCCACGCACCAGACCGCGCGGTACACGGTGCGGCTGCCTGACCGGCGGGTCGAGCGCCAGGCCTCCTCGGGCCTGCTGGTCGGGACCGGGACCGGCGCCACCGGCTGGTGCCGCTCGGTCTGGCTGGAGCGGCACAGCGGGCTGACGCTGCCCCGGCCCGACGCGGGGGAGCTGGCCTGGTTCGTGCGCGAGGCGTGGCCCTCGCCCGCGACCGGGGTGACGCTGACCGAGGGGCTGCTCGCGGAGGGCACGTCGCTGGCGGTCACCGTCGAGTCGGACCGCCTGGTCGCGTTCGGCGACGGCATCGAGGCCGACACGCTCCCGGTGATCCGGGGCCAGACCGTCGAGCTGCGCGTGGCCGGCCGCCGCCTGCGGCTGGTGGCGGCGACGGGCCACCATTAGGGCACCGTGTCCGACATCCCCACCCGCCGGCTCCGCGCTCAGCGGCTCACCGGCGAGCCGTTCGCCGCGATGCATGACGCGGTCGGCTGGATGGGCGCGGTGCAGTCGCAGGACTACCCCGCCGCCAAGTGGGCGCTGGCCCTCCGCACCGGCGGGCTGACCGACGCGGGGGCCGATCGGCTGTTCGACGCGGGCGAGGTCCTGCGCACGCACCTGATGCGGCCGACGTGGCACTTCGTGCTGCCCGAGGACGTCCGCTGGCTCCTGGAGCTGACGGCGCCGCGGGTGAAGGTCTCGATGCGCGCCCGCCACCGCCAGCTCGGGATCGACGAGGCGGTGGTCCGGCGCAGCCATGCCGCCATCGCATCGGCACTGGAGGCGGGCTCGCCGCTGACGCGGACCGAGCTCGGCGCCGTCCTGGAGCGGGCGGGCGCGCCGGCGCGCGGCGAGCACGTGACCCACCTGCTGATGCTCGCCGAGCTGGACGCGCTGATCGTCAGCGGCCCGCGCCGGGACAGGCAGCACACGTACGCGCTGATGGACGAGCGGGCGCCCCGGGCCCGGTCGCGCCAGCTCGACCGCGACGAGGCGCTGGCCGAGCTGGCGCGCCGCTACTTCACCAGCCACGGCCCCGCCCAGCTGGCCGACTACACGTGGTGGTCGGGGCTGACCGCGGCCGAGGCGCGGCGCGGCGTGGCCCTGGCGGGCCCGGCGCTCGCCGAGGAGGCGATCGACGGCGTGTCGTTCTGGTCCGCGCCGGGCGATACGCCGCCCGCGGCGGCGGGACCGGTGCTGCACCTCCTGCCCAACTACGACGAGTTCCTGGTCGCGTACCGGGACCGCAGCGTCGCGCTGGACCCGCGGCTCGACACGTCGCCGCTGCCCCGCAACAGCGTCCTGGCCAACGTGGTGCTGCTGGACGGCCTGGTCGCGCGCGGTGAGGGACCTGGAGCGGTTCCTCGGTCTGCCGGTCTCGATCGCCGGGCGATAACCTCCCGTCCCTACAATCCAGCCGATGCCGCGCCTGCTCCTGGGGCCGATGCTCCGATACGCCGGCGAGCGGGAGGCGACGATCTGGGTCGAGACGGACGGCCCCTGCACCGCCCAGGTGCTCGGGTGTCGCGCCCACACGTTCGCGGTGTGCGGCCACCACTACGCGCTGGTCCGGGTCCGCGGCCTCACGCCCGGCGCCGTCCAGCCGTACGACGTGGCGCTGGACGGCCGGGTGGTCTGGCCGGAGCCGGGCTCGGCGTACCCGCCCAGCACGATCCGGACGAGCGCGCCGGGGCGCCCGGCCCGCCTGCTGTTCGGGTCCTGCCGGCTGGCCAGGCCGCACACGCCGCCGTACACGCTGTCGCCGGACCACCACGACGAGGGCCGCGGCGTGGACGCCCTGACCGCGTTCGCGGAGCATCTCCGCCACCTGCCGGCGTCCGAGCTGCCCGACCTCGTGCTGCACCTGGGCGACCAGGTCTACAGCGACCAGCCGCCGGCCCCGGTGCGGGACCTGCTGCGCCGGCGCCGGCCGGCGGTGCCCGGCCCCGACGACGAGGCGGTGGACTTCGAGGAGTTCGCCGCGCTGTACCTCGACGCGTGGAGCGAGCCGTCCCTGCGCTGGCTGCTCTCGACCGTGCCCAGCCTGATGATGTTCGACGACCACGACGTCCACGACGACTGGAACACGTCGCTGGCGTGGCGGGTGGAGCGCGACCGCCTGCCCTGGTGGCACGACCGCATGATCGCGGCGCTGATGACGTACTGGATCTACCAGCACCTGGGCAACCTCGACCTGGACGCGTGCGCCGAGGAGGGCGTGCTGGACCGGCTGGAGGAGCACGGCGGGGACGCCACCGAGGTGCTGCGCGGGCACGCCGAGCGCGGCCACGCGGACCCCGAGGCGGTGCGCTGGAGCTGCCGGCGGGACCTCGGCGGCTCCCGGCTGGTGGTGGTGGACTCCCGCGCGGGCCGGGTGCTGGAGCCCGGGCACCGGGACATGCTGGACGCCTTCGAGTGGCGCTGGCTGGAGGAGCAGCTGGGCGGCGACTACGGGCACCTCCTGATCGCCAGCACTGTGCCGGTCCTGCTGCCGCCCGCCCTGCACGACCTGGAGGCGTGGAACGAGCGCGTCTGCGACGGGGCGTGGGGGAGGCGGCCGGCCCGGTGGGGCGAGGCGGTGCGCCAGGAGCTCGACCTGGAGCACTGGGCGGCGTTCGGCGCGGGCTTCGGGCGCCTGCTCGACCTGGCCCGCCAGGTGGCGGCCGGGGAGCGGGGGCCGGCTCCGGCGACGGTCTGCCTGCTGGGCGGCGACGTGCACTTCGGCTACGTGGCCGAGGTCGCGCAGCCGGAGGGGGCCGCGCCGATCTACCAGCTCGTGGCGTCGCCGATGCGCAACCGGCTGGAGCGGCGGTTCGTGGCTGGCCTGCGGGCCAGCCTGACCCCGGCGGCGCGGCTGCTCACGAGGACGATGGCGGCCGCCGCGCGGGCGCCGCGGCCGCCGGTCGGGTGGCGGCTGACGCACGGGCCGTGGTTCGAGAACCACGTCGCCGACGTGCGGCTGGATGGCCGCGAGGCGTCGCTCGCGATCCTGGAGGCGCAGCCGGGCAGCCACCCGGAGCTGCGCACGCGCCTGCTGGTCCGGCTGGGCGAGTAGCGCGGTGCTGGTCGGCGGGGCGACGCCTGGGGGCGGGTGATTGGGCTGCTGCCGTATCCCGGCCACCCCATGGGCCCGCTCAGAGGTGGCGAACGTACGGCAAGACCGTTCGCGGCTACAGCGCCTCCGGCTCCGACATCGTGAAGCGGGCCTCCACCCGGGCGTGGACCACCTGGACCTGCGGCTCCAGCTCGATCGGGGGCGGCTCCGGCGCCTCCCCGCCCCGCGCCCTGGCCAGGCCCACCGGGGCCGCGGCGAAGACCTGGGGCGGCGGGTGGACGTCCGTCGTCAGGCCCACGTCGGCCAGCTCGACCAGGCCGGTCAGGTGGCCGCCGACCGCGTCCGCGTACTCCCGGGCCCGGGCCACCGCGTCCCGCGCCGCCTCCTGCCGGGCCCGGCGGTGGACCGGGCTGCTCGGCCGCAGCCGCCACCACGGGCCGTTCAACGTGGTCAGGTCGCCGTCGGCGGCCCGGGCGACCAGGTCGCCCAGGATCGCGAAGTCCACGACCGTCACGTCCAGCCGCACCGTGCCCCGGTACGCGCGCACCTGCTCGCGCCTGCCGAGCCAGCGCAGCTCGGGGTAGACGGCCAGCCCGCTGGTCTCGACCCGCTCGACGCCCTCGCCGTAGCCCTCCAGCAGGCGCCGGCACTCCTCGTTGCGCTGGGCCAGCAGCTCCAGCGCCCGCTCCCGCCCGGGGTCACGCGCCGTGACCGTGATCGCCAGCTGGACGATCTCGGGCGGCACCTCGAGGTTCGCCTCGCCCCGGACGCTGACCAGCGGTGCCGCGGACATGCGGCCAGCGTACGCGGAAACACGTACTAATCCGGGTGTTCGGCGGGACGGCGAACCCTACGCTGGCCCTCGTGCCGACCCGCAGAAGCGCCCGAAGACGTCTGGTCGCGACCATCGCCGGGTGGTGCCAGCCATCGCCCGAGCTGATCCTCCTCACCGCGACCGCGATCAGCGCGACCAACGCGCTGGTCGCGCTCGGCATCGTGCGGCTGGCCGGTGTGCACCTCGCCGTCGTCAACATCGGGCTCGCCACCGTGCTCGGCCTCGTGGCGCGCGGCCTGCTCCCCGCCGAGCCGCCGCGTCCCAGCCCGGGCGAGCGCCGACTCCCCCACCACCGAGAGAGAGGTTCCACCTCATGAAGTGCATCCACGTCGCGGTCGTGAACGCGAGCAACCTGACCGACGAGGACGTCGCCGACGGCCTGGTCGCCCTGCAGCGGCAGGTGAGCGAGGACTTCGCGCCCGTGTGGGGCGTTGACGCCGAGCTCCACCTCGTGACCCGGCAGGAGGCGTTCCGGCCCGTCAAGTTCCCCGACCGGTGGGGCCTGGTGCTGATGGACCACGACGTGGTCAAGTCGGAGCTGGGCAGCAACCACCTCCGCGGCTACCACGACCTGACGTCGTCCGGACAGCCGTTGGCCCGCGTCATGGTGGACCAGCTCGAGCCCGGCCAGGACTGGACGCTCGTCGCCAGCCACGAGCTGCTGGAGATGCTCGCCGACCCCGACTGCAACGAGTCCGTGTTCCGCCACCCCGACTCGACCACCGTCGTCTTCTACGCCCGGGAGGTCTGCGACCCCTGCGCCGGCTACGAGGACGGCTACGAGAAGTGCGGCCGCCAGGTGACCGACTTCGTGTTCCCGACGTGGTTCCAGCCCGCCGCGCCCGCGCGCGGGCAGACCCGGTTCGACGAGCGGGGCCTGATCGACGAGCCGTTCAAGGTGCGGCCGAACGGCTACATCGGCGTGTTCAAGACCTCCACCTCGACGTGGATGCTGCTGACCAGCACCGGCGACCTGCAGCCGGACGACGACGAGGAGAACGAGGTGGGCAGCCGCATGGAGCGCCGCAACACCGCCGACAACCGCTGGCTCGACAGCGACATGGGCCTGGCCCCGTAGGCAGTCCGACCAACTACCCCTCTCCTCTTACGGCCGGACGTGCGGCGCTCTGCCGCGCGTCCGGCGCTACCCTCATCTCGGGGTTTCGAGCGATGACCTCGAGGAGCGGCTCGCCGCCGCTGAGCCGTCGCGAGCGGGAGGTGGCCGTCCTCGTCGCCGAGGGGCTGACGGACCGGCAGATCGCCGAGCGCCTGTTCATCTCCGAGCGCACCGCGGAGGGCCACGTCCAGGGCATCCGGAACAAGCTCGGGTTCGACAACCGGGCCCAGGTCGCGAGCTGGGCGACCATGCAGGGCCTGGCCCCCGGCGCCGCCTCGGCCCGCGCGGGCGCCGGCCCCACGCCGCACAACCTGCCCGTCCTCCTGACCAACTTCATCGGCCGGGAGCGCGAGCTGGGCGAGGTCCGGCGCCTGCTCCAGCGGGCCCGCCTGCTGACGGTCACCGGGCCCGGCGGCTGCGGCAAGACCCGGCTGGTCGTGGAGGCGGCGGGCGAGGTCGTGCACCGCTACCCGGACGGCGTCTGGTTCGTGGACCTCGGCTCGGTCGTCGAGCCGGACGTGGTGCCCAGGGCCGTCGCGGAGGCGCTGGGGATCGACGACCGCGAGGGCGTGGACCCGCTCCGGGCGGTCGCGGCGGAGCTGGCCGGGGCGCGGCGCCGGCGCCAGCGCCTGGTGATCCTGGACAACTGCGAGCACCTGGTCGAGCGCTGCGCCGAGACCGTCTCGGCGCTGCTGGCCGCGAGCCGGCAGCTCACGTTCGTCTGCACCAGCCGGGAGCCGCTGCACGTGCCGGGCGAGGCGACGTGGGCGCTTGGGCCGCTGTCCATGCCGGAGCCGGGGGCAGCCGTGCCGCTGGACGAGCTGCGCCGGTTCGAGGCGGTGCGCCTGTTCGTGGACCGGGCGACCCTCAGCTCTCCCGACTTCGAGCTCACCGGCGACAACGCGCCCAGCCTCCGCCTGCTGTGCGAGCGGCTCGACGGCATCCCGCTGGCGCTGGAGCTGGCGGCCGCGCACGTGGGCCTGCTGTCGTTCGACGAGCTGCTTCGCGGCCTCGAACGGCGCTTCAGCGTCCTCTGGCCGCGGACGTCGCCGGCCCGCCAGCGCACGCTGACCGCGGCGATCAGCTGGAGCTACGACCTGCTCGACGAGCCGGAGCGGGCGGCGCTCCGGCGGCTGTCCGTGTTCCGCGGCGGCTTCAGCCTGGAGGCGGCCGAGGCGGTGTGCGGCCAGCCCGACGTCTACGGGGTGCTGGCGCGGCTGGCCGACAAGTCGCTGGTCATGCCCGTGCCCCCGCGGCGCGAGCGCTACCGCTGCCTGGACATCATCCGGCGATACACGTCGGACCGGCTGGCCGAGGCCGGCGAGCTGGACGCGGTCCGCCGCCGCCACCTGGCGTTCTTCCTGGCGCTGGCCGAGCGGGCCGCCGGCGAGCTCAGCGGGCCCGGTCAGCCGGCCTGGCTGGCGCGGCTGGCCGACGAGCACGACAACCTGCGCGCCGCGCTCGAGGCCGGCCGCCAGGCGGACGTCGAGGACCGCCTGCGCCTGGTGCGGGCGCTGGAGTGGTTCTGGTCCATCCGCGGTCACCTCGGCGAGGCCCGCGTCTGGGCGGAGGAGGCGGTGAGCGCGTCCGGCGGCCTGGGGCCGACTGCCATCCGGGCCCGGACGCTCGACGTGGCGGCCCGGGTGGCGCTGCAGCAGGGCGACACCGCCGGCGGCCGGGCCTGGCTGGAGGCGAGCCTGGCCATCTGGCGCGATCTCGGCGAGCGTCCCGGCATCCAGGCCTGCCTGACGAACCTCGGCGTCGCGGCGTCCCGGCTGGGCGACTGGCCCGCCGCCCGGGCGTACTTCACCGAGAGCCTGGCGCAGGCGCGGGAGCTGGGCGACCAGCGCGCGATCGCGATCCTCGTGGACAACCTGGGCGTGATGGCGGCGTACCTGGACGACCACGACACCGCCCTGGTCCAGCTCGAGGAGGGGCTGCGGATCATGCGCACGCTGGGCGACCCGACCCGTGTGGCCAACTCCCTGGCCAACCTGGGCATGCTCGCGCTCTACCGCGGCGACGTGGCCGGGGCGGCCGGCCACTTCGGCGAGAGCCTGGCCATCGTGGAGGCGATGGACGCCCCGAAGTGCCTGGTCGAGTGCCTGGAGGGGTTCGCCTGCATCGCCGCGCGGCGCGGCCACGCGGAGCGGGCGCTGCGCCTGGCCGGGGCGGCGGCGGGCATCCGCGAGTCGATCGGCACGCCGCAGCCGCCGTGGTCGCGCCGGATCGAGGAGGGCTGGTTCGCCGAGGCCCGCCGCGCGGTCGGGCCGGCCGCCGGGCGGGCGTGGAGTGAGGGCCTGAGGCTGGCGGCGCCGGCGGCGGCGGCGCTGGCTCGCGAGGAGATCGCGCCCGTCTGAAAAAAAGACGCCCGGAGCGGTGGCCGAAGCCACCCTCTCCGGACGCCAACGGGTCAGCTGCGCCAGGTCCGCCGAGCACCGCCGGCCAACGCTCCCCCTGCGCTGGCCAGACGGTACTCAGCGGCCTGGAACGCCGCTTTCCCTTCCCCCACCGGCCTCCGCACGGTAGCTAAGCAGAGGCCCACACACAAGTTAAGTAATCGGACCCCATTTCGTCAATCACCAGACTTGACGCCCGCCTTGCGGGCCGAAATCGGGCCTCGACGTCACCCCGGCTTGACGTTGTGTTAAGCAGTGTGTCGCTTGACGTCGCTCGACACCCTTGCGGCCGCGCTCGCCGCCCCGCCGCAAGGCGTTAGGCTCCTCATCCATGCCCACGTGGGACGAGCTGTACGCGGACCCGGCGCTCCTGCCCGTCCCCGACGAACCCGAGTCGTTCGTGACCCGCGCCCTGGAGGGGCTGGCCGCGCCGCGCGCCACGCCGGTGCTGGACGTCGGCTGCGGCGCGGGCCGCCATCTGCTCTGGCTCCAGCGCCACGGGTTCGCCGCGTACGGGACCGACCTCGCCCCCCACGGGCTGGCCCGCGCGCGAGACCTGCTGCGGGACGAGGGCGGCGCCGTCCGCGTGGTGCTGGCGGACATGCGCGCGCTGCCGTTCGCCGACGGCAGCTTCGGCGCGGTGATCGCGCACCACGTGCTCTATCACTGCGTCACCGCCGACGTGCGGCGGGCGATCGCGGAGGCCGGGCGCGTGCTGCGGGACGAGGGGGTGCTGGTGGGCACGCTGCTCTCGACGCGCGCCTGGAAGCACGGCGAGGGCGAGCGCCTGGAGCCCTCGACGTACCGGCAGGAGCGGGGCCCCGAGGCGGGCGTCGTGCACCACTACTGCGACGAGGTGGGAGCGCGCGAGCTGCTCGCGGACTACGACGTCGATGGCCTCGCGCTGGACGAGTTCTCCGACGACGAGGGCCACCGGCACAGTCACTGGCGGTTCGTCGCGATCTGGAGGAACCGGGGTCGCCCGAAGCGGCTGTAGTGAGAAGGCTCGTATAGTCGGCACGGGCTTACCGCCCGAGGAGCGAAGCATGCCTATGACCGATCAGCAATACGACAGGAGGCGCGCCGTTACCGCGCGCAGACGTGAGCAGGTGCGGCACCTGGTTCGCTCGGTCGGGGTCGAGCTGCCCGACGGGGACCAGGTCCCGTTCTTCGTGGAGTCCGCGCCCGGCCGGTTCCGCCGCAACCCCGCGCTGAAAGCCGTCGACGTGACGGACGATCAGCTCCGCACGCTGCAGGTGGACGCCGAGGTGCCCGCCAAGATCCCGCCCGGAGGCCTGCCCACGGACACCCTCCGGCACCTGATCGAGATCGGCCTCAAGGGCGGCGAGGACATGTGATCTCCGGCCTCGTCCTCGGCCGCTCGCTCAGCGGATGAGGACGAGGCCGGAGACCGCCATCAGCACCACCCCGAGGACGATCTTCCAGCCGCCGTCGCGCACGAACGCCAGGCCCAGCAGGAACACCATCACGGGCCACCGGGCGACGAAGTCGTTCAGGACGGTGGTGAGCGTCAGGTTGGCGGCCGACTCGAACGGGATCACCGTGGCGAGCACCAGCAGCAGCACGGCGCAGACCTCGAACAGCAGGTTCCCCCTGCCCTCGCGGGCCAGCAGGTAGCCGCCGATCAGGGGGAGGAGCCCGAGCAGCCGGAGCAGGACCTGGCCGAGGTCGAGCTGCTCGAACGTCGGGAGCTGGACGGATGTTTCGAGAACGTATGCAAGATGGTTCATGGCTGCCTCACTTCGGTCAGCAGGCGGACGTGGACAAGCGTAGTGCCCAGGTGGCGAGTCTGTCAGCACCGGGAGGTTCAGACGAGGACGGTCTGGGGGGCGATCCGCTGCCAGGCGTCGCCCGACAGCATGTCGGCGAGGTAGATCGCGACCCGGCACCCGAGGGCCCGTTCCAGGTCGGCCCGGAAGGCCGGCAGGCTGCCCGGCACCCCCTCGACGACGAAGTCGGCCCAGGTCGGGGCGGCGGTCGGCGGCCACCAGCGGATGCCGTCGACGTCGTGCTGGGCGGCCACCCCCGCGATGGCCTGGCGGCGTGCGTGTATGAGCTGTTCCACGCCAGGCGCCGGCCGCCGGGCCGACGCTGGCGCACAGCCTAGCACAGGGTCAGGCCTTCAGCTCCTCCAGGAGTGCCTGGCTGTAGGTCACCCGGCCGGTCAGGGTTCGCGGGTCTCCCGTGCAGAGGGCGAACGCGGCGTCGGCCATGACCTCCACCGGCTCGGCCTGGTCCTCCTGGCCGGGCGGGATCAGGCGGTGGACCACCACGCCGGGCGTCGCGACCACGCGGGCCGGGGACAGGGCGTTGACCGCGATGCCGGCGTCGTACACCTCGGCGGCGAGGCCGGTCGAGAACCGCTCGATCGCGGCCTTGCACATGCCGTAGACGGTGCCGCCCCGGCCCGCCCGCGGTCCGTAGGGCGGCCCCTGCGGATGCCGGGCGGCGCCGGACGAGATGTTGAGGATCCAGCCCCTGCCGCGCTCGCGCATGCCTGGCAGCACGAGCTGCGCCAGCTCGAACGGCGCCCGCACCTGCACCTCGAACATCACCTCGAACCGCCGCAGTGGGAAGTCCGCGACCGGCACGAACCACGTCACCGCCGCGTTGTTGACCAGCACGTCCACGGGTCCCAGCTCGGCCTCGGCGGTCTCGACCAGGCGCCGCCGGTCGGCGGCCGAGGCCAGGTCCGCGCGGATGGCCACGGCCCGGCCGCCGGCCGCGCTGATCGCGCCCGCCGTCTCGTGGATCGTGCCCGGGAGCCGGTCGTCCGACTCGACCTCGGTCCGCGCGGACACGGCCACGGCCGCCCCCGCTGCGGCGAACCGCATGGCGATCGCGGCCCCGATGCCGCGGCTGGCGCCCGTGACGATTGCGACGCGGCCTTCCATCTCTCTTCCGGTGCTCACGAGCAGCGATATAGCACGTCAAGGGGTGGCCGCTCTGCGATGCTGGAATGGTGCGACGCCTGACGGCTTTCGTCGGCCCGGCGCTGGCGGTCCTCCTGACCGCGTGCGCGGCGGCCGGCGCGGCCCCGGGCCCGAGCGTCGCCGCCGCCGTGCCGGGCTACCGGACCGTGGCCGACCTGCCGCTGCCCGGCGGCGCCTCCCGCTGGTCCTACCAGGTGTTCGACCCGCGCACGAGCCGGCTGTACCTGGCCCACCAGGGCGGGAGCGAGGTGGTGGTCGTGGACACCCAGCAGCAGCGCGTGGTGGCCACCGTGCCGGGGATCGAGTCGGTGCACGGCCTGGCGCTGGCGTCTTCCATCGGCCGCCTGTACGCCGGCGCCCAGGCGCGCGGCGAGGTGGCGGTGATCGACCTGGCCAGCGCCCGGGTCGTGGCCCGGGTGCCGACCGGCTCCGGGCCCGACGGCGTGGCGTACGCCGCCTCGGCCGGCCGCCTGTTCGTCGCCGACGGCACGGGCGCGGCGGAGACGGTGGTGGACGTGCGGAGCAACCGGGCGATGGCGCGGGTGGATGTCGGCGACGGCCCGAGCGACACCGAGGTGGATCCCGCGTCGGGCCGGGTGCTGGTCCCGGTCGCCGGCGGGCGCGCGCTGGTCGCGATCGACGCGACCTCCCTGGCCGTCGTGGCGCGCTACCCGCTGCCCGGCTGCGACGACGCTGACGGCGTGCAGGTGGACGTCTCCAGCCTGGACCGCGCGTTCGTGAGCTGCGGCGGGAACGCCCGCCTGCAGGGGATCGACCTGGGCACGGGCGCCATGGACCCGCCGATCGAGGTGGGCACGGGGCCCGACCTGCTGGGCATCGACCTGGCGCTGCACCGGCTGTACGTGGCGTCGGAGAGCGGCGTCCTCACGGTCGTGGACACGGCCGGCGCGGAGCCCGCCGTGCTGACCCGCGGCTTCGCCGGGCCCGACGCGCACTCGGTCGCGATCGACCCCAACACCCACCTGGTCTACCTGCCCCTGGCCAGCGCCGGCGGCCGGTCGGTGCTCCGGGTGCTCGCCCCGCTCTAGCCGCGGCGCCGGGTCAGCCGGCCTGGCGGCGGCGCATCTCGGCCAGCTCGTGCATCCGGCCCGGCAGCTCGGCCAGGGAGCCCAGCCGCAGGGTGGCAAGGTCGGCCTCCGGCCACCCGGCCTGCACCACGCCCCAGGGCCCGCGCCGGACGTGCACCGCCGCCATGCCGGCGCGGACGGCCGGCACCACGTCGTTGTCCACCCGGTCCCCGACGTACGCGATCGACGAGGCGGGCAGGCCGCTGATGTCCAGGATGCGGTCGAAGAACGCCGGGTCGGGCTTGCTCACCCCCTCGACGTCCGAGATCAGCAGCCACTCGAACGGGAGGCCGCTGCTGCGCACGACGGCGTCCGCGAGCGCCGGCTGGTTGGCGGCGATGCCGACCCGGTACCCGAGCTCGCGGACGGCGAGCATGCACGGCAGCGCGTCGGGGTACAGATGCTCCACCGAGAACACCTGGGCGCCGCCCCGGCGCCGGACCGCGTCGGCGACGTCGAGGTCGGGCCTGACCATCCGCAGGACCTCGCGCAGCACCGGCCGGTCGGGGTGGGGCGAGGCCAGCCCGGTCCTCCGGGCCAGCACCGCGCCGATCGCGGCGAAGAACGTGAGGCGGGGCACGCCGACCGAGTCCGCCCATCCCCCCATCAGCTCCGTCTCGTCCACCAGCGTCTCGCCGACGTCGAAGAAGACGGCCGCCAGCGCCATGGTCACACCCTAGCCGAACGCGGCTAGCCGGTGGGCGGGACGATGGTCAGGGGAGCGTCGAAGTCGTAGTAGCGGTGCGTCATGAAGTGGGCCTGGGCGCGCATGGATGCCTGCTCGACCAGCCCCTGACCGTCCACCGACAGCTGGAACCAGACCGGCACGCCGTCCAGGGACTCGTAGAACGACACGACCTGGAGCGCCCCGGCGGCCCCGGCGTCGAGCGCGCGCACCGCCACGGGCGCGGCGCCGTCCCAGATGAACGTGGGGACCTGGACGGCCGGCATGGTCACGGACTGCCACGGCCCGGTCGGGCCGTCCCGCGAGAACTGCCGCTGGCCGACGATCACGCTCTGGCCGCCGCCCCGGACCTGGTACTCGAGGCGGTCCGGGGCCTGGAACGCGTACTGGACGAACAGCGGCACCTTCGCCGGGCGGAGCGTCTCGTCGAGCCGGTACGTGCGCAGCGCGTGCATCGCCTGCTGGGCGCGGTCGACCACGCCCCGCGCGTTCGGGGCGGGCAGCGCGGGCACGCGGAACGACGCGGTGCCGGCGCCCGCGACACCGACCGTCAGCGACTCGCCGCCGCGCAGGTCCACGCCGGCCGCCCGGCACGCGGGCCCGCAGCGGCGGACCGTCTCCTGGTGGCCCGCCGCGGTCACCGTCACCGCGAGCCGGGAGGCGGCCGGCTCACCGCCGATCGGCAGGACGTACAGCCAGGCGGTGTTCGGGCCCGGCCGCCCCGGCCGCAGGGTCAGGCCGACGAGCACGTCGCCGACGCTCGACGCCATCGTGAGGTCGGCGTCCGTGGGCAGCGCGAGCGCGGCCTCGGGTCCCGCCTGCGCCGCCTGGGCCTCCTGGAAGCGGGCCGGAGGCAGCGGGAACGCGGCCAGCAGCGCCGAGGCCGCGACCACGACCAGCGCGAGGCCGGCCTCCACGCGGGGGGCGGGGAACAGGCGGCGCCAGGCCAGCACCGACAGCGGCACCATCAGCAGCACGGCCAGGGCCTTGAGGCTCAGCACCTGCCCGTACGCGGTCGCGACCAGGTCGCCGAGGCCGCTCAGCTCCTCGGCGCCCTGGAGCACGCCCGTCGCCGCCGTGACCGCGAAGGCGGCGAGCGCCACCGGCGAGAACCGGACGAGCAGGCGCCGGCCCTCGCGGCCGCGCCAGCCCCCGGGCGGCCGCTGCGCGGCGAGCGCCAGGATGCCGCCGGCCCACAGTCCGGCGGAGGCGAGGTGCAGGACCGTGACCGCCACGCCCAGGGCGGGCGGCTGCACGGCCGCCGCGTGGCCGGCCGCCGCCAGGGCGACGAGCGCCGCCGCCAGCGGGAGCACGGCCAGCCGGGGCCAGCGCAGCGCGACGAGGACGGCCGCGGCCTCGGCCGCGACCCGGCCCAGCCGCGACCAGCCCGCCGGACCCGAGCCGAGGTAGGCGGACACGCCGTCGAGCGAGGGGCCGCCGGCGGCCAGCAGCGCCTCGCCCAGGACGACGGCCAGGCCGGCCGCGGCCGTCCCGGCCAGGGCCAGCGGGACGGCGCCCCGGACCCAGTCCAGCCGCGGCGTCAGCGTGGCCAGGTGGAGCACCAGCAGCAGGCCGACGGCCAGCAGCAGGCCCGCGTACTCCAGGCCGCGGAGCGCCGCCAGCGCCAGGTCGCCGGTGCCCGGCAGCGGCGCGTCCACGGCTCCGGCGCCCGGCGACACGCCAACCCCGAACCGGAAGCCGCCGCTCAGCGTGTGGCCATCCACCGCGCTGACCGACGTCCAGCTCACCTGGTAGATGCCGGGCAGGTTGGACGTCACCGGCACCCGGACCTCCTGCTCGGACACCGACCCCTGGTCGAACCGCTGCCCGTTCGGCGCCACGACCGACGCCCGCGAGAGCCGGATGTCCAGCGGCTGCGAGAACGTCAGCACCACCACGCCGGGGGCCGTTCGCAGCTCCTCGCCCGCCCGCGGGGTGGACGACAGCACGGTGGCGTGCGCGCCGGCCGGCCGCGGGGCCAGGCCGAGGAAGAGGGCCACGCCCACCGCGAGCAGCAGCGGCAGCGGCCGGCGGCCCATCACGCCTCGAACATACGGCGCCCGGTTACGACGGCGCGGTCGCCGCCGGCCTCAGGCGTACATCGCCTCGATCTCGGCGGCGTAGCGGTCCACGATCACCCGGCGGCGCATCTTCAGGGTCGGCGTCAGCTCGCCCGACTCCGGCGTCCACTCGGCCGGAACGATCGTGAAACGCTTGACCTGCTCCACGCGCGCCAGGTGCTCGTTGGCGGCGGCCACGGCCCGCTCCACCTCCGCCAGCACCTCGGGATGCGCGGCCAGGTCCGCCGCGGACCCCGCATCGAGGCCCCGCCGTTTCGCCCACACCGGCGCCATCTCCGCGTCCAGCACCAGCAGCGCCGTGACGTAGGAGCGGCGGTCGCCGATGGCGCACGCCTGGCCGATCAGCGGGTGCTGGAGCAGCATGTGCTCGACGTTGGCCGGCGAGATGTTCTTGCCGCCGGCCGTGATGATGAGCTCCTTCTTGCGATCGACGATCTTCACGTAGCCGTCGGCGTCCATCGTCCCGATGTCGCCGGTGTGCATCCAGCCGTCCGCGTCGATGGCCTCGGCCGTCTTCTGTGGGTCCTTGTAGTAGCCCGCCATCACGATGGGGCCGCGCACGAGGACCTCGCCGTCGTCCGCGATCCGGACCTCGATGCCGGGGTACGCGTAGCCGACCGTGCCGTTGCGGACCCGGTCCATCGACGTGATCGTGGCCGCGCACGTCAGCTCGGTCATCCCCCAGCCCTCGGTCATCGAGAGGCCGAGCGCCTGGAAGAACTCGATGATCGCCGGGTCCAGCGGCGCCGCGCCGGTCACCGCCTGCTCGCACTCGTCCAGGCCGACCCGGGCGAGGAGGGCCCTGGCCACCGGCAGCGCGCGTTCGGCGCCGGCGGCCAGCTCGGCCGGCGGCTCCCGGCCCTCCTGGCGCAGCCGCACCGCCTGGCGGCGCACGGCGATGGCCGTCTCGACGGCCTGCCGGCGGGCGGCGTCGGGGTCGGCCGCGATCGCGGCGGTCAGGCCCGCGTGGAGCTTCTCCCAGATGCGGGGAACGCCCACCAGCACGGTCGGGTGGACCTCCAGGGCGTACTCGAACAGCTTCGTGGGGTCGGGGCAGAAGTGGATCGTGCCGCCGTTGAGCAGGCCGAGCCAGTGGTCCACGGTCCGGCCGGTGGCGTGGGCCAGCGGCAGGTAGGAGATCAGGCGGCCGGTCTCGCCCTCCGGAGGCAGCACCCGGTTGTTGGCCGAGCCCAGCCAGAGCACGTTGCGCTGCGGGATCATCACGCCCTTGGGCGGCCCGGTCGTGCCCGACGTGTAGATCAGCGTCGCCAGGTCGTCCGGCGTCACCTGCCGCCACGAGTCCTCGAACGCGCCCGGCCGGCGCTCGGCCTCGGCCCGCCCGGCCGCGCGCACCGCCTCCCACGTGGTGAGCCACTCCTCGCCGGGCCCGGGCTCGCCCTCGAGCAGGATCACGCGGCGCAGGTGGGGGAGCTGGTCGCGCACCGCCTCCAGCTTCGCCAGGAAGCCGCGGTCCTCGACCACCGCCATCGTGGCCTCGCAGTGGTTGGCGATGTACGCCGCCTGCACCGGGGCCAGCGTGTTGTACAGCGAGACCGGGCAGCCGCGGGCGTGGAGCGCGGCCAGGTCCGCGATCTGGGGCTCGGGCCGGTTGCGCGACCACAGGAGCAGGAACTGGCCGGGGCCGAACCCCAGCGAGCCCAGGCCGAGCGCGACCTCGGCCACCGCCTCGCGGTACTGGCGCCACGTCAGCGCCTGCCAGCCGTCGGCGGTGCGCCACTTCAGCGCCACGGCGTCACCGAGCCGCGCCACCGTGTCGGCGAACGCGCTGGGCAGGGTGCGCCCGTCTACCTCGGCGTCGATCGCGGCGCGGTCCGCGGCGACCTCAGCGGTGATGTCCAGCTGCTGCATGACTCCTCTCTCCAGGTTGGGGCGATCCGTCGTGAGGCCAGTCTCCGACGATCGGCCGCGGAAGTCATCCTCCCGGGCTGTCAATTTCGGGCGGCAGCCGCGACGCCGAACGGCCGGCGGCGGAAGACCTCCTCGCTGACCAGGAACCCGGCGAAGATCAGGAGCACGCCCAGCAGCTCGCCCAGCGCGAAGGCCCACGTGACGCCGAACCGCTCCAGCCCGCTGGTCACGCTGGGCACGAACCCGCCGAGCGCGATCAGCACCGTCGCCGGCACCCGCGAGCTCAGCCGCCCGGCGGCCAGCGCGCGCGCGGCGAGCGGCACCGACGCCACCAGGTTGACCACGACGGCCAGCACGCGGTGGAGCTGGCCCAGCACCGGGGTGCCGACGGTCCCGCGCAGCACCTTGCGCTTGGGCATGTACACGTAGACGGAGAAGACGGCGCCGAACACCAGGCACAGGGCGCCCGCGATGTTGAAGGGGCCGGTCAGGATGCGCAGGTAGCCGGGCACCGCCGTGCCCACCGGCACGTGCGTGATCGGGTCGAGCGCGTACCCGGGCGTGGCCAGCGAGGCGGTCAGCGTCAGGCCGGCGACCAGCACCGAGGCGGCGGCCAGCGCGGCCATCGCCACGTGGGCCCCCAGCTCGCGGCGGCGCGCCGTCGCCACGACGACCGCGACGCCGACCAGCGCCGACAGGCCGATGACCAGCCAGACGTTGGACCAGGCGGTCGGGTGGCCGGCCTCGATCAGGGCCAGCTGGCTGAGCCACGCGAACTGCCCGCCGAGCGCGATCGAGACGCCCGCGAAGTGCCCGAAGCCGGTGTGGCGAACTGCGTGCCCGAGCTGATGGCGTACCAGAGGAGGCCGGCGCCCCACACGAGCTGGAAGGGGCGCCGCCGCTGCCACCACTGCTCGAGCACCAGCGCGGCGAAGACCACGCTGACCAGGCACGAGGCCAGGGGCAGCACCACGTTCATGGCGACAAGTATGGTCGGAACCTGCCCGGGAGCCGGCCGAACGGACGTTTGGGTTGGGCGGGGAGATCTTGTGTTCGCCGGCCACCGTCTGCTACGGTGGCGCCCGATCGCTATCACGCGACAGCCCGAGCGGGGTCTCCGGACCGCGTTTTGCCATCAGGTGCTCGGGTGACGCGGCCTGGGGGTAGAGCTGGGCCGCAGGAGGAGCGACTTGGAGCAGCTGCTGCGATTCGCCATGCTGGCCGTCACGGTCGTGTTTGCCGTGGGCGTGACGGTCACATCCCGGGCCCCGCACCAGATCACGCTGTTGGGTGTGCGACCCGCGGCCAACCTGGGCCCGATGAACATGATGCCGCCGCACGCGACCATCCCGATCGAGTCGTCCGGGCGCGTCGAGGAGTGGCAGAACAGGCGCCTGCTGGCCCAGGAGGCCGCCGCGGCGGCCCAGGCGGCGGCCGCCGCGCAGGCTGCCAGGGCGAAGGCCGCGCGCACCTCCGCGTTCGCGCAGCCGGCCGCGACCTCGATCCCGAGCTACCCGGCGGGCACCGTCCAGGACATCATCACGAAGGTGTTCACCCCGCTGGGGGCGACCGCCGTCGCGTGGGGCCTGCGGGTCGCGAAGTGCGAGTCGGGCTACAACCCGCGCGCCTACAACGGGGCCGGGCCGTACTACGGGCTGTTCCAGTTCCTGATGTCCACGTTCAAGGCGACCCCGTACGGGGGCCAGGACATCTACGACCCGACGGCCAACGCCAGCGCGGCGGCCTACAAGTACAGCCACGGCGGCGCCGGCGCCTGGGGCTGCAAGTGACGGCCCCCCTGGCGCGGGGGACCTCGTAGACTGACCGACTCATGGCCGCCCCCGAGCTCCAGCATGCCGCCCTCGAGGAGCTCATCCAGGGCCTGAACCCGGCCCAGCGGGAGGCGGTCGATCATCTGGAGGGGCCGCTGCTCATCTTCGCCGGCGCGGGCAGCGGCAAGACCCGCGTCCTCACGACCCGGATCGCCAACCTGATCGCCCAGCGCAAGGTCTGGCCCGACCGGTTGCTGGCCGTCACGTTCACGAACAAGGCCGCCCGGGAGATGCGCGAGCGCGTCGGCCGGCTGGTCGAGGGCACCGACCGGATGTGGGTCGGCACCTTCCACTCCACCGCCGTGCGGATGCTCCGGCGCGACGCCGAGCGGATGGGTCTGCCCCGCTCGTTCACCATCTTCGACGACGACGACAGCCGGGCCGCCCTCAAGCGGGTCCTCGACGAGCTCCGGCTGGATCCGAAGAAGTACCCGCCGGCCCTGCTCGCCAACCAGATCTCCCGGGCCAAGAACGAGCTGCTCGGCCCCGACCAGTTCCCCGACCGCACGTACCAGGACGAGATCGTCCGCCGCTGCTACGAGCGGTACGAGCTGGTCCTCCAGCGCTCGGGAGGCCTCGACTTCGACGACCTGATCGTCAAGGTGGTCCGGCTCCTGCAGACGGACGAGGAGGCGCGCGATCGCTGGCGCGACCGGTTCCGCCACGTGCTCGTGGACGAGTACCAGGACACGAACCACGCGCAGTACATGCTGGTGAAGCTCGTCGCCGAGGCCCATCGCAACCTCGCGGTGGTCGGCGACGACGACCAGTGCCTGGTCGCCGGCACGCCCGTCACGATGGCCGACGGCACGACCCGGCCGATCGAGGCCGTGCGGCCCGGCGACCTGGTCCGCTCCGGCTTCGGCAGCGGCGAGTTCCGGCCCGCGCGCGTGCTGCGCGCCCACCGGAGCTGGTCCCGGGGATCCGGCGTCGCGATCACCACGCGCGCCGGCCGCCGGGTCGTCAGCACGCCCGAGCACACGCACTTCGCCGGTCCCCGGCACGCGGCGCCGCTGACCGCCCCCGCCGTCGTCGAGCTGTGCGGCGCGCGCCTGCGGGGCGCCCACCGGCTCCACGTGGGCGGCCGCTACGCCGAGGCGGACGAGTTCGGCGACCTGCTCCAGCGCGCCGCCGCCGCGCCCGCCGTGGCGCTCCAGGCCCGCCTGGCCCCGGACGAGCCGCTGCCGTTCTCACCCGCCAGCGACGTCCGCCCCGGCATGGCCATGTTCACCGCGGACGGCGGCTACGACGTCGTCGAGCGGGCCGAGCGCGTGGACCTCGACGAGTGGGTCTACGACATCGACGTGGACCGCACGCACAACTTCGTCGCGGGCGGGCTGGTGACGCACAACTCCGTCTACGGGTGGCGGGGCGCCGACGTCCGCAACATCCTGGACTTCAAGAAGGACTACCCGGAGGCCACGGTCGTCCACCTGGAGCAGAACTACCGCTCGACGCAGGCGATCCTGGACGCGGCGTACCACGTCATCCGCCACAACGCGGAGCGGGCCCCGAAACGGCTCTGGACCGACCGCGTGGGCGGCGAGCGGGTGAGCGCGGCGCAGCTCTACAACGAGGTCGAGGAAGCCGAGTACGTGGCGGACGAGATCGACCGGCTCCGCCGCGTCGAGGGCCGCCGCTACAGCGACTTCGCCGTCCTCTACCGCGTCAACGCCCAGTCGCGGTCGTTCGAGGACGTGTTCGGCCGCCGCCGCATCCCGTACCGGCTGGTCGGGGGCGTGCGGTTCTGGGAGCGGCGCGAGGTCAAGGACCTGCTCGCGTACCTCCGCGTGGTGCAGAACCCGGCCGACGCGGTCAGCTTCTCCCGCATCGTCAACGTGCCCCGGCGCAAGATCGGGCCGGTCACGGTCGACGCGGTGGTGACCGCCGCGACCGAGCGCGGCGCGACCATCCTGGACGTGCTGGCGAGCATCGAGCCCGTCCCGGGCGTGCCCCGGGCCGCGCAGGCGCCGCTGGAGCGGTTCCGGCAGCAGCTCGAGTCGCTGCGCGCGACGGTCGGCGCGCTGCCGCCGAGCGAGCTCATCGACCACGTGATCGAGGTCACCGGCCTGGAGGGGCACTACGCGGACGGCACCCCGCAGGGCGACGCGCGGATCGAGAACCTGCAGGAGCTGCGCGGCCTGGCCCAGGAGTTCGACACGCACGAAGACCTGGCCGAGGCGCTGGAGCTGTTCCTGACCGAGGTGACGCTGCGCTCGGACGTGGACGCGTACGCGGAGGACGACGACGGCGTCACGCTCATCACGCTGCACATGGTCAAGGGCCTGGAGTTCCCGGTCGTCTTCCTGGTCGGCGTCGAGGAGAACCTGCTGCCCCACCGCCGCGCCGTCGAGGACGAGCGCGAGCTGCCCGAGGAGCGGCGCCTGTGCTACGTGGGCATCACCCGGGCCCAGGACCGCCTCTACCTGACGTGCGCGTTCCGCCGGCACCTGTACGGGCAGGCGCAGCCGGGCTTCCCGAGCCGCTTCCTGACGGAGATCCCGCAGACGCTGCTGGCCGCGCCCCGGCGCGGTGCGGCGCCGGTGGCGCCGCCGCGCGGCGGCTACCGCGAGCGGCTGGTCGAGCGCCAGGTCCAGGCGGCGCCGGCGGGCCCGCCGGTGCAGCGGTACCAGGAGGGCGACCGCGTCATCCACCCCAAGTTCGGCCACGGGGTGGTGATGAAGAGCACCCTCACGCGCACGGACGAGGAGCTGGTCGTGCGCTTCGACACCACCGGCGTCAAGATCCTCAACGGCACGATCGCGCCGCTGACGAAGGCGTAGCCCGCTGCCTTCGGGCCGGGAGGGGAGGTCGTACGAAGGGGACGGCCAATGGGCTAGCACTATGCTGCCTTTGGGTGGCAAGTGGTTCACGACAGTGCCTTGCCGTACGTCTGCCACCCCTCAGCCCGGTCGAGACGTGGCGCCCGTACGGCAAGGTCCGTTCGTGGCATAGTTGTCACCCAGAGGTGGTCCGATGCTAGCCCACCGGAGGGCCCCCTTCGTTGAACTCCCACACCCGACGCGGGGGCGCCTTCCCGCGTGCCAGGCCGATGGCCAGGCAGCCACTCCGCCAGGCCCGCAAACAGGGACTCGTCGGATGTCCGAATCGACACACAATCGCAGCCGCTGTCCTCCTGCACTCGATGCGCAACTGGACCACTCGTGGTGCTCGCTGACGTGGGCCCTACTATGTTCCCCAACCGATGAATACGATCGTTTCTTCGTTGCTTCACCGTATGACTACGTGTCGTCAATAGTTGACGTTGTAATGCCCTTGTCGGCAACCTCCGCCCTCTGCTAGACTGCCGCTCGATCGTTGGTGGGGTAGCAGCAGCGCTGCTGCGGATTGACGAAGAGAAACAGGCGTTCATGGCCCTTTTCCCGTCTCGTTCCGCGTTGCAAAACAAGCGTTCACAGCTGCGCTTGCTGGATGCCTGTCTCACTCAGTTGGAAGATGCGCACGAGCGCGATGAATCGCGGATATCGCAGACGATGGCAACTCGGCTTGCACCCCACGTCCCGGATCTCCGTCCCGGCATGCTGATCGCGGACGCGATCGAGCGCGTGCTCCAGGAGCAGGAGCGCTACCTGAACGGCGACCGCGACGAGGAGCGCGAGAGCGCGCGCGCCGAGCGGCCGGTCGCGCCGCCCGAGGCCGCCACGGCCGCGACGGCGCCCCCGCTCGACGGAGCGCAGGCCCGCGAGCTGACCGCGCGCGTCCGCACCGCGCCCAGCGACGTGTGCCTGCTCATCCGCGAGGCCCACCGGCGCAACGCCGCGGCGGCGCTCGGCTACCGGTCCTGGGAGCACTACGTGCGCCAGGAGTTCAACATGAGCCGGCGCCGCTCGTACGAGCTCCTCGACCAGGCGCACGTGATGCTGGCGATCCGCGACGGCGTACCGCTCAGTGGAATCCCGCACGTCAGCCCGTTCGTCGCCGGCTACATCAAGTCGCACCTGGAGGACGTCATCGCCGAGATCCGCGCCCGCCTGACCGAGGCGCCCCACGCCGGCGAGGAGCTGGCCGTGAAGCGCGTGATCGACGAGGAGCGCAAGCGGTTCGCCGACGAGCGCCGCCAGCGATTCGCCGCCCGCCCCGCCGCTCCCCCGGCCGCAGAGCCGGCGCCGCGCTGGGACAGCCGGCGCTTCTGGCAGGCGATCGAGGTGCTGGCCAGCCTGCCGCCGGTCAGCGACGTGGCGCCGCACCTGAGCGGGGGCACCTCGCAGCAGGAGGCGCAGCTCGCCCACGCGGCCAGCTGGCTCGCCACCCTGCTCGACCGCGCCGAGGAGCGCGTGGCGTGACCGGCAGCCCCGTGCACAACGTGCCGGTGGCGCTGCGCGTGCGCGGCGAGCTCGACCAGCGCGCGCTGGAGGAGAGCCTCCGGGAGCTCGCCGAGCGCCACGCCCTGGTCGCGGCCGGCCGCGAGCTCGAGCTGCGGCGGCACGACCTGGGCGGCCAGCCGGGCGTGGAGGTCGCGCTGGCGGCCGGCCTGAGCCGGGAGGCGAGTCAGCCGTTCGACGCCGAGCGCGAGCCGCTGGCGCGCGCCAGCCTGTGGCGGCTGGGCGAGCACGACCAGGTGCTGCTGATCGTGGCGTCCGCCGGCCCGCCGGCGGGCGTGCTGGCCGCGGAGCTGTGCGCGCGATACGAGGCGCGCCGGTCCGGGACGGCGTCGCCCCCGGGACAGGCGGCGGCCCGGGAGCGGCCCGGGGCCGCGGAGCTGGAGCGGCAGCTCGGCTACTGGCGCGCGCGTCTGGCGGGGGCGCCGACGCTGGAGCTGCCCACGGACCATCCGCGGCCCCCGGTCCAGCGATTCGCCGCCGCGACCGAGTTCGCGTACGTCCCCTGCGAGGTGACCGACCGGATCGCGACCACGGCCCAGCGCGCCGGGTGCGCCGTCTCCCACGTGCTGACGGCGGCGGTGGCGGCGCTGCTGTCCCGGTACAGCGGGCAGCGGGACGTCGTGCTGGGGACCGTGACCGCGAGCGGCGACCTGCGGGCGATCCGCCTCGACCTGGCGGGCGGTACCACGTTCGCGCAGCTGCTGGAGCAGGTGCGGGCGCGCAGCCTGGAGGCGCTGGCCAACCAGGACGTGCCGTTCGAGCGGCTGGTCGAGGAGCTGCGGCCGGAGCGCGACCTGAGCCGGAACCCGCTGTTCCAGGTGCTGGTCGCGTACGAGGAGGCGCCGGGCGCGGTGCCCGCGCTGGACGGGCTGGCGGTCGAGCGGGTCCCTGTGGACAGCGGCATGTCGCCGTACGACCTGGCGTTCGACGTCGAGGAGCGCCCGGACGGGTGGCGGGTGACGGTGCGGTACAGCACGGACCTGTTCGAGGCGGGCCGGATGCGGCGTGCGCTGGGGCACCTGGGTCGGGTGCTGGAGGCGGCGGTGTC